>VGYW01000069.1 GCA_016872875.1 Planctomycetota bacterium | reverse complement strand
CAGGCACCCTCACCCGCCCGCCCGGGGCGGGCGACCTCTCCCCAGGGGAGAGGTTAGGTTCCTCAGCCGGCCTGGGCCGCAGCCTCGGCCTTGGCCTTGCTGGCGGCCTCGCGCTCGAGGAGCTCGGACCACTTGCGGTCCACCTCGGCCTGAAGCTCGGCGATGATGGCCTCGCCAGGGCCAGGCTTGAAGAGGTGGGCGAAGCGGCCCTGCGGCTTGAGCCACTCGACGAGCGGCCGCTTCTCCTTGGGCTTGTAGTTGACCTTCCAGACGCCGCCATCCACCTCGAAGAGGGGGAAGAAGCAGGTCTCGACGGCGAGGCGGGCCATCGCCATGGATTCCTCGACGTTGATGCGCCAGCCGCGATGGCAGGGGGCGAGGACGTTGAGGAAGGTCGGGCCGTCTATCTCGAGCGCCCGCTGCACCTTTGCCATCAGGTCGCGGTGGTTGTAGGGGCTGGCCTGGGCCAGGTAGGGGATGTTGTGGCCGAGCATGATGGCCGTGAGGTCCTTGCGGTTTTGCTCCTTGCCGAGGTGGACCTTTCCCGCCGGGGCGGTGGACGTGGCGGCGCCCTTGGGGGTGGCCCCGGAGCGCTGGATGCCGGTGTTCATGTAGGCGTGGTTGTCGTAGCAGATGTAGAGCATGCGGTGGCCGCGTTCCATCGCCCCGGAGAGGGACTGGAGGCCGATGTCGTAGGTGCCGCCGTCGCCGCCCATGGCGATGAAGTTGATCTTCTTGTCGGGCGGGATGCGGCCGCGACGCTTGAGGGCGTTGTAGGCGGCCTCAGCGCCGCTCACCGTGGCCGCCGAGTTCTCGAAGGCGTCGTGGATGAACGGCACCCGCCAGGCGGTGTAGGGGTAGATGGTGGTGACGACCTCCATGCAGCCTGTGGCGCAGCCGACGACGGTGTGTTTTCCGGCGGCGAGGAGGAACTGGCGGATCATGGAGGGGGCGGTGCAGCCGGCGCAGGCGCGGTGGCCGCCGCTGAGCAGCTCGGGGCAGTCGGTGAGGTCTTTGAGGCGGAGAGCCATCTGAAGCCCTTTCCATTTTCGATTTTCGATTTTTGATTCTCGATTTCAGAATCACGCGTCACGGGTCACGCGTCATTCTCTTACGCCGATGTAGCGGGTGGCGGAGGCATCGGCGCCCTTCGAGACGGCCTCGAGGTCGCGGAAGATGCCTTTCAGTTCATCAACGATGATGTCGCGCCCGCCGAGGCCGTAGACGTAGCTGGCGAAGGGGGCGCGGGTCTGGTTGTGGGCGAAGGAGCGGACTTCGTGGAAGAGGGGGCCGCCATCGAGGCCGTAGGAGATTGCGCGGTCCATGACGGCCACGGCCTTCGCGTGGCGGATGGCGGCGACGATCTGCGGGCCGGGGAAGGGGCGGTAGAGACGGAGCTTGAGGAGGCCGGCCCTGAGGCCCTCGGCGCGGAGCTCGTCCACAGCGACCTTTGCGGTGCCCATCGTGGAGCCCATGCCGACCATGACGAGCTCGGCGTCGTCGAGGCAGTAGCCCTCGATGAGGCCGTAGGAGCGGCCTGCGAGCTCGGCGTATTCGCGGCTGACGGCCTCGATGACGGGAACACAGTCGAGGATGGCCTGCTGCTGTTGGCGGCGGGCCTCGTAGTAGTTGTCGGGCAGGAAGAGCGCGCCCACGGAGTAGGGGTGGTCGGTATCGAGGAGCGCGCGCTCGGGCCTGTATTCGCCCACGAAGCCCTTGGCCGCCGCGTCGTCGAGGACGTCGAGCACCTCGCCCGTGTGGCTGAGGATGAAGCCGTCGAGGTTGACGATGATGGGGGTGAGCACGCTCGGGTGCTCGGCGATGCGGAAGGCCATGAGCGTGTTGTCGTAGGCCTCCTGCGAGTTCTCGCTCCAGAGCTGAATCCAGCCGGTGTCGCGGGCGAGCATGGCGTCGGAGTGGTCGCAGTGGATGTTGATGGGCCCGGAGAGTGCGCGGTTGACCAGGGGCATGATGATGGGCAGGCGGAAGGCGGCGGCGATGTAGCAAATCTCCACCATCAGGGCGTAGCCCTGGGAGCTGGTGGCGGTGGCGACGCGCGCGCCGGCGGCAGAGGCGCCCACGCAGGCGCTCATGGCGCTGTGCTCGCTCTCCACGAGCACGAGCTCGGTGTCCACCCGCCCGTCGGCGTGGAACTGGGCGAAGGCGTGCATCAGCTCGGTCTGAGGCGTGATGGGATAGGCGGCCACGACGTCCGGGTTGGCCTGGCGGAGCGCCTCGGCCGCGGCGTCGTTGCCCGTGAGCGACACACGCCTCTGCTTCACTTCGGTGGCGATAGCAGACATAAGGTGGGACTCCTCAGTTCGGATTCTTGATTCTCGATTTTTGCCTTTTGCCTTTTGCCTTCTCACTTGGGCTTCACTCGGCCTTCTCAGCCTCGGATTCGAGGACCATGGTGATGGCCTTGCCCTTGGCCCGCTCCTCGTCGGAGAGGCCCTCTTTGGCCATGAGCTTGGTGTTGATGGGGCACTCGTGGGCGCAGATGCCGCAGCCCTTGCAGTGGTCGTAGTCAATGCCCTTGACCTTTCCCCCCTCGGCTTGGATCGAGGAGTCGGGGCAGAGGATCCAACAGGTCAGGCAGTGGATGCAGGTCTTGGGGTTCCAGACCGGGCGATAGGTTCGCCAGGACCCCGTGCGGTAGCCGGAGGCGTTGCCGGCCTCGGGGATCACGCTGCCGCGGGGCATGGTCTTCCAGGTGTAGGGTTCGGTCTTCGTGCTCATTCGCTCTGGACCTCCTGATAGGCGCGCTGGACGGCCTGGATGTTTCCCTGGACGACTCGCTCGCCGAGCTTCTTGAGGAACTTCTTCTGGATGTCGTGGAAGACGGTTTCGAGCTTCATGAAGCCGCTGACGCGGATGAGAGCGCCGATCATGGGGGTGTTTGGGATGGGGCGGCCGATGGTTTCGATGGCGATCTTCGTGGCGTCCACGGTGTAGACCTTTCCGTGCGCGACGCCGAGCCTGGCGCGGATGGTGGCCGGGCCTTCGTGGGTGTTCACGATAATCGCCCCGTCGGGCTTGAGCCCGTCGGCCACGTCCTCCGCCCCGATGAGGGTGGGGTCGAGCACCACCACCACGTCGGGCGCCGTGATGGGGCAGTGGAGGCGGATGGGGCGCTCGGAGATGCGGGTGTAGCCGCGGATGGGCGCGCCCATGCGCTCGGGGCCGTACTCGGGGAAGCCCTGGGAGAACTTGCCCTCCTCGAGGGCGACCTCGGCGACCATCGTGGCGGCGGTCTTCGCCCCCTGGCCGCCGCGGCCGTGCCAGCGGATCTCGGTCATGTCCTTTGACATTGTGGACTCCAGTCTTGATGCGGCCATCGGCCGCAACCAAAGGGGATGATTGGATGGGTGGATGAATGGATGATTCGCGGAGGGGATGAATGGATGTATGGATGAATGGATGGATGAAAGAGGCGATCCTCCTGGCATTCATCCACCCATCCAATCATCCATCCATCCAGACCTTTCTCACCCATCCACCTATCCATTCATCCCCCACTTCACAGGTCGGCGTCGCTCACCTCCGCGAGGTCGTCGAGGAGGCGGGTGACGGACTGGTATCGGGCGTTAACCCTCGGCTCCATGGCCCTGATGATAATGGTTTCGAGGCGCTTGCTGATGGTGGGCCGCAGGCTGCTCAGCGGCGGAATCGGCGTGTTCAGCACGGTGTTCAGGGCCTCGAAGGGGTCGTCGCTGGTGCGGAACGGCGCCTGCCCTGTGGCCACGTGGTAGAGGGAGACGCCGAAGGCGTAGATGTCGGTGCCTTCGTTGTACTTGTAGTCGCGGATGAGCTCGGGGGCCATGAAGCCCGGGCGGCCGGTGCGCAGCCCGCGCTTGAGCACGTGGTCGGCCTTGCTGATGGAGACGCCGAAGTCGATCAGCTTCGCCGTGCCGTCGGCGGCGAGCATGATGTTCTGGGGGCTGACGTCGCGGTGGATGATGCCGCGGCTGTGGACGTATTCGAGGCCCTTGGCGGCCTGGCGCATGAGCTCGATCTTCCGGCCCTCGACGGCGGGCGCCCTCATCTGGAGGAGGCTGGTGAGGTTGCCGCCGGCCAGGTACTCCATGACGAGATAATAGCGGCCGTGCTCCCTGCCGCAGGCGATGGTGCGCACGACGTTCGGGTGGTCGAGCTTCTGGGCGCGCTCGCCTTCCCACTGCTTGCCGAGGCGGCGGGTGAGCTTGTCGGCCACGCGGCAGCCGTACTCGCTCAGGACCTTGACGGCCACGACCTGATGCGTCCGCAAGTGCTCGCCGCGGTAGAGCGTGGAGAGCCGCCCCACCGCCAGGCGCTCCCCCGCCTGATACTCCCCGTAGACCGATGGATCGGAATACTCGCCATACGACCCGAAGATCCGAGGGAGCAACGCCACGGTGCTCATGACCCCCTAAGACTGCACTGGGGGTCATTATAGCCCTCACGTCCGGGTGAGTCAAACGCCCTTCCACCTTGGCTGCAATCGTCCTCGTCCCTCGTCCTCGTCCTCGTCCTCGACTCTCTTCCCCTCAATCCAGGGGAATCGAGGACGACGGACGAGGGACGAGGGACGATTACGATGTTGACAATAGCCGGGCCGTCCCGTATTATGCAGGGGACCATGGGGCGGACGACTGCCTGCGGCAAACACATCGTGCGAATAAGGAGGCCGAGATGAAGCTGTTCCACGTGCTCGCCTGCACTGGGCTGTGGCTCGTCGCCGCCGAGGCACTGGCCGGGGAACCCGCTGCCAAAGGCGACACTACGCCGCGCGCTACGCGCTACCTCGTGATCACCCAGGACAGGGTGCCGCTCCAGTTCGAGGAGAACCAGATCGGCGAGCTCAACGAGGGCCTCCGCGTGGAGCTGCGCGACACGGCGGGCGACTGGTGCCGCGTGCGCGCGAGCTTCGGCCAGAACTGGTTCGAGGGCTGGATTCGCAAGGCGATGACCGCGCCCGACTCGCTCCTCGACGTGCCCATCAAGGTAGCCCCCGCGCGGCTGACGGACATCTACCGCGACCCGGTGGACAGCCGCCGAGACCACATCCTCCCGGGGCAGCAGTTCCTCGAAGTGCGGGTGAAGTTCGAGCCGGGCGACAAGAGCCCCGCCAAGGTCTTCTTCAACTGGGCGGACGAGCGCAACGCCGACCTCTACATCCGCTACGGCCGCGAGGCCAAGGCGGTCCCCTATGGCTTCATACGGCAGGTCCAGGGCATGACCCGGCCCGTCTTCGAGCGCGACGAGAAGCGCCAGGCCATCCTCCTCACCCCCGGCGCCAAGGACCTCATCGAGACCTACGTCTTCGCCGTCCCCGCCCGCGCGCGCGACTTCGACCTCGTCCTCAAGGACGTCGCCAACCGCGTCACGATCAAGCGGTGACCGCCGCAGATGCCTGAGTCTGGTCCTGCCGCCCCCGCCGACCTTGCGTCGGTGGGGCGGAGGATTGGCAACTAAAGGAGGCCGCCGCGCATATACTCCCCCTCTCCCCCCGCCCGCCTCACGGCGGGCGGGGGGAGAGGGGGCGGGGGGTGAGGGACACTGCGGCAGTAGTGGCCAATCCTCTGTCCCACCGACGCGAGGTCGGTGGGGGCAAGAGGGCCAGTGTATGCGCTCATTCGAGATTCTCGAGCACACGGCCGACGTTGGCATTCGCGCGCGCGGCGACACGCTTCCCGAGCTGCTCGCGGCCTGCGCCGAGGGGATGCTCTCCATCCTCGTCGAGGGTGGCGCGGTGGGGGAGCGCGTGGCCGCCGAGATCGCTCTCGATGCCGACGACGCCGAGGAACTGGTCCACGCCTGGCTCCGCGAGCTGCTCTTCCGCTTCAGCGCCGAGGGGCTGCTCCTCCGCCGCTTCGACTTCCACGAGGCCACGCCCACCCGCCTGCGCGCCACCTGCCACGGCGAACCCTTCGACCCCGCCCGCCACCAGGGCGGCGCCGAAATCAAGGCCGTCACCTACCACGCCTTCAAGGTGGCGCAGACGCCCGAGGGATGGCTCGCGGAAGTGCTTTTCGATGTATAATGAGATAGCCGCGAGCGCCGAGCTTCGAGCTACGAGCCTTTAGGAAACACAAACTGCTTCGTCTTCCGGCTCGCGGCTCGCAGCTCGTGGCTCGCAGCTTCTCAGGAGGCCTCCCATGGCTGACAAATCCTGGCACGGCCCGCTCGACAGGCTCGACGACTGCCGCTGGAAGATCCCGCGCTCCTACAAGCACGGGATGCGCACCGACGGCGTGATCTACGCCGACGACGCGATGATCGAGCAGGTGAAGGGCGACCAGGCGCCCGAGCAGGTGGCCAACGTGGCCTTCCTGCCCGGCATCGTGGGCCGCTCGCTCGCCATGCCCGACATCCACTGGGGCTACGGCTTCCCCATCGGCGGCGTGGCCGCCACGGACCCCGACGAGGGCGGCGTCGTCTCGCCCGGCGGTGTGGGCTACGACATCAACTGCGGGGTCCGCCTGGTCCGCACGAAGCTCCGCGAGGAGGAGGTGCGGCGCGACCTCCGCGGCCTTGTCGAAAAGCTCTTCGCCACCATCCCCTGCGGCGTCGGCAAGAGCGGCCACATCCGCTTCTCCCAACAGGAGGAGCGCAAGCTCGTAGCCGAAGGCGCACGCTACGTCGTCCGCCGCGGCTACGGCCGCCCCGAAGACCTCGACCACACGGAGGCCGGCGGCGCAATCGAGGGGGCCGACCCCGACGTCGTCTCCGACCGCGCCTACCAGCGCGGCGCGGGCCAGTGCGGAACCCTCGGCTCTGGCAACCACTTCGTCGAGGTTCAGGTCGTTGATCAGATCTTCGATCAGGCGGCAGCCGACGCCTTTGGCCTCGGCGTTGGCTCCATCACCGTCATGGTCCACTCCGGCTCGCGTGGCTTCGGCTACCAGATTTGCGACGAATACGTGAACAGCCTGGTCAAGGCGGCCCAGAAGTACCAGATCGGCCTGCCCGACCGCCAGCTCGCCTGCGCCCCGGTGAACAGCCCCGAGGGTCAGCGCTACCTGGGCGCCATGCGCTGCGCCGCCAACTACGCCTGGGCCAACCGCCAGGCCCTCATGCACCTCGTCCGCCTCGCCTTCGAGGAGTTCTTCAAGGCCGGCCCCGCACAACTGGGCATGGACCTCATCTACGACGTGGCGCACAACATCGCCAAGATGGAGCGGCACGTGGTCGGAGGCCGCGAGCGGCTGCTGTGCGTCCACCGCAAGGGCGCCACGCGCGCCTTCCCGCCCGGCCACCCCGAGCTGCCCGCCATCTACCGCCACATCGGCCAGCCCGTCATCATCCCCGGCGACATGGGGCGGGCCTCTTACCTCCTCGTCGGCACCCAGGGCGCGATGGCGGAGAGCTTCGGCACCACCTGCCACGGAGCCGGCCGCGTCATGAGCCGCACCCAGGCCGTCCACTCCGCCCACGGCCGCGACATCGTCCGCCGCCTCGCCGACCAGGGCATCGTCGTCCGCGGCACCGACCTCAAAGGCATCGCCGAGGAGCAGCCCGCCGCCTACAAGGACGTCAACCGCGTCGTCGAGGTCGTCCACCGCGCCGGCCTCTCCCGCAAGGTCGCCCGCATGCGCCCCCTCGGCGTCATCAAGGGCTGATTCGCTCTCGTTCTCGTCGTCGTCCTCGTCGTCGTCGTCGAACGGGTTTACGGTTTTGGCGTACAGCGCACCGGGAGCCCCTGATCGCCAACTGCTCTGTAGAATGCGCCAGGAGGCAGGATCGTGCGAAGTAACTGGTGCTGGACCGTGCGGGGCGGAAATCGCGGGTTCCCGGCGGTTTGCGTAGTGATGGTCACGCTCGCTCTCTCGTGCCGATGGCAGCCCTCGGGTCCCTCGCCGCGACAGGCGGCTCCCGAGGCAGAGGCGGCACGCCCGTCCCTGCGGGCGGAAGCGATGCTGCTGCTGGAGGATGTCGAGAAGACGCGCATGCTCCTGGGGGCCGCGATGTGGCACGTGCATGACGTGCGGAACTTCGCGCTCTACGGGGCAAGCGCCCCCTCCGCCGAGGACTTCGACCGCGAGAGCCTGCGCCTCTACGAGGCGCTCAAGCCGCTCGACTACGCGGCCTCTTCGCTCCTGGGCGCCATTGACCTGGAGGACGACCGCACGGCGGAGGCCGACCTGCGTTTCATTCGCGCCGAACTCGGCCCCGTCGCCGCCGAGGTGCTGGCCCACTACCGCGCCGTCGCCGCCCAGCGTGAGAAGGCAAGGGCCGAGCTCATTCAGCGGGCCACCGCGGCCGGACTCAAGGTCGAGCGCACCCAGGGCAAGCCGTGGGACGACCCGCTCCGCGAGCGGCAGCGCCAGCTCGGCGTGCAACTGGGCTGGCGCACCAACATCGAGCCGCCGCCCGCCTTCCGCGAGCACGCCTGGAACCGCCGCCAGAAGCTCGACATCCGCTACCAGCTCCGCAAGGGCCAACTCCTCGGCGTCACACACATCGTCCCCAAGGACCCCATCCTTCGCTGGGACTGGGTGGAGACGGCGCCCAACACCTTCCAGTGGCAGGCGCTCGACCGGGTGATGCGGCTCGCTATCGAGCACGGCATGAAGGTGAAGCTCATCCTGCCCACGATGGGCGGCGGCGTGCCCGAGTGGTGGGCCAAGCAGCGCCCACAGGCCCTCATCCCCAACGACAAGGGCGAGACGCGCTATCGCCTCAATGGCGGCACCTATGCCCACGACTTCATGGGGCCGGTCGACCGCAGTGGGCCGTGGTACGAGTCGATCCCCGTGAACCTCGCCGACCCGCCGACCCGCGAGCGATTCGGGAACTTCATCCTGGCCCTGCGCGACCACTGCCGCAAGTCGGGCTACCTCGACCACATCCTCGCCATCAGCCCCGAACTGTTCCACGCGCAGCGCCACTGGCGCACGCCGCCGGGCGCTGACCTGCGCAAGTTCGTCGTCGAGCACTACCGCGCCGTCGGGGCGATGCTCGCCAAGGCGTTTCCCGGCATGCCCGTGGACCTGGAGGTGACGGACGGCGAGGCCCATTTCGTTGACACCGATCTCTCGGCCCACGAGTGGCGCAGCCTGGGCCTCACCGAGGCCCTCGGCACGCCCGCCGTGGCGAGCGAGACGCCGTTCTTCGAGGACCTGATGCGCGCGGTGGCCCTCCAGAGCGCCGAGCGGCGCGCGGGCAAGCCCGTCGAGGCCGGCCCATTCTTCTACCAGAACTGCGAGTACGGCTTCGGCACCATGCTCTCGGTCAACCATTTCACGTCGCTGCTGCGCGACGGCCTCTGGTCCGACGGCTGGTTCGGCCCCGAGGGCATCTTGCGCTGGGGCTACTTCCCGCAGCTCTTCACGTGGAACGACCGCCAGCTCCAGTGGTCGGCCATCACGAACGTCTGGCTCGGCAATCGCCAGGCCCACCTCCTCTCGCCCACGCTCGCCAACACTCGGGTCGCCCCCGCCGACGTCCTGCTGCTCCTCCCCTCGTCGAGCCTCGACCCGAAGGACTCGCGTACCAACCGCGAGCTGGTCGGCTGGGGCTGGGCGCTCACCGCGCTCAAGGTGCAATACGACGTCCTCACCGAATCCGCCCTGGCCTCGGGCGTGCCGCCCCGTGCGAGGCTCCTCATCCTGCCCCAGGCCACCGTCCTCGGCGAGGCCCAGGCCAAGGCCATTCGCAGCTTCGTGCAGAACGGCGGCCTGCTCGTGGCCAGCCGCGTGCCCGGCACTGACGGGTCGGCGCCATCGCCTCTCGCTGACGTGCTGGGCTGCGCCGTGAAGGGCGAGGTGACGCAGACGGGCGTTCGCGGCACCTGGCTTCAGCGCACCGTGGCCCGCGGCGCCCACAGCGGCAGGTACCAGCCCGTGCCGCTGCCCGACCAGGGCTATCCGCGCCCCGACTACCGCGATGGCCGCGCCCAGTTCCGCCAGCCCTATCAGGCCCTCGCCCCCGCGCAGGGCGCGAAGGTCGTCGCCTCCTACGGCTCGGGTGAGCCGGCCGTCGTCGAGCACGCCTTCGGCAAGGGCAAGGCCCTCACCCTCGGCTACCCCTTCGGCAACGAAATCGTCTTCGCCGACTGGACGAGTGTGGCCTTCGGCAAAATCTACAGCGGCTGGCCACGCGAGGAGCAGATGCTCGGCATGCTCCGCTGGCTCGGCGACGCCCTCACCAGTGCCACGGTCGGCTTGCCCGACCGTGCACGGCTGGGCGAGCCAGCCGTGGCACACTGCACGGTGCCCGAGGGCTGGCGCTATCGCTTCGGGCGCTTCGAGCGCGCCGCCCCCAGCCTCGCCTATCCCAAGGGGCCAAGCGTCGCTGACGGCGCCGACTGGGCGCTCGTGGCGAGCTACCTCGACCCGCGGCCCGGCCACCGCCTCCGCGAGGAGCACGACGAACGCGACTACGCCGCCGAACTCACCTGGCGCGACCGCCCCGGCGTCGCCGCCCGCTACCTGGCCGTGGGCAACCGCGAGAGCGCCTACGCGGGCGAGCGCGGCGCCGTGCAGTTCTGGCTCATGCCCCATCGCTTCCGCATCCGCATCGCCGACCCCGCGGTGCGCTGGGTCTACGACGTGGCGGCCGAGGCGCCCGTGGCCCTCGAGCGCGACGAGCGCGGCGTGAGCTTCCTCACCACCGTGCCGCCCGCCCTGGGCCGTGTGTTCGCGGTTTCCACGACTGATGCGGTGGAGCTGTTCGACGATGGGGCCGAGCCGCAAGAAAAGGGACCAAAGGGACCTCAGGGACCAAAGGGACCTAAGGAAGCGCCCCAAGCTCCCAGTCCCTTAGGTCCCTTTTCTTCGCCCATCAGCTTCGCCGAGTTGGAGGCGCGCGTCGCCCTCATTGCCTCGCCGCGCAAGCGCCCGGCGCCCTCCGAGGCCCTCCACCCCTCCGACATCGCCGAGTGGCTCGCGTCGCGTCGGGGCGGCAAGCTCGCCATCTGCTTCGGCGACGCCGCCTATCGCCCCGCCGCCGAGCGCCTCGCCGCGTGGCTCAAGGAGAGCTTCCACATCGCTGCCGAGCCGGCCCTCGACGACGGCCGCTTCGAGGTGGACCGCGAGGGCTACCAGGTCACGTTCCGCCCCGCCGAGGCCGAAATCCTCATCGGCAACGCCTGGTCCAACAACACCGTCGCCTCGCTCGACGCCACGTTCCCCTACAACAACCGCGAGGCGCCCGCCGCCCTGCCGGGCCGCCTCACCGCCACCTATGCCTGGCCCGGTGGCGGCCGCGGCATCGTGACCCTCACCCGCGAACTGGACTTCCGCCGCGCCGACCACACCGCCTTCGGCCTCTCCTACGGCGACACGAGCGGCTTCGCCCCCCGCGGCGTCAACACCGCCCCCCGCCCCTCCCTTCGCCAGCGCCTCCTCATCCTCGCCTCCACCCCCGCCGGCGCGATGAACGCGGTGGCACAGGCGTCCCGCCTGTGGTCCACAGGCCAGAGGCCTGTGCCACCAGCGCAGGTCTACGCCAAGCCCGGCGAACTCGACCCGCTTCCCTCCGGCACCGCCTCCCTCCACGAGACCCCCTGGCGCTCGAACGTCCGCACCGTGCCTGCCGCAGACGCCCTCGCCGGCATCGGCGTCTACTACAAGCACGTGCCCGCCACCTGGACCGAGGCCGAACACACGGCCGTGATGAAGCAACTGGCCGCGGCAGGCGTCCGCCGCCTCCGCCTCGCGCCCCACCACGCCATCTACATCACGAAGGACTGGACGGCCCCCAAGCCCCAGGAGCTTGCCTCGCTGCGCAATGAGCTGCGCGCGTGCAAGGCGGCGGGCATTCGCCCCTGCGTCGTCTTCGTCCATGTCCCCCCCGTCGGCAAGCCAGGCACTCGCGAGCTTCAGGACTGGTGGCGCCAGGGCGATCTAATGCCCGTGGGCGGGGTTGGCTCGCCTGAGTTCAACGCCTATCTCGACAAGACCTATCAGGCCCTCCTCTTCATCCTCAAGGAGGCCCGCGACGCCGGCTTCAAGGAGCCGGGCAGCTACGACCTCGAGATGGGCCAGAACCTCTGGTGGGGCGCGCCCGCCTGCCCGCGCCCATTCCCCAGCACCGGCCTGGAGGCCCTCCGCCCCGGCGGCCGCATTTACGAGTTCGACCGCGCCCTCTGCCAGCGCCTGCGCAAGGACGGCTTCGCCGAGCCGGCCCTCTGGTGGGGCGAGACCCATCACCACTTCGAGCAGTGCAGCGATGCCGACGTGCCGCCCGAGTGCGCAGGCCGCGCCATCTCCATCTACAGCGCCTGGACCGGCGTCGTGCCCGACACCTGGCTGGCCCGCGGCATGTACGAGAAGCCGGCCGGCCCGAACGACGTGTGGCCGCCCCGGCCGCCCCTGCGCTTCCTCGACGGCGCGCCGCCCCACCTGGTCCTCGCGCGGCCGGAGTCCTGGATGGCCGACCGCACCCGCCGCGACAACCTGCTCGAGCTCATCCGCGCCAGCAAGACCCCCGTCTGCATCACCTCCATCGGCACCGTCCCCGCCGAAATCCCGGAGTTCGTAGTGCGGCCTTCAGGCCGTTCCTCGTTCGTAGTTCCGCCTTCAGGCGGCCCTGATGGGTGGCAGATCAAGCAGCGCGCCCTCACCCGCACCCTGGCCTTCTGGCTCAACCAGGGCGCGAGCTTCGTCCTCCTCCATTCCGCCTATGAGGGCGCGAACGACGAGATGTCCCACGCGCTCATGCCCGAGATCAAGGACCCCGCGGCGTTCCGCTGGCAGGACGCCTCGCCCCTCGCCGCCCTCCGCGCCTTCTGCGACGGACTGAAGGATGCCAAGCCGATGGACAGCCGCGAGCCACGAGCCACGAGCCACGAGCAGAGGAAAGGTGACTCTCCGTCTTCTGGCTCTAAGCTCGAAGCTCGTGGCTCGCAGCTCTCTTTTCGCTTTTCCCTCAGCCCCGACCCCATCCTCATCCCGCCCCGCACGCGGGCGAGCGACCTTGTGGCGCTCTTGCCCTTCCAGCTCGATGAGCGGCGCTTCGCCGTCGCCACCTATGTCCTCACCCCCAACATCGCCGAGCGCCTCCGCCCCGTGCGCATGACCGTGGAGGTGGACCGCCGCCTCGCCTCCGCCACGACCCGCAGGCCCTCCACCCAGATGGAGGGCTGCCCCCTCATCACGGCCCGCACCGGGAACTCGACGACCCTGAGCTTCGACCTCGCAGACGACGTGACCTGGCTCGAACTCCAGGTTGACCCGTCAGCGTCCCGCCCGTAGAATGCGCGCACACAGGCCGGAGGCCTGTGCCACTGCTTTGTCCAAGGCCGGTGGCACAGGCGTCCCGCCTGTGTCTCCCCTTTCTCACAAGGAGGCCCGCCATGCCAAAGAAGACCGTTGACGTGAGCCAGCCGCCCAAGGCCGCGCAGGTGCGCGCCGCCTACGCCCTGGCGCGCGAGCGCTTCGCCGCGCTCGGAGTTGATGCCGAAAAGGCGGTTCGCGCGGCACTCGCCATCCCGATCTCGGTTCAGTGCTGGCAGGCCGACGACGTGCGCGGGCTGGAGGTTCACGATGGGGCTGTGGACAGCGGCGGTCTTCAGGCCACGGGGAACTACCCCGGCGCCGCGCGCAATGGCGACGAAATCCGCGCCGACTTCGATGCCGCAGCCGCCCTCATTCCCGGGAAGCTCCGCTTCAACATCCACGCCATGTACGCCGAGGCCGGCGGCAAGCGGGTTGACCGCGACGCGCTCGAGCCGCGCCACTTCGCACGCTGGATTGACTGGTCGAAGGCCCGCCGCCGCGGCCTCGACTTCAACCCCACCTGCTTCGCCCATCCGATGGTGAAGGACGGCCTCACGCTCTCAAGCCCCGACGCCGAGGTGAGCGCCTTCTGGATTCGCCACTGCCTCGCGTGCCGCCGCATCGCCTCCGCCATCGGCAAGGCACTCGGCTCGCCCTGCGTCAACAACATCTGGATTCCCGACGGGCGAAAGGACTCCACCGTGGACCGCCTCGGGCCGCGCCACCGCCTCCTCCACGCATTGGATGAGGCCCTCGCCCGCAAGCTCCCCCACGTGATTGACGCCGTCGAGAGCAAGCTCTTCGGCATCGGCTGCGAGGACTACACGGTCGGCTCCCACGAGTTCTACCTCGCCTACGCCGCCACGCGCGGCGTCGCCCTCTGCTACGACCTCGGCCACTTCCACCCCACCGAGAGCGTGGCCGACAAGCTCTCCGCCACGCTCCTCTTCGTGGACAAGCTCCTCATCCACGCCAGCCGCGGCATCCGATGGGACAGCGACCACGTGGTCCGCTTCACCGACGAGCTTCGGGCCGTGTGTGACGAAGCGGTCCGCAGCGGCGCACTGCCCGACATCCTCTGGGCGCTCGACTACTTCGACGCCAGCATCAACCGCGTAGCGGCCTGGGTGATTGGCGCCCGAGCCCTCCGTAAGGCGCTGCTCTACGCGCTGCTCGAGCCATTCGAGGCGACAGCGGAGCGTGAGGAGAGCGGGATTGGCGCCGCCAAGCTCGCACTCGTCGAGCACAGGGCCGAGCTCCCCTTCGCCGCCGTCTGGGACCACCTCTGCCTCGCCGCCGACGTCCCCCTCGGCCCCTCCTGGCTCCGCGACGTCGCCGCCTACGAGGTCAACGTCCTCGCCTCACGCACGTGAAGGAGCGATTGTCGCCCCGCTCATGACATGGTAGAATCGCCCTCAGGAAGGTTGGCGGACGCCTTGGCGTTGGAGACGAGCGCATGATTCCACTCGAGTTCGACATGGTGGTGCTCAGGGAGGAGAAGACGTTTGTGGCGTACTGCCCCGAGCTTGACATCTCGAGTTGCGGCGCGAGCGTGGAACAGGCCCGCACGAATCTCAAGACCGCCGTGCGCCTGTTCATCGAGGAGGCCGAGAAGATGGGGACTCTGAACGACATCCTGGGCGAAGCGGGCTATCGCAGGGCCAGGACAGGCAAGTGGAGCCCGCCGAGTCTTGTGGCTACGGAACTGGTGGAGCTGGCCTGACGTGCCACGCATCGTGCCCATCCCCGCCAGAACGCTGCGAAGGGTGTTCGAGATGGCGGGATTCCAATGGGTCAAAACGGAGGGCGACCATTTCGTCTACACCAAGAAGGGCGTGGCCCGCCCGATCGTGATCCCGGACTGGCCCGATGTGCCCGTCTTCATCATCAAGAACAACCTCCGCTCAGCGGGCATTTCGCGGGACGAGTACTTCCGCTTGCTGGAAGACGCCTGATGCCACAGGCATGATGGGCCGCGTGGAAGGGGAAACACGATGGCGCGGCAGAGGAAGCATTCGGACGTCCGCAGCCGCGCGCGTGCCATTCTGTTCTGGGGCACGTGGCTGGCGTTCGTGCCTGCCGCTGCCCTCTTTCTGGGGGCGCTGGTGATTCTGCTGTTGAATCCCTATCTGCCGGGCATCGAGGCCAAGCACGTCGGCATGATCGTCGGTGGGGTAGTTGTCGTCCTTGCCTCCGTGCCCTGGGTCCGCAAGATCACGCGCGACTACCTGGCCGGGCGCCGCGCCGAGAGGGATGAGAGTGACTGAGCGAATCGAAATGCTGCGCGAGCGGGCGCTGAGGAGCCGCTACGTCGGGGACCCCGACTGGAAGCGGCTGCGGGAGGAGTCGCTCGCGGGAACGGCGGGGGAGGCCGCGGTGCTGCGGGAGGCCCAGGCGCTCGCGCACTACTGGCGCAATCGGCCCATCGCTATCTTCGAGGGGGAGCTGCTCGTCGGCTCGCGGGCGGGCCTCGCCTACGGCGCCGAGCGGTCGAAGCCGCATTCGTTCGGCCGCCAGCCGTTCGCCCCGCCGTGGCCGATGGCCGAGAACGTGGGCGCGCTCTTCCGCGAGGGGGTCCTCAGCCCCGCGGGCAACCACACGACGCTCGACTACGAGGCCATCCTCGCCGGCGGCTTCGAGGGGCTCCTCGCCCGCATCGAGCGGCGGAGAGCCGAACTCTCGCCGGGGGAAGGCGACAAGCGCGACTTTCTCGATGCCCTGCGCATTGTGGCCGAGGGCTACATCGCCCTCTGCCGCCGCTATGCCGATCAAGCGGGAGACGGCCTGAAGGCCGCACTACAAACGGGTCGCCTCAAGGAGCTTGAGCGGATAGCGGAGCACTGCCGCCGGGTGGTGGCGGAGCCGCCCCGCACCTTCTGGGAGGCTTGCCAGGCACTCTGGTTCGCGTTCCTCTTCGCGCCCGACGCGCCCGGGCGCGTGGACCTCTATCTCGCGCCCTTCTACGAGCGCGACGTCGCGGCGGGCACCCTCACACGCGAGTTCGCCAAGGAGCTCCTCGCCTGCCTCTGGCTCAAGGTCTTCGAGTGGATGGGCGCGGAGGCCGCCGTGGCCGCCCACCAGCACCTCACCCTCGGCGGCGTGAAGCCCGGCGGCTCGGACGCCTCGAGCGAGGTCACGTGGCTCTGCCTGGAGGCCACGGAGGAGCTTCGGGTCCAGCGCCCGCAGGTGGGCTTCAGATGGCACCGCGGCACGCCGCCCGCGCTCCTGCGCCGAGCCGTCCACACCCTCCGCTCACAGGGCGGCAGCCCGGACTTCTGCTCCGACGAGAGCATCGTCCCCGCACTCGTCCGCCTCGGCGTCGCGGCCGAGGACGCCCGCGACTTCTCCCTCTCCGGCTGCCACGAGGTCATCGTCACGGGGAAGGCCCAGATGGGCGCCGTCGAGGGCTTCATCAACCTCCCCAAGCTCCTCCGAGGCGTCCTCGGCCTCGAGCCCGCCCTCAACGGCGCCGCCGCTCTCGATTCGCTCGATTCCTTCGAGAAGCTCTATGCCGCGGTCGAGCGGGCGATGGAGTTCGCCTTCGCAGGCGCCCATGAGTATTCGCTCGACCGCGACCGCCGCCAGGCCGACATCCCTGGCGGCATCCTCACGGCCTCGCTCGTGACCAACGACTGCATAGAGCGCTGCCGCGGCTACACCCAGGGCGGCGCGCGCTACAACTTCTGCAACTGGGACGCCATCGGCATCGTGAACCTGGCCGATTCCCTCATGGCCATCCGCCGCCTGGCCTACGGCGAGAAGGCCCTCAGCCTCGCCGAGCTCGCCGACATCCTCCGCGCCAACTGGGAGGGCCACGAGGACCTGCGCCGCCGCGTCCTCAACAAGCTCCCCCACTTCGGTAACGACGACGCGGAGGCCGACGCCCTGGCCGCCCACATCGTCGCCTCGCTCGACGCCATCCTGCGGCGCCGCACGCCCTTCCGCGGCGGGCTCTACATCCTGGGCACACTCGCCGGCGGCGAGAACATGCACATCGAGTTCGGCCGCGTCACAGGGGCGACTCCCGACGGCCGCAAGGCCGGCGAGCCGCTGGCCGACAGCCTGGCCGCCGCCCAGGGACGCGACCGCCGCGGCGTCACCGCAATGCTCAACTCCGTCGCAAGCCTCCCACACCGCCTCCTGCCCACCTCGACCACCGTGAACGTCAAGCTCGACCCCAGGCTCCTTGAGAGCGATGCCGGCATCGAGAAGGTCGCGGCCCTCATCGAAGCCCACTTCCGCTCCGGCGGCCAGCAGCTCCAGTTCAACTTCTACGACCGCGAGACGCTGCTCGCGGCGAAGCGCCGCCCCGAGGAGCACGCCGGCCTCATGGTCCGCGTGGCCGGCTACTCCGCCCCCTTCATTTCCCTGTGGGAGGACCTCCAGGACGAGATCATCGCCCGCACGGAGCACGGGGCATAGGCGGGAGCCGGGCGGCTGGTGTGGGCAACAAGCCTTGCGGGGACGGGCCGTTTCAGGGCCGCTCGATGAGGAGGACCGGGCGGATGATGCCGCCGAGGAAGAGCTCGGTGATCTTGGAGTGGTCAACGCGGACGGCGACGAGGTTCTCGCCTGGCCTGGCGGCCTCCGTGATCTCGATTTCGAATGGGGCGCGCTTCTTGCCGATCTGGGTCTCTTTGCCGTTGATGTAGACGATGGGGTTGCCATCCACCTCAGTGAAAAAGAGCACAAGCTTGGTGTGCTGGGTGGGCACCTGGAAGCGGGTGCGATACCAGAGGATGGTCTTCTCGTCGGAGAGGCCCTGGGCGTCGAGGGTGTTGGAGTAGGTTGCGACAGCTTTCCACTGGGAATCGTCGAAGTCGGGCTTGGCGTAGCCTTTGTTGGCGCCTTCTTCCTCCTTGTCGTAGGCGAGGCGCCATTGGTCGGGGAGGACGGCGAGGAGCTTGGCGGGCGGCGCGGTGGCGGCGGCGCCAGCCTCGACGTGGGTGCCGACGAAGCGCTTGAGGTAGCTGAGGGTGTAGTGGTTGCCGTAGCCCTTCTTGTACTCGACTTCGTTGCGGGCGACGAGGGCATCGTAGACCTTCTTGGCGAGGGCGAAGTCGCCCTTGTTCATCGCGTCGCGGACGGCGATGAACTCGGCGGCGTTGCGCCAGCCCTCGGTGTGGAGAGCGACTCGCTCGGAGACGGCTGGCTCGCCCTTCGCGGCCTCGGCGGCCTGGTCGAGGAGGGCCTTCTGCTTGGCGAGGAAGTCGGGGGTGTAGACGAGGTGGACGGCGAAGAAGCAGCCGGCGTGGGCTCTCAGCTTATCGAAGGCGTCGTCAATGGCCATCCAGTATTGCTTCATCGGGGGGCCGGCCTTTGGGCCGTAGAAGCGGGCGAAGAAGTCGTCCATGATCGCCGCGGCGTCGGCCTGGGGGCTGTAGGCGAGGCGGATGGAGAGGTAGAGGTGCGGGCCGTAGATCTCCCAGTTCTCGAGGGATTCGAGGTTGACGCCGACGCAGCCTTTGGCCTTGAGGAAGGGGATGTCGTGCTTCCAGACGGAGTACATGAAGAAGGGGACGCAGCACTCGGCGAGGTTGAAGTTGTAGGTGCGATAGCCGATTTTGGAGGCGACGGCGCCCCAGCCGTCGAGGAGCTCGGCGAGTTGCGTGCGGCTTGGGCAGTCGGGGTGGCCGATGCGGTGGTAGCGGCAGTAGCGGATGGGGGCGATCCAGGCGCAGAGGTTGGGCTGGAGCTTCTCCTTGCGGGTGGGCGGCTGCGTGTAGTCGGCGTAGGCATAGAAGCTCAGGATGGATTCGGGGCGCTTGGCGGCGGCCTGCTTCGCCAGGAAGTCGAAGAAATCACAGTAGCGGTTCGTCATATTGACCCTGCCCGAGGAGGGCTCGAGGGACTTGGGGTCGTCCTGGGCCTTGCACGTGGGGCATTCGCAGTAGGTCGTGCCGTCGGGCGGCGAGATTGAGGGATTGGTGCTGCCGCCCTCGATGGCCTTCAGCAGGTTCTCGGCAAACAGCTTGCGAAGCTCGGGGTTAGTGGTGCAGAGCCATTCGCTCTCCACGCGCTTGTCGAGCCGCAGGGGGAAGTAGTCGGGGTGCTGGGCGAAGAGGTTCTTTCGGACGTAGCCGCCCCAGGAGTGCCCCATGCCCATGCCGATGCCGCCCGCCCCGTTCCAGACCTTCCAAAGCGAGTTGGCGGTCCACTGCGAGCCCCAGATGGAGCGGTAGAGGAAGCCGGGCTGGTCGGCGATGTCGAGCTTGCCGACGGAGAGCGTCTTGGTGCGGGGGAAGACCTCGCCGATCGGCTCGTCCATGAAGTAGCGGCAGCCGAGCTCTTCGAGGAAGCGGCAGGCGGCCTTGACGGTTGCGGCGCCGCACTGGCTGGCGAGGAGCACGCGACCGCCGTCCGAGAGTATGCGCATGCCTTCGTTGGTGGGGGACTTGATATCGTCGAGCTTGAGGCCGGCCCTGAGAGCGGCGGCGCCGACGAAGATGGCCGGCTTGCCCGCGGGAGCAGAGTCGGCGATTGGCAGCTCGGCGTCGGTCATCTTCTTCACCCAATCGGCCAGCACCCTGGCCGCGGCCGCATCGTCCCAGCCGCCGCGCCCTCGGCCGCCCTTGTCAGGCGCGGGGGCCTTCTCGGTGACGATTGTGGCGACGGGCTGGCCGTCGCGCACGATCTCCATCGCCAACGACGCCTGGGCGAGGCAGAGGGCTACGACTGCTGTAAGCGTGCGCTTCATCGCGGTCTCCGAGTTCTGTCGTGTAGCGACAAGCGTCTCGCTTGTCGAAAGCTCGCGCAAGCGGGACGCTTGCGGCTACGCATGAATCTACCTGGTGAGGGGCGATGGGTCAAGTCGGCAAGCGGGACGCTGGCCGCTACGCCAGAGGCGGGGAGCATCGAGTGGGGCGTGCGGATGCCATCACACGGACAGACACGGACACACACGGACGGGCAGCCCTCTCCTCCCTCGAACGGGCCGGTCCGTGTTCGTCCGTGTCAGTCCGTGTGATTGGTTCAGCAGGAGGAGCGGGCAATGCTACGCGGCCTGGCGTCGGCGGCGCCACAGCAGGCCCAGGCCGCCGAGGGCGAGGAGGGAGAGCGTGGCCGGCTCGGGGATCTCGCCCGCCGGTCGCGGGTCGTCCGTGAGGTAGAAGGCGAGGTCATAGCCCGTGGCCATCCATTCATCCCCATGGTAGCGCGTCCACGCTGTGCCAGAGTACGGGGGGAGCGCGCTGAGCCAGCCCCAGTCATCGCTGACGCCGGCGGTGTTGGCGATGGCCGCGACGGCGTAGGACCCGGCTGCGAGGGCCAGGTCCACCGGCAGCACGGCGTGGTACTCGTACACGTCGAGGTCAAGGTCGTAGGCGGTATAGTTCAGGCCCGTGTCGGCCCGCCCGATGTCGCCGAGGGCGAACTCGGCAAAGGGGCTGTCGGCGGGCTCGCCGAATTGCCCAACGATGTTGTAGAAGCGGATTGTCCAGTCGTCCAGGGGCGGGGGTGCATCGCCCTCCGCGTAGATGCCCCACCAATGGACATCGCGGACGACCGCGGCGCCCGCAAGAGAGAAGGTGCTGGCTGCCTCGTACGAGGAATCAAAGTCGCTCAGCCAGTAATCATTCGTCATGGAAGGCGCGCCATTGTCATAGATGATGCCTGCGTGCGCGGCCCCGCCGAAGCTGGCGAGGGCGAGGGCGGCGGCCACGAGGCCGGTGAGGCGACGCAAGCTGCTAGCCGACTTGTGCATGGCTCTTCTCCTGTTGTCGCATCCCGTTGCGATGGCCAGACGCGCGCGAGCCATTATACCCCCCCCCGTGCCGCTGTCAAGCCGAAATCCGCGCCGGGGCATTCGTGTGGCCATTGTTCGTAGTGCGGGCTTTAGCCCGTACGCCCAGATACGGCCTGAAGGCCGCACTACGAACGGGTTCTCAGTCGTGACACTGGCCCGCGGGTGCTAAACAATCAGCGGCCGGAGTAGTGAGAATGTGAGAACGACGGTCTCGGCCCCGCGCCGCCGTTGGACGCGATCACAGCTTCGGCGGCAGCGCGGCGCGCCAGCCGTCGTTGAGGAGCTTGCTGAGCTGTGCGACGAGGTCCTTATTTTCGGGCTTGTCGGCGATGTTGGCGTTGCCTGCGGGGTCGGCCTGGTAGTCGTAGAGTTCGCGGGCGACGGCCTTGCGGTTCTCCTGCCACTCGGTGTAGCGGTGGCGGTCGGTGCGGAGCGAGTAGCCCATGGCCTTGCCGCGGGGGTATTGGCTGAAGGCGGCTTTCTTCCAGGGGCGGGCGGGGTCGTCGAGGAGCGGGGCGAGGCTGGTGCCCTCGAGGCCGTCGGGCAGTGGAAGCCCGCACAGCTCGCAGAGGGTGGGATAGATGTCCACGAACTCCGCGAGGGCATCGGTCTTCGCCCCGGGCTTCTTCTGGCCTGGTGCGCGGAAGATGAGGGGTGAGCGGGTGGCGACCTCGAAGTTGGTGTGCTTGCACCAGAGTCCGTGCTCGCCGAGGTGCCAGCCGTGGTCGCCCCAGACGACCACGACGGTCTTCTCGGCAATCCCCAACTTGTCCAACTCGTCGAGGATGCGGCCAATCTGGGCGTCGGTGTAGCTCGTCGCCGCGTGGTAGGCGCGGACGAGTTCGAGGGCCTTCTCGTCGGGGAGCTTGCCCTGCTTGGGGATGTCGGAGTAGGCGCGGAGCTCGCCCCATGTCGTGAGGGCAATTGGCGGGCAGTCCTTGGGCGGGAAGGGGTTGTCGGCCAGGCTCACCGAGCCGGGCGGATAGAGGTCGAAGTAGCGTTTGGGGGCGACGAATGGCAGGTGTGGCTTGAGGAAGCCGACGGCGAGGAAGAAGGGCTTGTCCTTGAGCTGCCGCAGGGCCTCGATGGCCATGTCCGCGGCCGCGCCGTCGGCGAGCGCGTTGTCGGGCACGTCGGGGTCCTCCCACGAGGGGCCACGGAGACGGAAGCGTGGCGGCGTGACCTTGAGCACGGTGCCAGTCTTCGGGTCCTTCTCCAACACCTTGATGGCTGGGCCTTTCTCCTCGGCCTTGAGCTTCTCCCGCTGCTTCTGGAGCTCGGCCAGGGTCTCGGGCTTGCCATACATCGGCTTGCCGGGGTCGCGGTGCGGGACGCTCCACGACGCGGGGTCGTCGAGCCCTCCGTGGTAGATCTTGCTGAAAGCCTGGCAGTGGTAGCCGTGCGCCTTGAAGTGCTGGGGCAGTGTTACCACGTCGGGGATTGTCTTGCGGAAGTGGGTCTGGAGGTCGTAGATGCGGGTGGTGTCGGGCCGGCGGCCGGTGAGGAGGGAGGTGCGGGACGGGCTGCACACGGCCTGCTGGCAGTAGGCGCGGTTGAACACGATGCCGCGGCCCGCCAGCTTGTCGAGGTTGGGCGACTTGATGTGCTTCACGCCGTAGCAGCCGAGCTGGGGCCGCAGGTCGTCCACGGCGATGAAGAGGACATTGAGCTTGGCTTTGGGCGCGGCCCCCTGGGCTCCGAGAGCTGGGAACGCGCCAAAGAGCAGAGAGCAACCTGCGCTTCTCGTAAGGAACTCGCGGCGACTCGGACGCGGCATCAGCGTGCTCCTTGATCCAGGTCGGGCGGCATGGGCTTGAGGTCAACCTCGCCCCAGGGCTTCACTTCGCCAGCTTCGAGGAGGATGGTCGCGTTTCCATTGCGGTCGACGGCGGCCTGGCACCACTCACCGTCAGATCCAAGGTGCACGATCTCGACCTCCGCGCCAAGGCTCACGCTTGCGGAGGTGTCGGAGTGCTTCTCGACCTTTGGCGCGGGCCTGCCCTGGAGGTTGGGGACGATGAGGACGAGCCAGTTGGTGCGGCCTTCGTGGCCTTTGACCCGAAGCCACTTGGTCATCTCGCCGCTCTGCTCGGGGGCCTTGCCCCAGGTGCCGCGGGCGAAGTCCTGGGGGATGTAGCGGCCGAAGTGCTCCTTCTCGTAGTCCTCGCCGCGCAGGCTCCGGCGCGTGCCGCTCTTGCGCTCGTTGCTCCAGCCCCACTCGCGCTTCTCGACCTCGCGCACACGGGGCGTGAGAACGTGGACGGTGGCGTCAACGTCGAGTTGGCCCGGAAATGTGAAGCGCGAGCCGTCCTGCTGAATCTCGCGGGCGAGGATATGGAGGTTCCACCAGACGGGTTGGGGCGAATCGATCTCGTCGCGGATGATAAGATAGTCGGCGATCTTGCTCTTCGCGGGGTCGTGCTCGACGAGCATCACGTAGCGGCGCATGGTCCAGGGCTTGTCGGCGGGCAAGTTGCTCGTGGGATACTCCCAGCCGGGCTTGGCGGTGTTGTGGGGTTCGAGGGGGAGGTGGCTGATGAGGGTGGAGCGTTCGCCGGCGACGAAGACGCTGGCGACGCCGGGCGCCGTGGCGAAGGCGCGGCGCGCCGCGACGGAGACGGGGCGGAGGCCGCTCATGTCGGGGCGGTTGTGCATCGAGGCGCTCCAGGGACGGGGCGAGTAGTGGCAGGCGTGGTCTATGGCCAGTGGGGTGCCGAGGGAGCAGAAGTGGAAGGCCAGCTCGTCGCCCTGATAGTGGTTGCGCGCGGGGCCGGCCTTGATGGTGACGAAGCTCTCGTTGCGGCCGTCGTAGGGGTTGCCGCGGAGCATCGCGCCGAAGCCGTAGAACTCGCGGCTGCGGAGGTCGAGCGCGCCGTCCCATTTCACGGGGAAGCGGGCGAGCTGTTCGGCAAACCGCTCGTCAACGCCCTTGTAGAGTTCGCCCATCGCGTTCAGCTCTTTGACGTAGCTGCCGGGCGATGTGTCGCCGATGGGGGCTTTCTGCCGCTCGCCGTAACGGGGGTCGGTGGGCGTGTGCATTGCGGCGAGGTAGGTGGCGGCCTCCTTGAAACGGGGCCACTCCTTGAAGGCATTGAGCACGCCCGCGTCGCGGAGAAGGCGCGCGTTCTCTACGACGTGGAAGAAGAAGCCCGAGTAGCCGAGGCTCTCGGCCCAGGCCCCGCCTGGGTAGCTGTCGCGCATCAGATTACCCTTGGTCTCCTCGACCCCATAGTCCACCCAGCGCTTGGCGTGGGGGTGGTCGGGCATCAAGAGGCCGATCTTGAGGGGGATGTTGTACATGTCGGTGTGGAAGTTCGGGTTGCCGATCTTCCACTTGTACTTGGGGCCGGGCCAGTAGTTGGGGTCGGTGAAAACGTAGGCGAGGAAGGCGAGGTCGCGGCTCTTGACTTTTTCCCCCTTCGCCATCAGGTCGTTCAGGCGTTTGCGTGCGCCGCGGGGCATGGTGGTGGGGTTCAGCTCGTGGCGGTTGTAGTAGCCGAACCAGCCGCCCCCGATGCCCTTCTCGACGACGGGGTGCTTGGATGGCCAGTCGAGGACCCAGTCCTTGAGCACCTTGTCGAGCGGGATGTCGGCGTGGGAGCGGACCATGCTGCCCAGTTGCTTGCGGATGTCGGGGTGTCCGACGACGATTGCCCAGCGGCGATGGCCGCCATCGGTGGGCAGTTTCACCCACACCTGGCCTGGCTTCTCCTTGTCGCCGTGGACCTCGAGGTTCTGCGATTCGGGGCTGATGCCGTCGGGCGTCGTCCACTCGCTCCCTCGCACCGCCGCGAAGCCGATGCCGCAATCGGCGTCCTTCTTGTAGATGAAGGCGAATGGCCCGCCGTTGTACCAGATGTCGCGCCAGATAGGGCCGAGCGTTGCGATGGGGTGCTGGGGCGGCTGAAGCGTCGTGTCCTCCTGGTCGCCGCCGGGCCTGAACGTGCGGGCGTTGTAGGCATAGGGGTGGTACACCGTGTCGGCATTGAGCCCCGCCAGGTCAATCCTGATGAACGAGCCCTTGCCAAGGCGGTAATCCTCCGTGATGTCAATCCACGGGTCGCCCGCGCGGAAATCGAATGTGATCTCGTAGCGATGCTCGGGGCTCTTGAAGGCGAACGCGCGCTTGAGGATGGCCCGCGCCGGCCCCCTCTCGACCCATTCAGACTTCACGGCGGTTGGCGTGGCGTCCTTCGGCCACTCGATGGCCATTGGCAGAGCCTTTGCGAGGCCGAGCGATTCGACGATAGCCACACCCGGCTCGCTGAAGGCAGCCTTGTAGACGCCATTCTCGACCGCGTGGTGGTAGCTCGTCGCGCGCGGGGAGTCGCCGATGCTCGTCTGCACCGTGACCCCCCGCCAGGGGAGGGGCGGCTTCGCGTCGTCCGTGATGACGAACGACCTCTTCTCGTCCTTCTTCAGCGACGTCCTGAAGAGGACGACAAGTGGGTGCGTGTCTATGAGTGTTTGCGTTCTCTGGGTGGTGTCGAACTGGGCGGGAAGGACCTCGCCATCGCTGGTCTTGAGCTGAAGTGCGGCAATGGGCACCTTGCGTGGGCGGACCTGGACCAGCACGTCGGCCGTCAGCCACTCGTCGCGCCAGTCGCGGCCGAGGGGCTCCTTGAGCTCGAAGCGGGCCAGCTCGACCGCGGTGGCAGCAAGGGGGTTGAGGAACACTAGCGCCCACAGGCAGGCGAGCGCGCCCGCCCGCAATGCGTCAGCCTGGTGGGGGTGCCGCGAGCTGGCGAGCGGCCCGGTGGCTCGACACCGCTGTGGGCTTGGCCGGTCCGGTCCTTCTGGCTGGGGGGCGCTCCCGTGGCTAGCGCTCCGCCAGCCTAGAGCGGCGTCAAGCCGCCGCACTCCAACAGGCTGTCGCACGTCCGTGTGCTCCTTTCTCTTTGCCCGTGGCTGCCAAGCATAGCAGATCGCCCCCAGGTTTTCGACTCGGCAGTTGACAGAGGCGTCGGCGCGCACTATGCTTCAGGCACACAGGAACCCTCTTGATAGGAGAAGGGCATGGCGCTGAAAGTGAGTCGGATGGACACCTGGGCGGCGGCGATCGTGGACAAGCCGGGCGGCCTCGAGGGCAAGCTGGATGCGTTGGCGCGGGCGGGCGCGAACCTCGAGTTCGTCATCGCCCGCCGCGCGCCCGACAAGCCGGGCACCGGCGTGGTCTTCGTGACGCCCATCAAGGGCGCCAAGCAGGCCAAGGCCGCCAAGGCCGCCGGCTTCTGCAAGACGAAGAGCCTGAACGCCGTGCGGGTGGAAGGCCCGGACAAGCCTGGGCAGGGCGCCCGCATCACCCACGCGCTCGCCATCGCGGGGCTCAACCTGCGCGGGCTCTCCGCCGCCGCGATCGGCTCGCGCTTCGTCGCTCACGTCGCACTCGACAACGCCGCCGACGCCGCCAAG
>VGYW01000068.1 GCA_016872875.1 Planctomycetota bacterium | reverse complement strand
GCCGACGACAGCGACGCGCCTGCCCGTCGGCGGCGCGATCTCGGGGATGTTCATCTCCCCCTTCTGCATCTCGTGGTCGGCGCAGAAGCGCTCGAGGTAGCCGATGGCCACGGGCTGGCCCTTCTTGGCGAGCACGCACACCTTCTCGCACTGGTCCTCCTGCGGGCACACGCGGCCGCACACGGCTGGGAGAGTCGTCTGCTCCTTCAGCTTGCGGACCGCCGCGTCGAAGTCCCCCTCCTCGATGAACTTGATGAAGCCTGGGATGTCAATGCACACGGGACACCCCTCGACGCAGGCCGGCTTCTTGCACTGGAGGCATCGGCTGGCTTCGAGCCGCGCCTGCTCGGGCGTCAGCCCGTAGGGCACCTCATCGAAGTTGTGAATGCGTTGCTCCGCTGGCTGCTCGGGCATCTTCTGGCGGGGGGGGCGTTCCTTCTTCAGCGGCTTCGCGGCGGGCTCGGACACAGACGACTCCTCAATTGGTCACGTCTTTCGGGCCAGTGACCGACCGGTCGCCACCAAATGGAGGGGAAACAAGCGAACCATCGAAGGCTTCCCGGCCTAGGGGCTATGATACGACAGGGGGGATGGACAGTCAAACCAAAGCAGACCGTGCGACCGTTGACCCGCGGGCAGGCCTCCACTATAATGTGAGGCAGGTTCAGCGATGGGGCGCAGCATCTGATCCGTGGCCAGGAGTCCAGAGCATGGCACCCACCCAGCGGGCCTCGACCATCCGCGACGCCTGGCTCGCGTGCGACCTCGGCCCGCTCTCGGGCGAGAAGCTCGCGTGGTGGGCGGACCTCTCGAAGGCCCGCGGCGCCAAGCCCCTCAGCCGTCTCGAAACCATCTTCGACCTGGGCGCCGGCGAGTTCCCCCTCCACGTCGCCTTCACCGGCCACCGCGGGTGCGGCAAGTCCACCGAACTCCTCCGCCTGAGACAGCAGTGGACCCTCAAGTACTTCGTCGTCTATTTCGAGGTCACGGAGCTACTCGACCCGAACGACATCGCGTTCAGCGACCTCTTCCTCACCATCACGATGAAGCTCGCCCAGGAGTTCCACAACTGCTGCATGCCGCTCGACCAGCGGCTCCTGGACAACGTCGAGCGGTTCGCCGAGACGGTGATCAAGGAGACCACTCAGGAAGCGAAGTCACAAATCGAGGTCGGCGCGAAGGCGCAGGCGGCTGGCGGAATCCCCTTCTTCGCCAAGCTCAACGCCTGGATTGCCTCGCAATTCAAGGCATCCACCCAGCACAAGGAGACGATTCGCCGCATCTTCGAGCGTGACATCACGCGCCTCATCACCGACACCAATCTCCTCCTCGACGACGGCCGCGCAAGGCTCAGGAAGGCCGCGGAGGCATCGGGGCATGGGCCGACCGAGCTGATGATCATCCTGGACAATCTGGACCGCATGCCTCCCGACGTGGCGGACCGCCTGGTCTTCCAACACGGCGACTTCCTCAAGCAGCTTCGCGCCAACGTCATCTACACCATGCCCGTCTCCGTCTTCTACTCCCGCAAGAGCCTGGAGAAGGTGTTCTCCCGGCTGGACTTCCTCCCGATGGTGAGCGTGTTCCGGAGAGAGGAGGACAAGCTCGACCTGCCGTGGAACGACGAAGGGGTGGACGCCTTGGTCGGGGTCGTCGAGCAACGCATCGAGACCGCCGCGGTGTTCGAGAACCCGGAACTCGTGCGCGAACTGGCACGCTACAGCGGTGGGTGCCTGCGCCACCTCATGCTGTTGACCCAACTCGCCTGCGAATCCGCCCACGCGCGGAAGGCAGAGAAGATTGCTGCCCCCGACGTCGAGGACGCGCTGCGGGAGATGCAGACACGCTTCGAGCGCATGATCCCGCCCGAGCACTATCCTGTGCTACGGGAGGTTGCCCGGACCAAAGCCGCCCCGAACAATGACCTCGGCAGGGAGGCCCTGTACAATCTGAGCCTCCTCGAGTACAACGGCGGGAAGCGCTGGAACTACGTCCACCCCCTCGTTCGCCGCATCGAGCGCTTCGCGGAGACACGCCGTGGCAAAGGCGCGAAAGCCAAGGGGTAGCCGCAAGCGTCCCGCTTGCGGTCCTCCGCGCCCCCTCGACAAGCGGGACGCTTGTCGCCACAGGAACCCGCAACGGGAGGCAGGCAGCCGCCGCGGCCGCCCCGCCGACGACGCGTTGGCTCCCCCCGTCGTCCAAGAGCCTGTCGCCACCTATGGCCCCCCGTCCGCGCCCGCGGCGACCGAGCTGTCCCCCGAGCTGGCCCCGCACGCCGGCGAACTCACCCGCTTGGCCGCCTTCGTTGACCTGGCGGAGGGCTTCAGACTCGCCTTCGCCGAGTGCAACTTCGCCCCGCTACGCAAGGCCATCTTCGAGGAGGTCCGCCGCCGCTGCGAGCCCGAGATCGCTCGCCTGTGCGTGATTGACCTCAGCGATGCGGACGACATGATCTACCCCCTCGACGCCATCGCGCGCCGCATCCCGAAGGACGAGGCCCCTGTGGGCGCGCCGAAGCGCGTGCTCATGTTCGTCGGCCTGGAGGCGCACGTCCACATCACGGACCCGCAGCCTGGCGTGCTCGTGGCCCTCAACATGGCCCGCGATGCCTTTCCCGCCCGCATCCCCGAGCCGATGGTCTTCTGGCTCCCCGACTACCTCCTCACCACCCTCTGCCGCCTCGCCCCCGACTTCTGGGCCTGGGCCAATGCCACGTTCCGCTTCCCAGCGCCGCAGGCACTTCGTGAGTGGGCTTTCAGTCGGACGATGCATGCCGAGCCGCACATCCTCGACAGCCAGGCTGCCGAGGTTGAGGCGCGGCTTGGGTTCTTGGAGAGTCTGCTTCAGGAATACCTTCCGAGTGTCGGCGAGCTACGAGCGGACCGGGTCCCCGCCGTCCTCGATATCCTGAATGAACTCGGGGCAGGCTACTGCGGGCTCGGAGAGGCCATGAAGGCGATCACGTACCTCTCAAGGATGTTAGACCTAGCCCGCAGCAGTTGCATGCGTCGGCAGGAGGGATGGGCGTTAGGGAACTTGGGCCTCGCCTACGCCGACCTGGGGCAGACACGGAAAGCGATCGAGTGCCACGAGGAAGCTCTGAGGATTGGCCGGGAGGTCGGCGACCGGCGCTACGAGGGAGCGGACCTCGGCAACCTGGGCCTTGCCTACGCCGCTTTGGGGGAGACACGCAAGGCGATCGAGTACCACCAGCAAGCATTGGCAATTGAGAGGAAGTTGGGGGACAGACGAGGCGAGGGGCAGACGATCGGCAACCTGGGCAACGCCTACGCCGACCTGGGCGAGATGCGGACGGCGGTCATGCACTACGAGCAGCAGTTGAGGATCGCGCGCGAGGTTGGACGGCGGCGCGGAGAGGGGGTCTGCCTCGGCAACCTTGGCCTCGCCTACGCCGCGCTAGGGGAGATTCGGAAGGCGATCGAGTGCCACGAGGAAGCGCTCAGGATTGAGCGAGAGATCGGCGACCGGCGTGGGGAGGGGCATACTCTCGGCAATCTGGGCCTGGCCTACGCCGCCCTCGGCGAGACGAAGAAGGCCATTGAGCACCATGAGCATGCGCTGAAGATCGCTCGCGAGTTGGGGGACCGACTGGGGGAGGGGCACGCGCTCGGCAACCTGGGGCTCGCCCACGCGGCGCTCGGCGAGTCGTGGAAGGCGATTGAGCATTACGAGCAGGCATTGAAGATTCACGGCGACATCGAGGACCGGGGGAACGAGGCGATCTGGAGTTGGAACCTGGGCGTCCAATACGCCAAGCTAGGCGATCTGCGGCGGGCGGTCGAGCTGATGCAGGCGCGGGTGGACTACGAGCGGGAGGTGGGGCATGCGGATGCGGAGAAGCATGCGGCGGCGGTTGAGGAACTGCGTGGCAAGATAAAGGAAGGTGTTGGGTGACAGGTGTTGGGTGTTGGGGTACGGAGAAGAAGCGGTCAAGAGGTCCCCAGAGACACGCGGCGTGTGGAAGAGGGAGGGGGTTGAGCATGACTCCCGGTCTTGGCGCGCCGTTTCTTTCGAGTTCGTCGTCGTTGCCGTCGTCGTCCTCGTCGTCGAGCGCTCTGCCCTCGTTTGTGAGCGGCGCAATCGGATTCGACGACGACGACGAGGACGACGACGAGCACGACCAGAAGCGGGGAAGGAGGCGGCTGCCAAAACCGGAAGCCATACTCGAGGGAGTTCATAGTGCGGGCTTCCGCCCGTAAGGACCAGATACGGCCTGAAGGCCGCACTACAAACGGTCGCTACGGCCTGAAGGCCGCACTACAAACGGTCGCTACGGCCTGAAGGGCGCACTACAAACGCAGGATGGGATCAGTCGTCGTCGTCGTCTTCCTCCGGCCGCGGGAGCACGCCCGGCGGGGCGGCAAGGGAGGGGACGTAGAGGTCGGCGACGGGCGGGTGGTAGGCGGCGGCGTAGCTCTCGAGCCTCGGCGGGAAGAGGCTGCGGGCACTGAGCTGGGCCATGAGGAAGAGGTAGAACAAGAGCAGGCTGTCCTCGCCCGACTCGTAGCAGCCCAGGATGCTGAAGGGGTTGATGAAGCCTGGGCCATACTGTCCCGACTCCTCGTCGCGCGCGAAGTGGTAGATGAGGCCCTTGTCGAGGATGCAGATGCAGTCGGTCCACTGGCTGCGCGGGATGCGGCTGTGGTCGCGGTGGAGGCGGGGGACGAGGGTCTGCTTGATCTTGCCTCCGCCGAAGGCGAAGGCGGCGCCGAAGATGGCGGGGTTCTCGCGGTGGATGCTGCGGAGGCGGTGGCCCTCGTGCTCGCGGACGATGGCCGAACGGGGGAGGGCCTTGACGGAGGCGATGTTCTCGACGATGACGTCAATGTCGGAGCGCTGGATGACGCGCTTGACCTCGATGGCGGCGTAGACGGCCTCGGCGGGGAAGATAGTCGAGGTGTCGGTGTGGGAGAGGAGGGGGGCGTCGAGGGCGTCGTAGATCACGATGTCCACCTGGTGGCTGAGCTGGCCGTTGTGGGCGGCGATTTCGCCGCGGGAGACGCCGTAGCGGGCGGGCAGGTGGGCGACGAGGAAGTCGCGGAGGACCTGTTCGACGCGCATGCCCTTCTCGATGGAGTGCTTGCCGCCGACGCGCGCGGCCTCGAAGCGGGCGCGCATCTCACGGCTCAAGGCGCGAAAACGCGTCGCGAGGTCAAAGGGGCGAAGATACTGGGCCATGTGGAACTCCTCAATAGCGGCCGAGGGTGCGGTAGGCATCGAAGAGGGCCAGGGTGTTGGCGAGGGAGACGTCGGCCTGGAGGTTGTGGGCGGTGCAGGCGATGAAGCCGCCGCCGGGGGCGAGGGCGTCGAAGCGCTCGGCGACCTCGCGGCGGACGTCGTCGGGGGTGCCGAAGGGGAGCGCGCGCTGGATGGAGACGCCCCCGTGGAAGCAAAGGCGGTCGCCGAAGGCCCGCTTCAGCTCGCGGGGGTCCATGTCGCTCGCCTCGGGCTGGATGGGGTTGAGGATGTCGAGGCCGCACTCGATGAGGTCGGGGATGAGGGGGCGGATGGCGCCGCACGAGTGGTGGGCGACTGTGCAGCCGTGGCGCTTCGCGAGGTCAATGAAAGCCTTGAAGCCCGGCCGCAGGAAGCTCCGCCACATGTCGGGGGAGAGGAGAGGGCCGGTCTGTGTGCCGAAGTCGTCGCCCATCATGAAGACGTCTATCGCGCCGCCCGCGGCCTCGAGCGTGCGGCGCGTGTACTCCAGGTAGAACGCGGCGACGCGCCCGATGATGGCTTCGGCGATGTCGGGGTTCAGGGCGAAGTCGAGGAGGATTTGCTCGACTCCGCGGAGGTACATGGCCGGCTTGAGCTGCGCGCAGCGGTTCAGGCGGTCACCCATGAAAACCACGACCTTGCCGGTCCGCCGCGCCGCGGCCGCCTGGTCCCGCACGACGCCGTAGTCGAAGGCGTCGGGGCTGGGCCACTTCGGGTAGGCGAGCACCTCCTCGACCGAGGCGGCGCGCTGGAGCGGGAACTGGACGACCTCCCAATACGAGGTGGCCCTGTCGCCCGAGCCGACGTGGACTCGGACGCGCGGGACGCCCCAGTGGTCCTCGTTGCGGCCAGGGTCTGACGGCGGCCCGATGTAGCGGGGGCCGTCAATGTAGCGGAAGTCCACGTCAAAGTGCTGGAGAAGCTGCTCCTCGGACGAGAGGCCAAAGTGGCGAAGCAGCCGCGCCGTGATCTCTGGCGTGGCCCAGTAGTCAATGGGCACGCGGTCCGGCTCTCGATGAGCCAGGGCAAGGGCGACCCGTTGACGAGAGTCCAGTGCCATGAGGACTCCCTCCCGTGACGCTTCGCTACTTCGCGGCGGCTAGGCCGCGCTCGGCGGCCTCCTTGAGGTGTTTCTCGGCCGGGTCGGTGCGGGTCTTGGCTATGTGGGCGTAGATGGCCGCGGCCTCGGGCTTCTTGCCCGCGGCGACGAGGGCCTCGGCAAGGGACATGGCGGCGTCGGTGAGGTTGATGCGGAGCCAGTCCTTCGCGGCGTCGGCGGCCTTGAGGAGGGCGTCCGCGGCCGAGGCGTCGGCGATGCGGGCGAGGGCCCAGCCGCCTGCGATGCGGAGGTCGGGGTCGGCGTCGGCCAGCGCTTGCTTGAAGGCGTCCGCCGCCTTCCCGCACTTGAGGACGGCGAGCTTTTTCACCACGCTGAGGCGGCCGCTGCCCTGGACTTTGGGGAGTGCGGCGAGGAGGACCTCGGGAGCGCCGTCCTTGATGGCGGCCAGGGCGCGGGCCGCGTCGTCGCACAGCTCGGGGTCGAGGAGCATCTTGCCGAGGGACTCGACGACCTCCTTGCCGCCGCAGACCTGGATTTCCTGGATGAGGTACTTCTGGATGGCCTTGGGCCTGTCGCCGCCGAGCTGGGAGGCGAGGGCGAGGGCGACCTCGGCGCGGGCCTTGTCGTCGCTTCCGTCCGTCACCTGGACGGCCAGCATGTGGAGGGCGTAGTGGGGCTTGATGTCCTTGATCGGCTCGCCGACCTTCGGCTCGGCCAGCATGTCAATGAGGCCGAGCACGTTGTCGCGTCCGCCCTTGAGGATTTCGGCGGCGAGCTTACGCATGGCCTCGCCCAGCTCGGGCGTGAGGTTGACGTATGAGCCGCCCTTGTCGTGATCGGGGATTTGCTCAACCAGGGCCTTCAGTTGCTCGGATGCGGGCATCTGCGCTCTCCTTGTTCTGCAATCTGGAATCTGGGATTCGGAATCTGGGATGCCTCATAGGTGCCACGGCTCGCGCATGGGCTGATAGACGAGGCGGTTGGCCACGTCGTCGCCGATGGCTTCCTCCTTCACGGGGTCGTATCTGATCTTGCGTCCGAGGCGGATGGAGATGTTGGCGAGGTGGGCGATGGTGATGGCGCGGTGGGCGGCCTCGACGTGGCCGCCCGATTCCTTGCGCTGGCGGACGGCCTCAGGGAAGGTGAGGAGTGGCTCGGGGTCGGGCAGCTCGGCCAGCTTCTTCTGGCCCTCGGCGTCGAGGTCGCTGATGTCCACGCGCCGCTCCTTCTTGCGGTCGTAGCGCTGGCCCCACTCCTTGCCTTCGAGCACGAGCGTCAGGCCGTCCGCATACTTGAGTTCCACCCAGGCCCAGGGGGTGCAGCACTCGGGGTGTGCGGGCGGGGCGGAGGATTCGATCTCGACGGGACTGGTGTCGTCCTTGCCGTAGATCCACTGGAAGGGGTCCATGTGGTGCTGGGCGAAGTCGGCCAGGGCGCCGCCCTCATAGTCCCAGTAGAAGCGATGGTTCCAACCGAAGCGGTCGTGGTGGTAGGGGCGGACGGGGGAGGGGCCGCAGTACATATCCCAGTCCAGGTCCTTCGGCGTGGGCTCGGGCACGGCGTTGACGAGGCCGCAGTAGCGTTTGATGGGGAAGCCGCCGTTCTGGATGTAGACGCCCTGGCAGTTGTTGCCGAGGAGGCCGCTGCGCATGATCTTGTGGATTTGGCGGCTGTGCGGGCTTCTGGCGGCGCCGAAGCGGCCGGTGGTGCCGATCTGGAAGACGCGGCGATAGCGCTTGACGGCGGTGACGACGGCGCGGCCCTCGGCGATGAAGCGCGTCATCGGCTTCTCGCAAAGGATGTCCTTCCCAGCCTGGGCCGCCGCGATGCACATCAGCGCGTGCCAGTGCGGCGGAGTGGCGATGGACACGATGTCAATGTCCTTCCGCTCGATCACGCGGCGCCAGTCGGTGTAGCGCTCGACGTGCTCGGCTGGCCTCTCCTGAATCTGCGGCTTCTCGCCCTCCTTCGTGGGCGTGGTGAAGCCGACGTACTCCACGAGCTTCTTTGAGGCGAGGCGGCCGTAGTGGACATCCGCCGCGGCGAGGAGCCTGAACTGGGCGCCCCAATCCTTCATATACGACCTGAGGTCCTCGCCCGCCTGGCTTCCGCAGGCGATGAGGCCGCAGGTGAAGACCTCGCTGGGCGGGACCGGCTGCCCCTCGCCGCCGAGGACGTGGCGCGGCACCACGGCGAACGCCGCGGCCGCCGTGGCTGCGCCCTGGAGGAAGCCTCGCCGACTCACCGATCCCTTGCTCTCATTCATCCCTTGCTCTCCGTCCCGGTTCGTCCCGAATCTGGAATCTGGAATGTGGCATCTGGAATGCCGCTTCAGCGTCCGCCCATCATAGTCATCGGCCCGCCCCAGTCAAGCCTGCCTTGCACCGAACGCCGCAACCCGTATCATAGGCGGGTCAGTTCGGAGTTCGGAGTGCGGCCTTCAGGCCGTAGGAGCTTCGAGCGGCGAGCGCCGAGCCGCGAGCTTCGGGCAACAACAGGAGATGCCTCTTCTCTCTGGCTCGACGCTCGCAGCTCGCGGCTCGTGGCTGCCAGGATACGGGCTGAAGCCCGCACTACGAACACGAACAGGAGGCCATGATGCGTTTCCCCCGCTCCGCGGGCATTCTGTTGCATCCCACCTCGCTCCCCGGCCGCTACGGCATCGGCGAGCTGGGCTACGCTGCGCAACGCTTCGCCGACTTCCTGGCCGAGAGCGGCCAGTCGCTCTGGCAGATTCTCCCCCTCGGCCCCACGGGCTACGGCGATTCGCCCTACGCCTGCTTCTCCGCCTTCGCAGGCAACCCGTTCCTGCTCAACCTCGACTGGCTGGCCTCCGAGGGCGACATTGAGGCGTCCGAGCTGGCCGCCGCCCCGCCCTTCCCCGAGGACCACGTGGACTTCGGCTGGGTCTACAGTTGGCGAAACGAGGTCTTCCCCCGCGCCGCCCAGCGCTTCCGCCAAGACGCAAAGGGCGAGCGGCGGGCCGCCTTCGACCGCTTCTGCGCCGAGAATGGCGACTGGCTGGACGACTACGCGCTCTTCCGCGCCCTCAAGGACGCCCACGGCGGCGCCGTGTGGAACGCCTGGGAGCCCCCCCTCGCCGCCCGCAAGCCCGCCGCGCTAGCCGACGCCCGCCGCCGCCTCGACGACACCGTGTTCCTCCACCAATACCTCCAATACCAGTTCTTCCGCCAGTGGGACGACCTGAAGCGCCACGCGAACGCGAAGGGGGTCCGCATCGTCGGCGACATCCCTATCTTCGTCGCCTTCGACAGCGCCGACGTGTGGGCGCACCCCGACCTCTTCTTCCTCGGCCCCGACCTGGGGCCCACCGTCGTCGCGGGCGTCCCCCCCGACTACTTCAGCAAGACCGGCCAGCTCTGGGGCAACCCGCTCTGCCGCTGGGACGCGATGGCCGCCGACGGCTATGCCTGGTGGGTCCGCCGCTTCCGCCAGACACTTCGCACCGTGGACATCGTCCGCCTCGACCACTTCCGCGGCTTCGCTGCCTATTGGGAGGTGCCCGCCGGCGAGCCGACCGCCATCAAAGGCAAATGGGTCAAGGGGCCGGGCGCCAAGCTCTTCAGAGCCCTCGAGGCCGCCCTCGGCGAACTCCCCATCATCGCCGAAGACCTCGGCCTCATCACCCCCGACGTCCACGCCCTCCGCAAGCGCTTCCACCTCCCTGGCATGAAAGTCCTCCAATTCGCCTTCACCACCGACGCCACGCACCCCTACCTGCCCCACAACTACGAGCCGAACTGCATCGCCTACACCGGCACCCACGACAACGACACCACCCTCGGCTGGTATCACACCCGCGACGCGAAGGAGAAGGCGGCGTTGCACCGCTACCTCGGCCCGCTCTCAGAGCCGATCAACTGGGCGCTCGCCCGCCTCGCCTACGCCTCCGTCGCCGACGTGGCCATCGTGCCCCTTCAAGACGTTCTCGCCCTCGGCGGCGAGGCCCGCATGAACACCCCCGGCAAGGCGGCGGGCAACTGGACCTGGCGCTTCCGCGAGAGTGCTCTCACCCCCGACCTCCGCGGCCGCCTCCTCGACCTGGCCCTCACCTACGGCCGCAAACACGTCCCCAAGCCCGACGAGGCCGCCCCCGGAATTGGCGGACCAGTGGCGGGTCGGCCTTGACAGGGCGGGACAAGTTGGTAGGATAGTGCCTCGCGGCCGCGGACGCCACGTGGTGAACATGGCCTGGGGGAGTGATTGTGCCCGACGCAGCTCACGAGTCTCACGAGGTGGAAACTCCGCCGACCGGGAAGCGCCATCGCCGCGCGGGGCTGGGGGCGATTGTGGCGGCGAGCATTCTGGCCGCAGGGCTGCTGGGGGCGCTGGCGGCGCTGTGGCTGAGTGGGGAGCAGGTGTTCGGGCTCCTCGCCGGCAAGGAGGCGGTGGACGCGGAGAAGATCGCGGTGGACGCCGAGGCGTTCAAGAGCTACTTCAAGGTGGAACGCAAGGCGGCGGGGACGGACGGGCGGTCGCTGGTCCTGACGCTGAGGCGTACGCGGGCGTTCCCGCAGTCGGAGGCTGACCTGGAGCCTCTGGCGGAGCGTGCGGATAAGACGTTTCCCGCCCTGCGCGTGCTTCAGGCGGTGGGGGACGGCTATGTGCGGTGCGAGTATCTTGCGAAGAAGGGGAAGTTCCTGGGCCACACGTTCGAGCGGGTGAAGGGTCTGGCGGCGAGCGAGGAGATGGAGTTGGCGTTGCCTGTGGGCAACTACCAGGGGGTGGAGAAAATCGTCCTCACCTATTGACCTTCTCGCGTAGCGACAAGCGTCCCGCTTGTCGAGGGGGAGAGGACCGCAAGCGGGACGCTTGCGGCTACATTTCTCAGAACCATCGCCAGCCGAAGCCGCCAAGGGGGAGGCGGGGGATGGCGGAGCGGTCGAGGGGCGCGGTGGTCAGGCGGTCGCCGTCGAGGAGGGCCGCGTCGCCCAGGCGGCGGGCCTCGGCGATGAGGCGCTCGCGCCAGGGTTTCACGAGAGCCTCGCCGCCCGGGCGGGTGGCTAGATTCACCAGCTCGTGCGGGTCCTCGGCCAAGTCGTAAAGCTCCTCGGTCGGGCCTTCCTGGGCGTAGCAGAACTTCCACCGCCCGTCGAACAGCATGGCCGATTGCTCCGGAGGGTCGAAGCACTGGCTGTAGAAGACGTCGCGGGCCGGCGCCGCCGTGAGGTCGAGGCCGTGGACCGCGGCGTCGAGGGGGCAACCGGTCAGGGCGGCGAGGGTGGGCAACACGTCCTGGAGGCCGACGAGCTCGCGGCGCCGCGCGCCCTTCGGGCCGCCCGGGGTCCGAAGGATGAAGGGGACGTGGACTGAGCCTTGGAGGAAGTTGCCCTTGAAGAAGCCGCCGAAGTCGCCCATCAGGTCGCCGTGGTCGGCGGTGAAGAGGACGATGGTGTCATCTGCTACGCCCGTGGCGTCGAGGGCGGCCAGGACGCGACCGACCTGGGCGTCCTGGTGGGTGATGAGGGCATAGTAGTAGAGCTTGGCCACGCGGCGGGCGGCGGGGCTGAGGGAGTCGAGGGCGTGGGTGCGGCGGGTGCGGGCGATGTCGGGGTTGCGGTCGTCGAGCATCGTCTCGTCGCCGACGGGCGGCGGGATGTCGCGGACGTCGTAACGGCGGACGTATTCACACGGGGGGTCGAGCGGGGCGTGGGGCTTGGGGAAGCCGCAGTAGAGCAGGAAGGGCTGTCCCGGCCGCGCCGCCACGTGCTCGCGGAGGCGGCGAATCGTGCAATCGGCCACCCAGGCGTCCACGTGCAGCTCGGCGGGGAGGGGCGTTGGGCAGGGCCGCACGTCGTTGTTGCCGATGCCGTGGGCGCGGCTGAAGCCGGCCCAGCCCGCGTCGGCGAGATAGTCGTGGTAGTCCTCCAGGCCGCGGAGCGTGCCCTTGGGGTCATACTGGTTGATGAGGCGGCCTGATTCTGTGAGGTCGCAGTGCTGGAACCCGTGGAGCACACGGGGCTGGCCGGGCGGGGCGTAGGGGGTGTAGTGGAGCTTGCCGCAGGCGTAGGTGGCGTAGCCGCGGGCGGCGAAGTGGTGTGCCATGCGCGGCTGGTCGTCGCGGATAAGGCCCCCGTTGTCCTTCACCCCCGTGGCCCGGTGCGAGTAGTTGCCCGTCGTGAGCGAGGCGCGGGCGGGGACGCAGATGGGGTTTGGCGTGAAGGCGCTCTCGAACACCACGCCCGCCGCGGCGAGGGCATCGAGGTGGGGCGTCTGGCACACGGGATTGCCGTGGCAGCCGAGCGCATCTGCCCGAAGCTGGTCGGCGAAGAGGATCAGGATATTCGGGTGGTCAGGCGTCGCCATCTACAGACCCTCACGCTTGGCCGCTCAGGCACGAATGGCGTGAAGATAAGGCGGGCACTCGCCCGCGAACGGAAGGAGAAGACCGCCTAAAGGCGGGACTCCGAACAGGTTGTGGACTCGTTCGGAGTCCCGCCTTCAGGCGGAAGTGCCTTATCTTCACGGCATTCCGCTCAGGCACTCGAGCTTGCGAAGCCACCGGTCGAAGTGCTGGCATGTGCTGCGGATCGTATCAAGGCCAATCGAGGTGGCGATGAACGGGCCATCCCCAACCTTGTCGTACTCTGGCAGAAGAGCCAGGAGCCTCTTGGACGGCGGGTCATCGTCATTGATATGTTCTGGGGAGTCGAAGTGGCTGGCCGTGTCCTGCAATCGCTTGAGCGCCTCAGGCTCGCGAGGGAACGCCGCAGCGAGAACTGCCGGGCGGGAGAACAAGAGCGCCTCAAACTCGTAGGGCTGGATGTGAGGTACGAAGTGGCCAAGATGGTGGCGAATCTCCTTTGAAAAGGCGTCCTCGAGAGTCTCTACCCTCGCGTACACGTCAGGAGCGTCTGCGGCAGCCTCGTAACCAGGGAAGTCTGAAGGCAGGCGGTACAGGTCGATCAACGTCGAGAAGAAGGCATCCCGACGCTGGTCCTGCTTCATCCAATCCACGAGATCGTGTCGGAACTGCTCGTAGTCCAGAACCCCACCCTTGAAGACCTTCCCACGTTTCCTTCCGGTCTGTGCGCAACGAGCAGAGCAACCCACACCAAAGGAGGCCAAGTGGGGCCCGAGCAGGTCGCGGACAAATGCCTCCTCCGTCTGCCCTTCGACCACGATGTTCAGCCGAATCACCGCGAGGGCCTCCCCCCGATGACGTTCTTCTCCCACAGTTCACTCAGGGTATACCTCTCCAGCCACTCCGTGAGTTCTTCGGGCTGGAGGCGATGGAAGAAGGAGGGGCCGCCATGGCGCTCCACGACGATGATCTCGTTGGGATCGAACTGGTCCACGAGATTCACCGACTGCGTGGCGAGGATCAACTGGCAGCGCGCCGCAGCTTTCCGGACGAGCCCCCCTAACACGTTGATAGCGTACGGGTGGAGACCCAGCTCGGGCTCATCAATGACGATGATGGCTGGCAGCGAATCGTCGGGCTGGAGAAGAAGGGTCGCCAGAGCCATGAATCGCAGCAAGCCGTCAGGGAGTTGGTGGGGCCCGAACGGGTACTCCTCCCCAGCTTCGCGCCACTTGAGGAGGATCGACTCCGGGTTCAGTTTCTCCGGCTCCAAGTCGAAATCCCCAAAGTGCGGCGCCACATCGCGGATACAGCCCACGATCCTGCGATAGTAGTCCGGCTGGGTCTCCCTAAGCATGTAGAGGAAAGCGGCCACGTTGCCCCCGTCGCCCATCAGGCTTTGGTTGTTCCTCAGATACGACGTCGTCCGAATGCGCGAGAAAGCAGATGTGTCATGGAACTGGAACACGCGGCACCCAGTGAGGATCCGCCTCACGACGGTCGCGGGTTCCACGCCGCCCCGTTCCAGCACGCGCAATTGGCTTTCCTTCTCGTGGGGGTCAAACGCCGTTCCCCGTGGTCCCGGAAGGCCAAGACCGGGCGAGACGGCCTCTATCGTGGGATTCAACGTGTCCGGCGCCGTAGCAGCAAGCGTCACCTGGTACGTGATCGTTTCCGAACCAGATTGGAACTCGATGGCGGCCTCCACACTCGCGGTTCTCTTCACCCCATAGTGGAGCAGAGCGTTGGCACCGCCAGATCGGACCACCCAATCCTGAAGGCTCCCGGTGGAAAGGGCGTTCACCATGGGGAAGAAGGAAGCTAGGTTTGACTTCCCCGCTCCGTTGGCGCCGATCAGGACGTTGATCGGGCCAAGCTCAATGTCCATCTCTTGAATGGACTTGAAACCTCTGACCGCGAGGCGTCGGATGCGGTTCACGTCGTAGTCCTCTGCAAGCCGTCACAGGACACACAGCATCCAGGTCACCTGCCGAATAGTATCTGTTTCCCCCGGTCGCGTCAAGGCTGATGGCCCCTGTCGCTCGTGACTCGCCACCGGCTACGTGAGAGAAGTGGGACCTGTGGGACGTGTGTGACGGGTCTTGCCACTTGTCACTCGCCACTCGTCACTCCGTTACCTGGCCCGTGGCGGCCCATTCGCAGCCGCGGAGAAGCGACTTCTGGAACATGGCGTTCTCGAAGGTCATCATCGAGCAGCCCTTGTGCTGGGCCGGGTCGCCGGGCCAGACGTGGCCCATGACGTGGTGGTAGATGCGGCCCTTGCCATACTGCTGCACGGTCATCATCGGCTCGTCGTTGCCCGTGCCGCCGGTCTCAGGGGCCGAGTAGGCCGTCGCCAGCACGCGGTACGGCGCGTTGTGCATGTGGACGAGACGGTGGTACAGCTCGTCCCAGAGGCGGAAGTCCTCGAGGCCGCGGGTGATGGGGTGGTCCTTGTCGGTGATCTTCACCTCGAACTCGTGGTAGGCCCCGTGGCCCGTCCCCTCGCGCCACATCAGGGCCACCATCTTCTCGTACTCGACCCAGCCTGTGAAGGCATTGTCGGCAGCATGGAGGATGACGAGGCCCGTGCCGCCCTCGATGGCGGCGACGAAGTTGGCCTTCGCCGCCTCGCCCCACGCCGGGCCGTTGTAGTCGGAGAAGATGAGCTGGAAGCGCCTCAGCGCCTTCGCATCCTCCAGCGCCGCCGACGGGTCCTCCGTCATCGTCACCGCGAACCGTCCCGACTTCTCCAGCACGTCCCGCAGGAACGGCGACGACCGCTTCCAATCATGGTTATTCGCCCCCGAAAGCAGCAGCGTCCTGATCTTGCCCACAGCTTCTCCTTTCGCGTCGTGTCAACGGTGTCAGGTCTTGAGGGCGTGTTGCCCGAATCCGGTTCGGGGGAACCACCCCGTTCGGAGTCCCGCCTTTAGGCGGTTTGGGGCAAGAGAAGACCGCCTGAAGGCGGGACTCCCAACGAGTCCACCCTTTGGGCAACACGCCCTCAAGACCTGACACCCTCTGCCTTCGTTCTGTGTTCATGGAAAACCCCTGGGAGCCGTGCCCCCAGGGGTTCTGCGTTCGCAACCCCAATGCCTCCCATCAGGCCTTCTTGCGGCGGCGGCGGGCGAGGGCCAGCAGCCCCGCGCCCAGCACCACGAGCGTCGTCGGCTCGGGCGTGACGCCCAGAAAGGTGAAATCCACATCGAACCCGCGCACGTTGCCGGCGAACGTGTACGTGACGCCATCCACTTGAGCGAGATTCATGCCCGCTGGCGCGAAGTGGCCGAAGGGGATGATATAGTCGCCCGTGTGGTCTATCGTCTGCGCGTTCGCGATGCTTGTGTATACAGTGCCCCCTGCGTCAATCGTTGCATACAAGCTGCCGGTCTCGCTGAGCGACATGACAGTGACCAGAAGGCCGTATATCGCCTGCCAATCGGCCCCCTGCGGCCCGGCGCTGGTGAATGAGCCGTACTCGAAAGTCAGCTCAGAGCGAACGCTCGACGAGTTGTCCAGCCCGCCGACCCCCCCAGTGTCCACGTATACTCGCGCCCGCCCACCTACGGCGGTCTGCAAGACCGTCACACTCCAGTCGCGTACGCCTCCCCAGACCGTAGAGGCGGCGACCGAGCCGGTCCATGTCCCAAGCGTGTTGCTTGGGGTGCTGAACTCGACAGGACCGCTCAGGAGGTTGTCAACAACCATGTTGGCCGAGGCGCTAGCCGCGACGGCCAGGAGCACCACGAGGGCAGTCCGCTTGCCTATCATGCTCACAGATGTTCCTCTCGCCTGATCACTGCTGCCAGTGATACCGGGTTTTAGTCACCTTCCACCGACCTACCATGGAGCAATTTCCGTGCCGCCGCGCCCGACCTGCAAAGCGGAAATCGGATTGACGTATCTGATTGACTGTGAAACACATACGAATATTCTGCCGCCCGGCCCCGGCCTGCCATAATGGCGGGCCGGGCAGGCCATGTTGCCGCCTGACAACTCGACCTGGCCGCCAATGGCTGAGATCATGCCATAACATCTTATCGTTACGACGCTTATGGCATGTTGCCACTTGTCAACATAGCCGGGGGCCAAATCAACATGCCCCGCGCACCGAGGCGCCCCACCCGAACGGCGCACCGGCGACCGTCAACGGACGCGGACGCATCACCTCTACTTCACTTCGGCAGAGCGGGCGCCGGCTTCACCCGTGCACAGGGGTTGTCCTCGCACACGGTCCGGGGGCCGACCAGGAGGATGTCGGCGGCCTTGTGGCCGGAGAGCTTGTTGCCTCGGATGACGTTTTCGTCGGCGATGCGGGACTCGACGACCTTCTTGCCGTCGCGCTCGACCTCGCGGCGGGGCGGGTCGCCGCAGCGCTCCTCGATGCCGACCCATTGGGTGGGCTCGGGGAGGGTGCTCTCGACGACGTTGGCCTCGACGGTGTAGCCGCGGGCATCCTCGGCGGAGGCGAAGAGGGCGATGCCGGGCCACTGGCCGGGCTTGGAGCGGGAGTTGTCGCGGACGATGTTGTTGCGGATGACGGAGCCTGAGGCCATTCCGCCGTTGACCTCGATGCCAGCCTTGCCATTGCGCTCGATGGTGTTGCCCTCGACGGTGCAGCGGCGGTCGCCTGGGTTGCCGAGTCCGCCGACGCCGTGGCCGCGGTTCTCGCTGAGGACGCAGTTGCGGACCACCACGTTCTTGTCGTGCCAGCAGTAGTAGAAGCCGTCGGCGCCGTTGGCGGTGGCCTTGAGGTTCTGCCACAGGCCATCGGTGAAGTCGGTGCCGGAGTGGAAGCCGTGGCCTGAGTTGCCCGTGGCCACGCAGTGGTCGACCAGGCAGTTCTTGCCGGCCTGGATGGACACGCCGTCGGCCTGCCAATCGCGGACGTGGAGGTCGCGGACGAGGATGTTGCTGGTGCGGACGAGCTGGACGGCGCTGAAGTAGAAGTCGCGCTTGACCGGCCTCTCCTCGCCCGGCCAGCCCTCGATGTCGAGGCCCTCGATGGCGATGTTCTCCTGCCCATCGGCGGTGATGGCTGAGTAGGCGTGGTGGACGTGTGTGCCCTGCTGAGCGTTGACGCCGACGGCGCGTTCGAGGGTGAGGGTGTTGCCCTGGGCGGCGACGATGGCGTTGAAGTGGTGGTTCCACAGGTCGCCGTCCCCCGCGAAGGTGATGCCCGTGCCGGGCGGGAGGAATTCGGGATGCTCGACCTGGATGGCCTTGTCGCCCTTCTTCGTGGGGGCGGCGAGCGCGGTGGTGAAGCCCCAGGAGAGCTGGGCCTTGTTCCGCAGCAGCATCTCGCACTTGACAGGCTCGGCGAAGACGACGGTCTGGCCGCGAATCTCCTTGACCCGATAGTGCTTGATGTGGCCGACCCAGCCTGGGTCGCGGAAGCGCCAGGCTGTGGCGAGCATGCCGGGCCTCAGGCCGGCAAGGTCGCCCTCGACCGCGATCTCCGTGCTGTTCGCGGGCGCGTCCTTTGCCACGTTGCGGCGGGTCTCGGGCTTGCCTGCGGCAAGAATGGTCTTCCGCCCCTTCCCGCGAAGGGTCGTGCCGCTCTTGAGGAACAGGTATCGCTCGAGCGGGAAGCGTCCCTCGGGCAGCTCCACGATGCCGCCCTCTTTGGGCAGGGAGTCGATGGCCCGCTGAATCCCGCAGTCGCCGAGCGAGCGGTCAACGAACTTCGCGGCGTCCACGATGGCTCGCTCGGCGCCCCACACCAAGCTGGCTTGCGCGAGGAGCATCGCCGCGAGAGTACGCCGTCCCAGCATGGCTCTCTCCTGTCCGGTCGCCGCTGTGGAGGGCCGCAGTTCGTAGTGCGGCCTTCAGGCCGTATCCTGGATTGGCGCTCCCGCCATGCGGATACGGGCTGAAGCCCGCACTACAAACGCGGGCCCCGCTGTGGGCCGCCCTCCTCAACAGAAGCTACCTAGTTTCTGTTGCGGAAAGTCACCGGCGTCAAAGACCGCCTGAAGGCCGAACTACGAACGCGGCATCTCCCTGTTTGTAGTTCGGCCTTTAGGCGGTCTGTTGCTCCCAGTCTCGCGCGGGCGACTTTCCGCAACAGAAACTACCTACCCTTCGGGTCGGGCTTCAGGACGGTGAGGGCGGCGCGGCCCTCGAGGCCGGAGATGGCGTCCTGAGCGAGAATGGCGTAGGCGCCGGGGGCCTGGTCGAGTGCGAGACGGAACTCGGCGGCGGCCTCGCCGCCCTGGAGCATGACCACGCGGCGGCACTCGGGCAGGTCGCCCGAGGGGCCGTGGATGCGGAGGCGGATGGGGTGCAGGTCCGCCGTCTTGGCGGGGTCCTTGCTGCTGATCTTGAGTGCGATGTTCACTCGCACGACGTCGCCGGGGTTGGCCTTGGCGCCCTCGGCCTTGACGGCGAGGCCGGTGCAGCGGTAGTCGAGGACCGCGTAGAGGCGCATCGTGCCCTCGGGGAAGGTGTCTTGAATGCCCTCGGCCTCGCCGACGGCGCGGCTGGCGATGGCCTCGTAGACGATGCCCTTGCGGCGGAAGCGTGCGGCGACGTAGCCCTCGACCTTGCGACCGAAGCAGTGGCCGACAAGGAGCGTGCGGCCCGAGGGGGTCTCGAAGTACCACGTCTCGCCGCCGAAGAGCGGCTGCTCGCCCGCGTAGAAGCGGCAGCGCGGCTTAACGCCCGCCATGCCGATCACATGGTCGAAGATATCCCAGTGCGACCTGCGGACCGCCTCCGGCTCCTCGGGCGCGACCGCGGTGTTGAGCCAATAGACCTTTCCCTTCCCCAGGTCGCGCTGGGTCCAGACGGGGAGAAGGGTCTTCTCATCGAGGGCTGCGCTGGCGAGCGTGCTCGCCTCCTTCGCCGCGACGCCGCCCTCGGCCACGGCCAGGGTGAGCAGCGGCTCGCCGGAGGGCGTGGACAGCGTGCGCCCAAGGGGCTTGGCCTTGCTCGTGTCCACGCCAGCCAAGGCGTCGAGGAGGCTGCCCTCGGCGTGGGGCGCGCCGCGGAGGTCGCGCCAGCCGCTGCGGCCGACACACAGGAGGACGCCGCCCGCCTCGACGAACCGCCGCACGCCATCGGCCTGTTCCTTCGAGAGGCAGCTCGCCTGCTGGACGACCAGGAGCTTGAAGCCGTCCTTCTCCAGGCGGCCGGCCGCGACGTCGTCCATCGCCACGTAGAGGTGCTGGAAGCCGAGCTCCTCGACCACGGTCTTCGCGCCGCGGGCGAGGGCCGCGGGGTCGGCCAGCCACGAGGGATACGAATAGGCGATCGCGATAGGGTCCGGGCTGAACTTGCTGGCGAGAAGTAGACTGTCCGCGCCGCCCGTGATTTCGGGAACGACCTCCTTGGCTAGCATGGCGGCCCCGGCGGCCGGCCGCTGGTCCGAGGTGAGGACTGCGGAGCGGGGCGAGCCGTCGGGGCCGGTCTGCCAGAACCAGGCGAGGCTTCCGCCGCCCATGAGCGCGAGCCAGGGGGCGAGGCGGAGGGCCGGGCTGGGCTCGGCCATGCCCTGGTCCACGACGACGCCGAGCCGCGCTTCGGGCGCGAACGAGCGGAAGAGGTCCTCCAGCACCCCCTGTGGCTCGGCGCGGCGGGCGGCGACTCTGTAGCACTTCGCGTAACGGCTCCAGTCCACGGGCCAGTCGGCCGAAGGCTCGGCGAGGCCCCATTCGCCGACGGCGAGGTCGGGGGCGAGGTCGGCCGCCCAGTCGGCCGGGGCCTTCATGCAACGCTCGCCAATCACCTCGCCGAGGAACATGCGGAACTCGAGCCAGGGGGCGAGGTTGGGCGATGCGCCCAGGTCTTTGCGGCTCTTGGGCACCACCTGAGCGAAGTCGGCGAACTGCGCGCCCCAGGCCTTGTTCAGCTCCGCGATGTCGGCGTAACGCTTCCGCAGCCAGTCGCGGAAGGCGGCGAGGGTCTGGGGATTCGTCTCGAAACCCTCGGGCAGGCGCGGCCCGACGCCGAGGCCCACCAGTCGCGCGCCGCGGTCGTAGTGCGGGCGCACGCTCTTCTGCCACTCCTCCTTGGCGGTTTCGGGCGCGAGGCCGACGGGTGCGTAGGCGGCCTTGAGGCCACCAGTGGCGTAGAGCACGCGGTCGTCGGACGAGTGGCTGTGCAGGGTGAAGCCCAGGTCGTGGGCGGTCCTGAGCGCGCCCTGGAGGGCGAGCGCCGAGCGCCCGGGCGCCTCCCACACGCCGAGGCCAAGGCCCTCCGCCTGAGGCCCCTCCGGGAGCAGAAACAGGTCGGCCGACGCCTCGGCCACCACCCGCTCCGGGGCGTCGAGGGAGTAGAACCGCGCAACGACCTCGTGGTAGGCGCTCAGGGGCTGAACCCCCTGGATGAGCGAGGCCACGCGCGCCTTGCCTTCGGCCAACTGCACCACGTGGGTGCTGCGGTCCACAAGGCGGCCGAAGCGGTCCTCCACCGTCACGTCCAGCTTCCCGCCCGGCAGAGCGCCCTGGAGTTCGACGACGCAAGCCCCCGGTTTCCCTGCGGGCCGGAACGGCGAGTCTGGCAGGATGTTGAGCGTCACCGCCTGGTAGGCCGAGGCGCCGAGCGAGCCGAAGGCCAGGGTCCGCCCGTCCCCGCCACGCACGTGGACCTCGAGGGCCAGCGGCCCGCCGTCGGGCGCGCGGTTCAGCGTCACCAGGTGGCGGCTCTCGCCGGGAGCCAGCTCGGCCGGCACCTCGCCCTGGGCGCGGGCCTCCCAGCGGCGGGTGCGGACGGTCACATAGACGCGGGTCATCACCTTCTCGCCGGCGTTGCGGACGGCGACGAGCACGTTGTCGGCCTTCAGCGCGGCGTCGCTCACGGCGATGCCCGACTCCTGCCCCGCGGCCCAGCGGGCCAGGTCGGCGAGGAAGGCGTAGCTGTACTCGAAGCCGCGCCAGCGGAGGGCCTCGATGCGCGCCACCTCGCGGGGCAGGCGCAGCGCCGTCCAGTCGCCCAGCGCCGCCTCCCCTGCGCCACCATCGCTCGCCCACGGGCACACGACGAGTGCGACCCGCCCCTTGCCCAGCGCGAAGCGGCGCACAGCGGGCACGGCCACGGCCACGGCGGGCAGCGGCGGCTCGGCCACTTCCTTGCCGCCGCCCAGGGCCGCGGCCAGCTCAGGCTCCTCCTTCAGGTCGCGGACGGCCACAGCCGCGCCCATCCCCTCGCGTACGCGGCCCAGCAACTCGCCGATGAGCCGGCCCTTGAGCCCCGTGTGCCACCGGATGCCCAGGGTGACTAGCACCTGCGGCTGGGCCGCTGCGAGCCGCTTGCCGAACTCCGCCACATCGCTCGCGTCCAGCGCGTCGGGCGGTGCCGGCGGCTTGGCCACCGCGCAGTAGTCGCACGCCATGTCGGCCCGCTGCACGAGCTCGCGCACGTGGCCCAGCGTGCCGTTGGCCGGCACGAGGAAGAACGCCTTGACCTCCCCCTTTGCGTGCTTCTTCAGCAGCGGAAGGTGCGGCGTGACGAACTTCAGGTCCAGGGTCTTGAACTGGACTTCGGCTGGCAGCGGGCCGGCCGGCTCCCCGCCGATGGCCGCAACGAAGCACAGGGCGAGCGCCAGGCACAGGGTCATTCCGAGCGAAGCGAAGCGAAGCCGAGGAATCTCTCTTCTGCCGCGCCCGGCCAGGAGAGATGCCTCGACAAGCTCGGCATGACCGTGTCCCGAATGGTCCCTCATGTCGGCTCCGTGCCAGGCAAACACGGCTTATTCGCCCTTCAGCTCGAAGCAGGCGGCATTCGTCTTGTCGCGCGCGTAGACGCGGCCCCCGGCGAGCGCCAGATGCGCCCAGTAGGCGCCCTGCCCCAGCGACGCCTTGCCCAGCTCCTTGTACTCCGCCGGGCTTGCCGCCACCAGGAGCAGCGTGCCATTCGTCGTCAGCACGAGCAGCTTGTCGCCCGCAGCAACAATGGAGGCGTACTCGCCCAGGCCGGCGGCCCCCGACCATTTCGTCTGGCCGTCATCGGCATTGAGGCACACCAGCGTGCCCCGGCCGCGGTCGGCCAGGCCGTACAAGTGCCCGCCGACCAGTACGGGCGTGCTCATGAAAAACGCCTCTCGCTCGTTCCTCCACGCCTCGGTTGCGGTCAGCGCGCCATCCTTCGCCACGATGCGATAGCCGCGGATCGCCTGGCGCCAGCCCCCCACCATGACCAGGTCCCTGTGCACGATGGGCATGAAGATGTTCTGCTCGTACTGGACCACGAGCAGCACCTTCCACAACAGCTTCCCCTCCCTCGGCTCCACGGCGAGCAGGTGGTGCTCCATCAGGGCGAGGACCTGCCGTTGGCCGGCTAGATCGGCGGCAACGGGCGACGAGTAGGCCGCTCCATCCGCCGACTGCTGCCAGACGACCTTGCCCGTCTCGACATCGAACGCCGTGAGGCCACCCTGGTCCTTCGCGCCGATGCCCAGGACACACAGATTGCCCTCGATGAGCGGCGAGCACGACGCGCCCCAGCTCGGATACGCCTTCTTGAACTGCCCCTCGAAGTCGTGCCGCCAGAGCTTCTTGCCCCCCTCCAGCTCGTGGGCGCTCAGCGTGCCGCTGATGCCGAACGCGAACACCCTGCCGCCCGCGACAGTCGGCGTGGCGAACGGCCCCTTGCCGTGCTTCGCCGCAACCGATGCCGGCGTGTAGGGCGCCGAATAGGAGTGCTTCCACGACAGCGAGCCGTCGCTCGCGTTCAGGCACTGCACAGCCTCTTTCTCGCCCTGGCGGCAGTGGACGACCACCTTGTCCCCCGCAACGACGGGGCCAGAGTAGCCCTCGCCCACCTCCTTCTTCCACACGAGCTTCAGCGTGGCTGGCAGCGTTTCGGGCAGCGTGGCGCCTGGAGCCACGCCGTCGCGCCGCGGCCCCCGCCACTGGGGCCAGTCCCCCTCCCCTCCGCACGCGACGCACGCCCCCAGCGCCACCGACACCCCAATGGCCCAGACCGTCACCTTCATGAGAACCCCCTTGCCATCGTCGTTTCTCTTCTCCTCCTCTCCCACACTTCTAGCAAAACTCTCGCCGTTTGTCCAGACCGTCCGGCGCAAACCAGTATGGCCCGCGGTTCTGGTGGACCGCACGTCAGTCCCCAATCGTCCTCATGCGTCGTCCTCGCCCCTCATCCTCTCCATGGGTGAGCAAGAGTCGAGGACAATGAGGAGAGGCGAGGACGAGCACGATTCGCTCATTCCAGCCCGCCCAAGCACGCCCCCGAAGAACTCCCGAGGGGTCCAGAAGCGTTCCGTAGTTGTTCAACTACGGAACGCTGTACCGATCCCCCCGCCCCCCGACATTCACGCGCCGCCCGGCAGAAGACGCGGACGCCACGCGCCGCGCTCCGGCAGCGCTCCCCAGTTGCTCAGCTCTCGAACGCTTCTCGCTCCCAATGCGCACTCACGATCTCCAACAGCCGCGCGTGAAGCGGACCGTTCCCGCCCCGCGCGAGCTGGTACTGCGGACGTCGGGTCCCGGCCAGCGGGCGGACATAGCCTCGACGGACGAGCTTCCCGATCTGCCTGCTGACGGCCGCCCTCGACATCTTCAGCTCACGCATCAAAGCCCGGGCGTCCGCCGATCTCCCATCCGCAAGGAAGCGGAGAATCCTCACCCTCCGCAGGTTCGCGAATGCCGTGGCTGCCTCAAACACAGCCCGATGCACATCCGGGGCATCATCCGGCCCGCGGGTGCCGCGCGAACCGTGCCGCGCCGGTCCGGGCACCCCCACGCTGGATGCGGACAGCACCTCTCGAAGCCACGCTGAGACCTGGCCGCTCAGCGTGCGCGGGCCGTACGGCGATTCCGCCACACAGTAGCAGCGCAAGCCAGACCGGCGACGTTTGATCAGCCCCACTCCGGCCAGCCGCGCCGCGTGAGCGCACACCAAGTCACGCCCGATGCGAAGCTCACGGGCGAGCTGGCTCGGCATCAGTTCACCGGCCCTCGCCAGCCGCGCCAGCAGCCGCAACCGCGTGTGGCACACAATTGCACGAAACACACGAACGATCACCTCCTGCATCGCTTCTCCTTCCGCACAAGCGTTCCGTAGTTGAACAACTTCGGGAAGATACCTCCCCCTCCCTCTCCTGTCAAGGCCCGCCGGCACATGACAGCGATTCCGCTTCCGGCCCTGGATGCCGTGGGAGTGCCTTGAGTTAGAGTGGTGTGGGAGGAGGGGGAGATTCGCGCGGGGCGTCGGAGGGCAGGAAAGGGGCAGAACCTGCAGGGGCCGTCGGCGGCGGGTGCTCTGGGCGGAGGGGAGGCGAGAGTCCACCGTGGCTGGGGTGGTTAGGGTGAGTTGGCCGTGGGCGGGAGGGGGCCGACGGTTACGGGGGCCGCCCCCGGGCGCGCAGCGGGATCGCCGCGTAGTAAGCGGCGTGGATCGTCTCGACGAGGAAGGCCATGGTGTAGGCGGCGCGGAGCGCCGGCTTGAGGTGGCGCGTATAGAAGGCGTGGAAGAGGTTGTAGGCGAGGAAGAGCAGGAGGTAGCAGGCGGCGATGGCGGTGGGGTGGTTCTTGTAGATGTGGTCGCCGTGCCAGGCGTGGACGATCTCGTTGAAGCCCTGGTTCTCGATGGTCCAGCGCCCGTGGCCGAGGCGCACGATGATGTCTCTGGGCGCCTTGGCCTGCGGGATGTTGGTGCCCCACATCCACTCGGCCTTCTTGACCTCGACTTCCTTCGTGCGCTGGCGGCGAACGGGGTGGGTCTCGAGCGAGCGGACGACGCGGACGGGCTTGCCGTACTGGGGCCAGGTGGTGAGGCCCGGGATGTCCCAGGCCTCGATGTCGGTGTGGCCTTGCCTCCAGCGGGCCGGCGGGTCGAGGGGGAAGAGGCTTCGTGCGTCGACGACGAGGTCGCGGTGCTCATTCTTGAGGACGGCGATGAAGTACGTGCCGTGCCGGTCGGCGAGGCGGCAGAAGCCCGGGTTGAGGTAGAGGGCGTCCCCGCTGACCGTGTCGAAGGCCCGCGGGTAGCGCGTCGCGACGCGCTCGAAGAGCCGCATGGCGGCGGCGATCTCGTCCTCGCCCGGGCGGAGGGGCTCGACGTCCAGGAGGACCTCGCCCCCGGCGTGCAACAGCAGGGCAGCCACGTGCCGGTAGTAGAACTGCAGCCGTTCCCCCTGGGCGGTCTTGACCGTTCGGGTCAGCGAGCCGGCCGAGCACCGCAGGTAGCTCGCCCCCGACTCATGCGCGTCCAGGACAAGGACCAGGAACCCCCGCGGCAGGGGGCGGATGGCCTTGTTGCGCTTGAGGACCGTGTACTGGGCGAAGAGCTCCTCGCGGAGGTCGTCGAGCGAGAGAGCGGCGGCCGCATCCCCCAGGGCGTCGGCACTGGGCGGAGGCCCGCCCAGCCACCCGCCCGACGGGTCGCTGGGACGCGCCTGCTCCAGCGCGTTCAGACTCCCCACTCGCGCACACACCATCAGGAACAGGCTCCGGACCGACCGCACCGCCGGGATGCGAGCCAGGGGCCGGGTGTCCCGGACGCGGGCCGTGGCCTCGCCGAGGCCGAAGACGCGCTGGCCGTACTGCAGGAGTCGGCGGAGAACCTCACGTCCTCCTCTTCAGCTTCTGGAGCCTCTCGACGCACCGGTGGCTGACGTTCTCGAGGAGCGAGCGGACCTCGTGGTCCGTCGCCACCCACCGGCGCACCCGGGGCTCCAGCGCCGCCGGGACGAACACCTGGTAAACCCGGCCCTCCCGACGCACCACCAGATAGAGGGCGGGATGGCGCTCCCCGCTCGCACACCGGCAGCGGGGATTGCCGCAGGTCACGGCGCGGCGGCTCAGCGTCCCGTGCAGCAGCGGCTCCTCGTGGACCAGCTTCGCTAGGCGGGAGCGAAAGCCACGCTCCTGCGGCGACATCTCGGAGCGGGTCATGGCAAGCCTCCTGACTTGTATCCCGATAGTATACAAGTCACTGGGCGAAAGTCAAGCCCTTTCTCGAATGCGAATCTGCTCCGTACCTACAAGGGAACCCTAACCCAAGGCAGGCCAACCACTAATCGCTCGCCCGTCTCCCTGAGAGCGGAATCGCTGTATCCCGGCT
>VGYW01000067.1 GCA_016872875.1 Planctomycetota bacterium | reverse complement strand
CTCCACCCAGATCCGCTTCGACTCTTCCTGAACCCACTCGCCTGTAGGCTGTTCCGGGTTCCTTCGCGCCCACCCCGTATCCCTGTTCCCAACGCCCCCGCCCCTGCCACAGCAGCCCCATGCCTAAACAGCACTCTCCTGTGGCCCCAACCCTACCCCTTGCACCTGACCGCACATACCGCCTCTCCCGATTCCGCAGCCCTGGGCGCTCCGAGACGCACTTGACAAGCAGGCGGATCGGTGTATACTTATGCCAGAAACGCCGCGCAAACTGAATCCTGTGCTCTCAATGGCACAGCCTCCTTCGGGAGTTCGCCCTCGGGCGAATCAGGTTTGCGGGCGTTTTCTCTTTTCTGGCCTCCGTTTTGCCTCCTTCCTCTTCTCCCATGCCTTCTTCCTCGCCATCGCAATCGCCAGGTCGAACGTCCACACGTTGAACGTTGCACCCGGCAGCGTGTCGTAGGACAATCGCGTCCCTGCCGCCTTCTCGATGATCTGGACCAACTTTCGCTTGGCCTCTCGTGAGGTCTTCAGCGCAGCCAGGCCGTTCCTGACGAACCCGATGGCCCCGATCAGCACGTCTACCACCTGAAGGAGCACCTCGCCCATCGGCCCGCTTGAGACGCGGTGCTCGATGTTCGCGACGGCCCGGCCGACGCGGAAGTCCCGCCGCATCGTGGCGTTCAATGTCTTTCGCAGGCGGTCCCACTGGAACGGATAACGGTCTCGGCGCTCGTCCAGCAGGATAAGGACGCTCTCGCCAGGGTCTTCCGCGCACACTTGCTTGAGGGACTGCATGAGCAGGTGGTAGTACGCCTTGTAGAATCCGGTCTCCCTGTCGCCCTGGCTGAACTGCCGGTAGAGCGCGTACCCCGTGTCCATGACAAGGCTTCGGAATCGCAAGTGGTTCGCCCGCAGGTGCCCGAAGAACCACTCGACCATCTCGGTGTAGAGCGGCAGGTACTTGGTGCTCACCTTGGTCCACTTGAACTCGCTGGCGGGATTCAAGCCGTGCATGACCTTCCATTCCTTGAGCTCTGCGGCGAGCATGGCGTGGTTGTGCCGGGGCACCACGAGCGCGCCCAGCACCAGGAACCGCCCGCTCGTGTAGCTCTCGTCGCAGATGACGATGTACTTCATGGCGCGCCCGCCAAGCTCGACCTAGCCCACGGGCGGCTCGACCCCTTCGCCCTCAGCCCGGCGCCAAAGGCCGCGCCTCGCACACCCGCACGTCTGTAGCGAAATCCACTACGTACGTAGTAAATCCCACTACATTCGCTGTCCCACGCGCAAGCCAGAGCGGCTCCGCCCCTCACGGCTTCTCCCCCTCCTCGCCCCCCGACCCGCCGGCCAACTGCCCCTCGCGGTACGACAGCGCCGACGCGATGGCACCAGGCACTGGCAACTGCTCCACCTTCCCGCCCGCGTAGACGTACCTGTCCCGCTCCTCCTCTGCGCCCACGTTTTTGTTGAAGCACACCTGCTTGAGCCAGAACAGCGCGGCGGAGGAATTGAGGAAGCCGGCCAGAATATGGTGATCGAGCTCGGTAGCTCCCTTCGGGAGTTTCAGCACCGGGGCGGTCTGCGGGAACAAATCGCGTACATTGGCGAATGTGAAATGGCAATGGGTGGCAATCTCTGGGAAGGCAAGGCACTCGGGAGACACATTCTTCGCCGGATAAGGGTCTGTGTACTCCCACCAGGGGATGTCGGTGTCAGACTTGGGCTTGTCGAAGATCACCACGGATTCCAGATGTTGCCTGAAGTGAGACAGGAATGCGAACATGGCCGGAGCAGCCCTGCGGTGGATTCTGGAGTACGCGTCCCCATAGGGGAATATCGTGCTCTGTGCGTCCACGAGGGACCAGTCCCGAATGTCATCGCCTGGCACTATCCTGCGCACGTGCGCCACTTCGATCTGGAGACGGCGCAGCAAGTCTGGAGGCTGGATGAAGACCTCGTCGCTTCGGGTGAGGGTGGATGGCCCTGCCGAATCAACGATGGAGGACACTATCGGTTGTCCAAGCTCCATTAGACCCCTGGTCTCCTCGGAGTGCGCGTCCAGGTTCATAGGCCATCTAAGAACTTCCTTGGTCTCCCAATCCGTGACCACGACCTTCCCGTCGCTGAACCCTTGGTCCTCATGGTGTTGTGCCAAGGTGTGCCAGGTCCGGGATTCCTCTGGCGGGGTCAACAAGTCCCCTCCTCCTGGCAGGATTGCGGCCACCCTGATATGGCCATTAGGCTGGGGCCGGTTGGCTCGCCCGAACACTATGCAGGTGGGGGTGCCGTGGCCTGGAAACATGAGGCCAGAGCAATCCACGATCTTGGTGATGTCTACACTGGGGAAGAAGTCCTCAACAAGGGGCTTCCCGAATTCGCGTTTGGCAAAGGCGTTCGAGACGATGAAACCGAGGTGCCCGCCCGGCGCGAGAAGCCCGAACGAGCATTGGAAGAATGGGGCAACGAGCGAGAACTTCTGGTAGCACACCATCGGCCAGCGGTTGCGGTATTGCTCGCGGCGAATGGGGTTGCGGGCTGTGACGAAAGGTGGGTTACCGACGATGATGTCGAAGCCCGTGTGGGGGACGGTGCGCCTGAAAACCTCCATAAAGTCAATGGCCCAGACAAAGGAGATGCGCTTGCCGGCCTGGCCGTCGAGGATGCGGAGCGCGTTTTCGTCCTCGGCGGAAAGGGAGCCGCAGCTGGGCTTGAGGCGGTCGAGGTTGTCGCGGGTGGCCCGCACATCGGCCAGGGCTTCTTCGAGCCGGGCCTTCTCGGCCTGGCGCAGGCGCCGCTTCTCGGCTTCGCCAAGCCGCCGCTCGCGCAGGTCGGGATGATCGGCGTCAATCAGGTCGTCCTGGATCGCCGCCCTGGGCTTGAGTTCTTCGGTGATGAAAAGCTCGGCAAGGTCGAGCTTGGCTCGGATGGCCTTGCGGAGAAGGCTCCGCTTGCGCAGGCCGTCCCTGGCCCCGAAGAAGTCGTGCTTGATTGCGGCCAACTCGTCCAGGAGGTCCCGGAGCTTGGCCGCCGCGGCCCTCTCCCGGTACTCCTTCAACTGGATCGGGTGGCCGTGAATCTGGTCGAGGAGGGAGTCGCCGCGGCGAACCTTGAAGTCGAGGTTCGGCAGCGCCCGGACTTCCTGAATAGCTTGGCCGAAGCGCTCTGCGGCGCACGTGAAGGGGTCTACGGAAAGCTGAAAGTCCACGATCAGTGAGAGCCAGAGGCGGAGCTTGCAGATTTCGGCGGCGTCCTCACGGAAGTCCACGCCGTAGATGGCGTTCTCGATGAAGTGTTCCTTGAGTTCGTAGACGCGGTTGAGGTCTGCGATGCGTGGGTCCTTGCCGCACTCGATGGTCTGGCAGAGGATCGTGATGTTGACAAGCTCGTGGAGGAGTCCGACGGCGAAGGCGCCGGAGCCGACGGCGGGGTCGCAGGCTTTGAGGGCATGGAGAAGGTGGCGGATGCGCCTGGCGTCGTCCGGAGGGATGAGGCTGCGAAGCTTCTCCAACTTCTCCGCAGTGACACCAGCAGAGGCGTCAACGGCAAAAAGGCCGTTGAGCCGGGCGGGCCACTCTTCGTTCGTAGTGCGCCCTTCAGGGCGTAAGTTCGATGGGACTTCCATCCTCTCAGGGGACGGGCTAAAGCCCGCACTACGAACGTGGAGACGGGCGAGAAGGAACTGCCGCAGCACTTCGCGGCAGATGAAGTGGACGACGATTCGGGGGGTGTAGTATGAGCCTGTGGCCTTGCGCTGGTCGGGGGCGCCCTCGCCCTTCTCCTGTGTGAGGATCAGGCACTCAAGCACCTTGCCCAGCATCTCGGGGTCAATAGCCACGTCCTGGTCGAGGGGCGTGTCCTCGCGGATCGTGAAGTTGTAGCGTTCCAGCAGGTTCTTGAAAACGCCCTCCATCGTGCGGTTGGTAACTCTCACCGGCTGCGGCTCGTCCGGGAACAATCCGCCATTGAGGAAGGGCAGGTAGCCGCGTTCCTCGTCGCCACGCATGCGGGGCCGGGCAAGGCGGCGGAAGACCAAGTGAAGGAAGTCTTCGGTATACGATGTGGCGTCGGGACTGTCCGCATGGTCCCGGTTGAATTCGTCCAGCAGGTATGAGCGCGACCGGTTGAGCCAGCCCTTGCGTTGGACGAAGTAGAGAAAGAGCAGGCGTTCAAGAAGCGCCTGGGCTTCGGTGTTGGCCTTGGACTCGTCCCACGCATTCTGGGCAGCAATGTCGGCCGCGAGCACCTTGCACGCCTTGGTGAACTCGTCGAAGAAGCGCTCGACGAGTTTGTTCTTGTCGAAGGCGCTGGCCCATTCCTTGCGCCAGGCGGTGTGGTCGGCGGGCGCTTCGGGCCAGCGGAGCTTCGGCAGGTTGAACTCGCACAGCGTCCGCCAGCCCACCTGGTCGCGCACCCAACCGAAGGTGGTCAAAGCGGCAGATGCGTGGCTCTGACCCCTGAAGTGCGCGAAGGTGAAGTGCTCGTACTGGTAGGTGCAGATGAACAAGAGGTCTTCGCAACGCCAGCAAGGCAACTGAGGGTCATGCCTTCGCAGTCGGGGCACAAGGCCGCGCAGCACCTGGCGGAGCGGGCCGACCATGCCCCGCCCCTTTGTGAAGGGGTCGGGGTAGTCGAATTGGACCAGGAAGATGCCCCAGGGTTGCTCGCCCCCGGGGAGCGGCTGAATCTGCCAGACTTGGACCTTCACGTCTCTGGCGGTCAGGCCCTCGGCGCCAAGATCGGCCTCCGTCCAAAGGTAGCTTATGTCCTCGATGCGCCGCACGCCTTGCCCGATCTCCCAGCCCAAGGTGTTGGCAAGGAGACCGTGAAGAAAGGAATCAAAGTCGCACACCGTGGGGAGAATCGTTTCGAGTTGGGCTTCGAGAATGCCCATACTCAGCAGACCTCCATCCAGCACAGCAGCGTCGCCTTGGCGCTTCCCGCCAAGTGCCTCTTGTTCAGAAGTGGGCGCACCTTCCGTTGCTCGATCTCGTAGAGCGCGTCCTTGAGCGCGGCGGGGCCGAGGGCGACGGTGCGGGGTGTGTCGGGGGCGCAGCGGATGGCTCGCCAGATGTCCTCAAGTCCCTCGTGGACGGCGCCCGTGGCGTGCTCGCGGTAGAGCCAGACCACGTCGCCGGCGGCGGTCTCGGGCTTTGGCTTGTCGGCGTCGAACAGCGGCATCTCCTCCGGGGCGGCCTGGGCCTGTTTGAGGATGGGGAGCCGGTAGCAGCAGAAGATGCCGAGCGGCAGCGCACCCTCGGCCTGCTTCCTGCCGGAGAAGAGGCGCTGGGGGAGGCCCTGGAGCTTGGCCTCAAGCTGCGGGTCGGCGGCAAGCATCTCCTGGAGGGCCAGACGCATGCGTTCCTCGACGGGCGTGCGGCCCTCGTAGCGCTGGTTGAACTCCTTGAGGGTCATGTCGGGATCGTCGGGGGTCAGGAGTGCTCCTTCGATGCCGAGGGCGGCGTTGATGCGCAGCACCTTGCCCGTGACGCGGCGGAAAAGGTGAAGCAGGTCTTCCAGTTCGCCGGGGGGCAGGAAGTTCCAGAAGTAGACCTTGCCGTTGAGGGCGGGGGGCCGGGCAAGTTGCTCCTCGATGGCCGGGTCGAGGCGGCGGTCAACGCGGCCAATGCGCTGCATGAGGCGGACGGGGTTCCAGTGAAGGTCGTAGTTGATGACGAGCGAGGCGTCCTGAAGGTTGAGACCTTCGGACAACACATCGGTTGAGATGAGGATGGTCACGGGGTTGGCGATGTGCTCGCCGATCTCGTCGGGCGTGCAGTTGTAGTAGGGGGCGAAGCGTTTGATCACCCGCTCGCGGTCAACGTCGCGCTTGCTGTCTATCTCCTCGACATCGGGGAGCTTGGCGACGTTCCTGAGCTGGTGGGAGAGGTAGCGGGCGGTGTCAACGAACTCGGTGAAGATGACGACCTTCTCGCCACGCAGGTCGGGCTCGCCGGGGGCGGGTTCATCCCGGAGCGTGGTGAGGAGCCTCTGGAGCTTCTCGTCCCGCTTGGGGTCTACTTCGTTGCCCTCGCGGTCTTTGGCGTAGAAGCGGCGGTAAATCTTGGTCAGGAAGTCCGTAAGGTAGCGCATGTCTTCCCGAACGTCCTGGACAAGTCTCTCCATGTCGTGCCGCGCGGGGTCGAAGTCGTCGCCTTCTTCGGGCACGTCGTCTTCTTCTTCGGCCTCCTCGCGCTCAAGGCGCGCATTGATGTGGTCCTGGGCGATCTTCCACCAGCGGCGGTTGTTGGTCTCCCAGGCGCCATAGGCTTCGGGTGCATAGGCGCGTAGGAAGCGGGCCATCTTCTCAAGCAAGGTCTCTACGCTGGCCTCAAAGGCGCGGAACGAGCTTTCAAGGCGCTTGAGAAGCAACGTGCGGATGAGGCCGACGACCTGCTTCTGGTATTCGGCGGTGTGCGGATCGGGCGCTTTCTCATACTTGGTCGTGTTGTAGATTGCGAGCGAGAGGAATGGGTTGTCTCGGTCGAAGGCTTCCTTGATCTCGCCGTAGAGCGTGGCGTAGACGTTCTTGAGGGAGTAGTTGATGACCCGTGGCTTCTGGCGTTCGGGGAAGGACGGGCAGCCCGTGGCGAGCCGTTCGGATTCCATGACGAACTTGCGCGAGCGCTGGATGAGAACGGCCTTGAACAGGGGAGTTTCTTCAAGGAACCGGCTTATCTCGTCTAGGCCCTGCCAGTCGCCACGCTTGGCGGCCGCCTCAAAGCGGCTCTCGGGGCCGGAGAAGCTCTGCCGAAGGTTGTTGACCCCGATGCGGGCGAAGTGGTCCGGCCGGCCCTGGGCGAAGTAGTCAATCAGGTGGTAGAGGTCGAGCAGGCTGTTGTTGACCGGCGTGGCGGTCATCATGAACATCCGCTTGCCCTTGCAGAGGCGCCTCATCTTGAGGGCGCGGTTCGCGTGCGGGGTGCGGAAGTGGTGGGCCTCGTCAATCAGAATGGCGTCGCAGAGCTCGGTGTAGTACTCAAGCCGCTCAGGGGGGATTGTCCCTTCCCGCCCGAAGTCGGTATGATTCACGACATGCAGGTAATCTTGCAGAGGGGCACGATAGCGCGGGCGAAGGTGCCTGTCGATCCGGGCCACCCAAACGCTCTCGCGGGCAGACAACGGGACCACGAGGAGAACACGCTTGCGGTAGCGGATCAGGCTTTCGATGAGCATCAAGCCGATGTAGGTCTTGCCCAAGCCCACGCCATCACAGATGAGCGCCCCGCCCCAATCCTCGGCCATCTTTAGGGCGGTGTGGTAGCCATCCTTCTGGTACTGAGACAGGAGTGGGTAGACCTCGCTGTCTTCGCGTTCCCACGTCTCCTGACACTTCTCGCGGCTGGTCAGGAAGTCGTAGAGGGCCTTGGCGTAGACGATGAAAGGCGGGCGCTCGGCAAGGTGGCGCTCGATGACCCGCAGCAACTCCTCCCGCACGTCCTCGGCCTCGGCCCAGATACCGTCGTACCAGTCTTGGAGCGCTTGAAGCTGGTGTTGCTCCGTCGAGAGCAGGTTGAGTTCAAGGTTCTCGGTGAGGCCGGCGCGGGTGAGGTTGCTGGACCCGACGAGGCCGAAGTTGACCGGCAGACCACGGGTCCTGAGCAGGTAGGCTTTGGCGTGGAACTTGGCCTTGGTGTAGATGCGGCAGAGGATTCGGGCGACTTCCGGCCTCAAGGCGTCGCGGATCGCGGCGAGGCCCGTCAGGGCGTCGTCCTCCTGCTTCTGCGCCTCGATGGAGTCGTTGGCGGCCTTCACGAGCGAGTCGAGGAGCACCTGCCGCGTCCGGCGGGTCGTCTCGTCGCCCATGATGATGCGAAGCAGATCGGCCTTCTGCCAGAAGCCATCGAGGGCCATCAGGGAGCCGAGGTCGAAGACTCCCGTGGCAATGTCGAGTTGGCGGGTCTCCGGGAGAAGCGACTTGAGCACGGCGAGGGCCGTGTTCTCCTTGCGGTTGTCAACGATAGTCGGCAGCTTCGGCGCCATGTGCAACTTGCCCCCGCGTCTACAAACTTGGCGGTCCCGGCCCACCAGTCCGCCGGCGCCCCTTGATGGGGTGCCCTCGTTGCCTTCCATTGTGCGCAGCGGCCAGGGATTGTCAAGTGCCAGAGGCCGGTGCCAGGCTCCTGTAGCCGTCCGTGTGAGCAATAGGAACGCGATCTAACCCCCGCCGGTCCGCGCGGCGAAGCCGGCAGACTCTGGGGGAGATTCCTGGGCGGCGGATGGGACCCTACCGCCTGGCGTCGCTCTTGCCCCGCGCTGCGTGCGACGTGCGGGCTCGTCCTCGTCCTCGTCCTCGTCGAGGTGAGCGGGCACGCGGCGAGGTCAGGGGCGGGGAGCGCGTCCAGGGCATCGCACCCGCACCAGAGGGGCGACCTGCACTCCCTGGGCATATCACGGCCTGATAGCTGTAGCGGGAGGGTATGCACTATACCATGCGCCTAGCACGGCGGCGTCAGAGTACTGGGACACCCCATGAAGTGTACCCCGTTGGGGAAGTGGTCCAAGAGAGATGTCCCCTGAGAATAGGGGTATGGGCTTCATGGGGTACTTCCTTCGCGCGGGCGCGCGTGTGCGCGCGCGTGCGCCAAGCGCGGCGAGGCGAGGGCGACGTGAAGGCGCAGGCGCGCGCCGTCTACTGCGCCAAGTTCAAGCTCGACTCCGAGCGGCGGCTGGGGGCCATGCTCGCCGAGGTGCCGAGGGAGAGTCCCGGCCCGCGGCCCGGAGATACGTCCCAAGCTGGGACGCAACTCCAGGAGGCTACGGAGTCTGCCGGCCTGGACCGCATGACCGCCCACCGCTTCCAGCGCGTGGCGGCCGTGCCCGACCGTGCCTATGAGAGGTCCATCGAGACGGCTCAGGGGCGGGAGAACGCCTGACCAGTGCCGCGCTTCGCGCGCTCCACTGGCCCAGAACGGTATCCTCGGTATACCGTTTTCTGGCCGACCTCCCTCGTGCCGCACGCACGGTCTCCTTGAGGAGCAGCCCCAACCGGCGCTCAGCCAAGGCCCTCACGAACCGCAGCAATGCAAGTCCGCAGTAGCCCCCCGCCGGCCCCGCGCGAAGGCCGGGGGAGGCGGATACTTCTTTTCTGGGCCGCGGGAGTCCCAAGCCGCCGCGCGGCGGGATCGCGGCCGGCCACGGGAATGCCCCGTCTACAGCACCCAGCAAGGCTTTGCCGCTCCCTCTGCTGCGATCTTCCCTCAGTTGGGCCTTCTGATGCCTCTCGCGTTAACTGTAGGACACCGCCGGCCATTTACGTTCCCGTTCTCTGCCGTCGCTTCTCCCCGCGCCAAGCCGTGCGCCGCATCGCCGCCCGACACCCATCGCAGAACCGCTTCCAGCGGGCCAGTTCTGCCTTCCGACACACCGGGCAGCGCCGCACCTCTCGTGGCCGCGGCCCAAGGCCCACCGAGACGGAAGCCCCGATCGGCCCGGTCGGGCGGGGCTTCCACCCGCGCCACCACACGCGAGGCACGGCGGCCATGTAAGCCCGATACACCGGCTCAGCGGCGCACAGGATGGGGCCATGCTCAGCCCAATGGCAACCCCGCACCTCAGGCCCGAGCAAGCCACAGCGCCCGCCCGTCCCGCCTGGAAGCCGACACCGCTCCCCGGCCAGGTGCCGGCAGCGCTGCACCCAGGCGGCCAACACCGCCGCCGCCGTGGGCATCGTCGTGGCCGAAGGTGCCAGGGGCCGCGCGGGAGTCCCCGCGTCGCTCTGGGGGCCTTGGGGGGCCTCTGGCGGGGCAGCGAGGGGCGGGACGGCTTGGGCGTCGAGGGTCGGGTTCATTGGCCGCCCCCCACGTTCCCGCCAGCATCGGCGCCCCGGATGATCCCCAGGACGCCGGCCTTCTCCGCATCGCTCAGGCGCGGCCACGCCAGGACGACTTCCGTAAGCTCTTGAGCCACGGCCCCGACCATCACCGCCAGAGCCGAGATAGAGGCATTCCCGCCGCTGCGCGCTGCCTCAGATACTATACGCGGCCGGGGCGTCAGAGCTTCACCTTGACACAAGCCATTGGGGGTGTTATGCTTAAGGAAGCTGCCAGGCGGGTTGTCTGGCGGATTGCTAATCCGTTGAAGGGGGTAAACCTCTTCCGAGGGTTCGAATCCCTCCCTCTCCGCCACCTGCTCGCCATGCCACAGTCGCCGCAATTCCAACTCCTGGTCAAGCCCGCAGGGTCGCGCTGCAATCTGCGGTGCAGGTATTGTTTCTACTTCGGGAACGACCGCTTCTTCGAGCCGCCAGGCGACCGCCGCGGCAAGGCGATGTCGCTCGATACACTCAACCGCCTGGTGAAGGAGTTCATGTCGTATCGCATGGAGCAGAGCGTGCTGTGCTGGCAGGGTGGCGAGCCGACGCTGTGCGGGCTGGACTTCTTCAAGGCGGCGGTGGAGGCGGAGAAGCGCCACGGGGTGGACGGCCAGGTGGCGGGCAACGCTCTCCAGACGAATGGCCTTCTGCTCGACGCTGAGTGGTGCCGCTTTCTGGCGGAGTACAGGTTCCTGGTCGGCCTGTCGCTCGACGGGCCGCGGAAGTTCCACGAGGCCAACCGCGGCAAGAGCTTCGAGAAGGTCATGCAGGCGGCACGCACGATGCGCGAGTGCGGCGTCGAGTTCAACATCCTGTGCGTGGTGAGCCAGGCGAACGTCCGACACGGGGGCGAGGTCTACGAGTGGTTCGTCGGCCAGGGCTTCCGCGAGATTCAGTTCATCCCCGCCCGCGAGACTGTGGGCGGGATGTCCCCATCCCGCGAGACGCGGCGTGGGGACACGCCGCCCACTGTTGCAGACGGCGCTCTCGCCCCCTTCAGCGTGAGCGGTGAGGAGTTCGGCGCCTTCCTCCTCGCCGCCTTCGAGCGCTGGTATCCGCGGGACGTCGGGGCGGTGAACGAGCGGGTGTTCAACAGCCTCCTCGCGCACTTCGCGTGCGGCGAGCCGAACCTCTGCACGTTCCGCCCGCGCTGCGGCGACTACGTGGCGGTGGAGCGTGGCGGCGAGGTGTTCCCCTGCGACTTCTACATCCAGCCCGAGCACCAGTTGGGCCAGCTCGGCGAGCGGCCCCTCGCCGAGCTCTACACGGTGGCCCGCGAGGGCTTCAACCGCCTCAAGGGCCAGGTTGACCAGGGCTGCCGCGAGTGCGAGTGGTTCCCGATGTGCAACGGCGGCTGCCCGCGCGACCGCCTGCCCACCGGCCGCAACGCCCACTGCCCCGGCCTCAAGAACTTCTTCGCCGCCGCCGCCCCCAGGCTCGAAGGGCTGGCGCGGCAACTGCGCCGCGTGCGGGGCTTCTGAAGAAGGGGTTGGGTGTCGGGGGTTGGGTGTTGGGGGTTTGGCCGGGAAAATCCGTCTGCCTTGTGATAGAATCGCTGCGGGGGTGTTTCACGTGGAGAAAGGTGAGAGGATGAAGCGGATCGTTGCGTTGATTGGCCTTGCGCTGATGCTGGTGCTGGCGCTGCTCGCGAGCGGCTGCGTGCCCGGCGGAGGCGGTGGGTGACACTAGGGCGCGGAGCCGTCCGGTCGGACGGCGCACCCGGCCATCCTTACACCGCTTCCGACAATGGAGGACCTTCGATGAAACGCCTGATTGCCCTTGTGGCGCTGGCGTGCGTTGTGGCGCTGTCGGGCTGCGACGGCGGCCAGCGCAGGTGAGGGGCCACCGCCTGCTCGTCTAGTCGGACGAGCCGCCAAGCCGCCGCCACACAGGTCGCCCGATAGGTGACATCGGACAGATCGGTCGGATCCGTCCGATCTGCGCCATGCGCCATTCGCCCGGTGCCCACAGTGAAGCAGGAGGCAGGCCATGCTCCTCGGCAAACGAATCCGCCTGGAGCGGATCGTGAACCGCAACACGGGCCGCACCGTCATCGTGCCGATGGACCACGGGCTGACGGCCGGCCCCATCCGCGGCCTGGTGGACATGCGGACCATGGTGAACGACGTGACGGAGGGCGGCGCGAACGCCGTGCTCGGCCACATGGGCCTGCCCCTCTACGGCCACAGGCGCAGCGGCAAAGACGTCGGCCTCATCCTACACCTCTCCGGCTCCACGGTGTGGAGCCCCGACCCGAACGCGAAGGTGCTGGTGAACTCGGTGGAGATGGCGCTGAAGATGGGCGCGGACGCCGTCTCGATCCACGTCAACATCGGCGCGGCGAGCGAGGCCGAGATGCTGGCCGACCTGGGGCGGACCTCCGTGGCCTGCATGGAGTGGGGCGTGCCGCTCCTCGCCATGATGTACACGCGCGGCCCGAAGGTCAAGAGCGAGGGCGACCCCGAGGCCGTCAAGCACGCCGCGCGCATCGCCGCCGAGCTGGGCGCAGACCTCGTCAAGGTCACATACACCGGCTCACCCGCCAGCTTCCGCAAGGTCATCGAGGGCTGCCCCATCCCCGTCCTCATTGCGGGGGGCGAGAAGGCGGAGAGCGACCGCGGCGTCTTCGAGAACATCCGCGGCGCCCTGGCCGCCGGCGGCGCCGGCGTGTGCATCGGCCGCAACGTCTTCCAGCACGACCGCCCGCTGGCCATGATGCGCGCCATCTGCGCGATGGTCCACGCCGGCGCCACGCCGGCCGAAGCCGCCAGGATGCTCGCGGCCCGAGGCAGGCGCTGCCGCTGAACCCGAAGGACTTGACACAGCGGGTGCTGAGGCCGTATCATGTGCAAGGCTCGCACACACTTCGCGGCAGTCATCCTCGACTCCGGAAGGGACGGGGTCTGGTGGCCCCACTGGTCTTCAAAACCAGCCGACGTCCCCGCCTAACAGTTGTGGCGTCAACGGCTTAGGTAGGCCATCCTCCGGCCCTGTAGCGCCGGTGCAGCGCGCTGGGGCTGCCCAGGCTGCCGAAGGCTCCCCGACCACACCCGAACTTCGTCGCATTGCCCAAGTGTGGCTTACCCTCCCGGGCTCAGGATAGCGCAGGCGGAACTGCCTAAGCCGCAGCAGGGCCGCGGGCGCAGTCGGGATGCGCGGGGACGGGCTGTAACAGCGATCCCGACCTCAGGTGTTCGCACGAGGATGGGGCCTTCGCCCTTAGCCTACTGCGGCTCCACCCTCTTGCCGCTCAGCTCGAAGCGGAGAGGGGCCGCTCCTTGCCGAGCAGGAGCGATGCGAGGAGAATATGGGCATCGAACTAAACCGCTTCGCGGTGGTCGGGAATCGAGGAGAGGGGCGCTCTGGTGGTCGGGTGTGGGAGTGGGGGCGTTTCTAGCATCAGCTCCTGTAGTGCTTCTATACTGCCTCCGTGCGGGTGTCCGGTGTGGATGCCCCGTTCACCCTCTGTTGGAGGCAGGACACGATGGGTGCGCTCAGGGAACGCATGGTGCGGGAGATGCAGCTTCGGAGGTTTGCGCCGGGGACGCAGGAGGCGTACCTGCGCCTGGTCGCGGAGCTGGCGGGGTTCTATCATCGCTCGCCCGACCAGATCCACCACGAGGAGGTGAAGAGCTACCTGCTCCACCTGATGACGGTGCGGAAGCTGGACTGGTCCACCGTGAACACAGCCAGCTCTGCCATCAGGTTCTTCTACTCCCAGGTCCTTGGCAAGCCGGAGGTGGCGTGGGCGATCCCGCCGCGCAAGACGCCCAGACGGTTGCCGGAGGTTCTCAGTACCGAGGAGGTCAAGCGCCTCTTCGCGGCGGCAGACTGCCTGAAGCACCGCGTGCTCCTCATGACGACGTACGCGGCAGGGCTTAGGGTCAGCGAGGTGGTCGCACTCAAGGTGGCCGACATCGATAGCTCGCGGATGATGCTGCGTGTCCGAGCGGGCAAGGGGGAGAAGGACCGCTACACCATTCTGTCCCGGCAACTCCTGGAGGAATTGCGGGCCTACTGGCGGGTCTACCGGCTGGCGGACTGGCTTTTCCCCGGCGCTATCGCGGGCCGCCCCATCGAGCGGGGCAGGGTCTACCGTGCCGCCAAGGAGAAGGCGGGGATCACAAAGCGTGGCGGCATCCATACGCTGCGCCACTGCTTCGCCACCCACCTGCTCGAGGCGGGCGTGGACGTGCGGACGATCCAGTTGCTGATGGGGCACAACTCGATCCGCACGACCATCAACTATGTCCACCTTACGGCGCAGAAGCTGGCCGGCACGCTGAGTCCGCTGGACCTTCTTGCGCCCCCGACGCCTACGTGTTTCGTGCGGCAGCCGAGACCCTTGCGGAGTTCGGCCGGGACCCCAACCAGGGCCAGAATATAGGCACTTTTCGGTATGTGTGGAGATTTTCCACACGGCGTCGGCTTGGATGCAGGACTGGCCGGACAACCGAAGCTACGTTCCATCAGCCCGGAACCGGATCGAGTATACGTCGGCGTCCCTCAGCGCCAGCCGCAGCCGCACGGGCTTTCCGGCCAGCTTGCTCAGGTCGTCTCCACCCTTCCAACGCACCACGCGGTCGAGCTGATCACCCACGATTTCGGGGCATTCGGCGAGCGCGAAGCCCGGCAGCGGCTGGCCTGCGGCGTCCTGAATCTCGACTCGGACGCTGCCGGCCGCGCTGGTCGAGTAGTTCATCTCCAGGGAGTTGCCGGCGAAACGCAACGGCCTGGTGAGCACCTCGCCGCCTGCCCACGGGGCGTTGAGGGAGGCGAAGCCGTCCACCCGCAACAGCATGCGCTCGATGTGCCAGGTGTCCTGCATGTAGTGCCGGCTGACGAAGAACATCATTCGGTCGGGGCCGAACGGGAGGATGCCCGTCATGGGGTAGTTCGTGCGCGAGACCCAGTTGCTCGCCCCCAGCCCTGGGCGCACCAGGGCTTCCATGAAAGTGCGGTCGTACTGCGTCGAGCCGGCCCGGCTGGTCAGCAGCACCCCGTCGGAGCAATCGTTCCCGTAGAAGTGGCCGTGCGACGTCTTCAGGCCGATGGCCTTCGCCTCCGCGTCGGTGACCACGCGGCGGCGCTCCATGAACCGGGCGGCCAGCGCCACGTAGAGGTGCGGGGCGCGGTAATAGGGGACCGTGTTGTTCGTGTAGAACTGCTCCCGTGGCGTGTTCCCGTAGGTCATCGGCACGGGGTCGGTCCAGTGCATGAAGTCCCTCGACGTGGTGCGGGCCACAGTCCGGTAGCCGTCCATGAACCGGTAGTAGAGCACGTAGCACTGCTCGGCCTCGCTCCAGAACATCGTGTTCCCGCCGTCAAAGGCGTTGGGCAGCTTGCTGACGATCTCCGGCTGCTGGGCCAACCGGCGGAACGTGAATCCGTCGGCGGAGGCGTACATCACCAGCCGCTTCGGCCCTGCCGGGTCTACGTAGGCGGAGTGCTTGACGCCGCTGAGCGCCTCGCTGGTGAATGCCTTGATCCGCTCGGTCTCGGGCACACCGGGGCGGGTGTCGAGCCAGACCGACCCCGACCACGAGAACCGCGCCGTGCCCCTGTCGTCGGCGATGAGGTTCGTGTCCTTCCGGCCCGCCCGCGCGACCAGGCCCAGGTTCGGCTTGGTCCAGGTCACCCCGTCGACACTGGTGGCGACGCAGTACGCTCCACTGTCGTCGTCCTTCTCCAGCGTCATAGCTCGGTAGTACATGAGGTATTGGCCGCCGTGCCGCAGGACAACGTGGCCGAAGTTCGCCGGCCCTTCCCACGTCTTGTCCAGCTTGATGGCCACGCCGCCGGACACGGGCTCGTGCAGCTTCAGCGTCGCCTTGTCCAGCCGGTCGATCAGGAACCGGTCAACGAACAGTTCGCGCCGCGAGCCGATGTCGCAGACGTGCGCCATTGTGGGTCCTTCAGGCTGTGCAGAGGGCGCGGCATCTGCTGAGATGGCCGCGACGGCCCCAGCCGCGGCGGCGGCCTTCAGCAAGTCGCGTCGCGGCAGACGCCCCCTGCTCATGGTTGGGTGGTCTCGCATCATGGGGCCATTACTCAACGGCGACGATGTCGTGAATCTCCAGCCAAGGCACGGTGAGCTTCACGTCGCCCTTTGCGTAGTCGAAGCGGAGGCGTCTGCCGGCAGGCTGCAAAAGCACGCGGTCGGGCCGGCGGCCAGTGCAGATGGTGACGGCGAGCGGGCCGAGGGCCGGAATCTCGTCGTGGGCGTAGACCGAGCTATCGGCGTGCGGACCCGCTGTGTTGACGAGGTTCACCGCGAGCTTGCGGCCGATGCGGTTGACCTGAACGTCCACGTACTGCGATCCCGCGACCTCGACGACAGGCTTGGGGAAGAGTTCGCGGACGAGTGCGGCGAGGAACTTGCGGGCCGTGGGCGTAGCTGCGTTCACGTAGCGCTCACCCAGGTTCAGATAGGTCGCCGCAATCTTCCCTTTGCCGAGCCGGGCGATGGAGGCGGCGACCTCGAACGGCCCGGTCGGCTCGTTGTCGGCATAGAGCTTGTCGAATGGCCTGGCGCCGCGTCCGAGCTTCACCCGCTGCGAGAGGGTCTTCATGCCGCACAGCCAGCCGTCGTGCTCCAGCCATTGCGGCTTCGTCTCGGCCTCGCCAAGCAAGCGCACACGAAGCCCCTTCTGGAACATCGCGGCCGTCTTTGGGCCAATGAGGAGCAGGCTGCCGCCGGCCCTCGCGTAGGCGACGAGTTCCCTGCGGAACCTCGCCTCCAGGTACTCCCACTCAGGCACGACGATGAGCGGCCAGTCGCCCATGCGGCCGGCAAGATGGTGCTCGGAGAGGATCTCGACGGAGTACTGCGACTCGAGAAGGCTGCGGAGGACGCCTGAGAGCGGCGTCAGCTCCCCGCCCCAGGGGGCGAAGAGGCGAGGCGACTTGCGGTAGAAGGCGGCAGTGGAGTTGACAAGGGCGACCTGCGGCACGGCCTCGGCTCGATGGCAGATGGCCTGGCGGGCGCGGCAGAACTTCGCCGTCTCCGCCATCAACTGCATCTCCCAGTCGTGGATCGAGCCATCGGCCTTCTGCTTGAAGTACGCCTGGAACCCGCCGCCGAGGGCGAGGACGATGGCCGCCTCGCGCTGGAGCTGCGGCACGCTCTTGGTGCTCTTGCAGCCCTCGCCCCATTTCTCCGCGAAGCTCCACGCCATCAGGTCCCACGGCTTGCCCTGCCGCGTCATGCAGCGGCCCTCCAGCCGCGCCGCGTTCACGCTGTTCTGCATCGAGTAGTCGCCCGAGATGAAGTCCACGGGAGTCGTCACCCGCTCGGGCATGAACGAGCTGTAGCCCCAGTTGCTCGCGATCTGGAAGTTCGGGCACTGGCGGTGGAGCGCGGAGACGTAGTGCTCGAGGTAGACGCGGAACGCCTCGCGGCAGATTTCGCTGAACTCGAAGTAGCCAGGGTCTTCGGGCTTGACGGGCAGCTTGCGGAGCCCCGTGCGCTTGCGGAACTCCGCGGCGGCCTCGGGGCAGTAGTCGTGCACCGTCGCCCAGCACTCGCCGTCCACCCACGCGCCGTCCACGCCGTAGTCGTCGGCAAGCTCCTTGAGCTGTGGGATGAGCAGCTTGTCCACATAGGGGCCGAAGACTGAGGCCTTCTGCTTGTCGCGTTTCCCCTTCTCGTCAATGCGTGCCCACGAGGGGTGGTGCGCGACAGCTTCGTTGTCCCACACTCCAGAGTAGTGCATGTAGAGGCCAACGCCGCGTCGGGCGGTCACCTTGCGCCAGATGCGGAGCTGGTCGCGGACGAAGCCTGGGGCTGGGTGGCCGACCTTTGTGGGGTAGCTGCACAGCCCGCGGTGGCCCTTGCAGTCGCACTGGATGTAATCGGGCTGCACCGCGTCAATGATCCGCTCGACCATCCTCGGCGTGACGGTCTCGCCGACCTCGGTGCACCGCTCGTTCATGTGGTAGTCGAAGTGGATGCCGAGGAAGCTCTCGGCGCGAGTGAGACGACGAGGACGCTGCTGCATTGCCATCGAACGATCCTCTCCACGGTAAAGCGCGCAAGGCATGTCGCCATTCGGCCAGGGAGCTACATCCGCCACGGCTCGCGCATCGCGCGGGCGCGCAGGCGATTCGCCTCCTCATCGCCGACGAACTCCTCGGTCGCCGGGTTCCACTTCAGCGAGCGCCCCAGCCGGAATGCGATGATCGCCAGATGCCCGAGGGAAGCCGACCGGTGGCCGATCTCCTCGTAGGAGCTTGGCTTGCGCCGCGTGCGGATGCACTCGAACCAGTTCGCATGGTGGTTGTTGGCGCCGGTCACCTCGCGGGTCGCCAGCCCCGCCTCCGCAAGCAGGCCCTCCGGGCCCGCCTCGATCGGTCCGCCGCCATACATCGAGGTGATCCAGCCGCGCTCGCCGACGAACAGGCCCCCGAAGTTCCCTGCCAGCCGGGCCGCCCGGGGCACCGCCTTGTAGGCGTCCGCGACCATGCCCCAGTGGTCAACGAGGTGGTGCAGTGTCCCATTGGCGTACCGGAACGTGAGCGTGGGGAACTGCCCGCCGCTGGGATGGCAGACCTCGACCGGCCCGCTGGTCTCCATGCCCAGGGCGTACTGAACCACGTCGGCGCTGTGCGAGTGGTGCCAGGTGACCGAGGCGACGCCGTAGCCGTCGCAGAACGCCCACGGCACCACGCCTGGCCGAGGGTTTCGGTGATACTCGCGGTTGTAGGGCCGCCAGGGGCCTGGCCCGACCCACAGGTCCCAGTCGAGGCCCTCCGGCACGGGCTCGCCGGGCAGTCCTGCATCAACCGGCACATATGCGCTGCCGAACATCGGGTGCAGCCGGCTCCAGAGCGTGAAGGCCGCGCGGACACGGCCCAGCCCGCCCGCTCGGACGAACCCGCACACCGCGCGGATCGTCGGCATCGAACGATACTGCGTCCCCGTCTGGAACACGCGGGCGAGCCGCCGCACGGTCTCCGCCAGCTCGCGGCCCTGCTGGATCGTGATCGAGACAGGCTTCTCGCAGTAGACATCCTTGCCCGCCTTGGCCGCGTCGGCCGCCTGGAGCGCGTGCCAGTGGTCGGGGGTGGCGATCACCACGGCGGCGATGTCCGGCCGGTCGAGGACCTCGCGGTAGTCGTTGCAGGCCGCGCAGCCGCGGTGCGAGCCGGCCGTGTACCGGGCGGCGTAGGTCTCGTCCACGCGCCGCCTGCCCTCTTCGCGCCGCTGCCGGTCCACGTCGCAGACGGCGCGGACGTGGAGGGCAGGATTCCCGATCGCCCCGGCCAGGTGGCCCCGGCCCATCGTCCCGTGGCCGATCAGCGCCAGGGTGAGCCGATCGCTCGGCGCCACGGCGCCCTCCGCGCCCCGGGCGGAGCCGGGGATCAGCGTCGGAGCAGCAACCGCCGATATCACCGCCGTCCTGTGCAGGAACCAGCGGCGGGTCACGCGGCGATGCTCTCTTGTGCTCTCTGGGGACGGCGCCATGGGCACTCCTCACTTCGCCAGGTCGAGGCTGACGCGGTTGAAGAACTGGACGCTCTGGGCGAGCGCTGGCACGGACGTGAGCCAGTCGCGGGAGTACTCGAGGCCGAACATAGTGGGCTGGATGCCCAGGCGGCGGAGCTCCCGCAGGAACAGCTCGCTCTGCCCCGCGCCGGTCCCCCAGGGCACATCGTGGCCCTGAGGGCTGCGCTCGTGCAGGTCATGCATCTGGACGGTGAGCAGGCGCTCCTTGAGCGTCCTCGCCGCCTCGATGGGGTCAACGCCCGACCGCATCCAGTAGCCGAGGTCGGCACAGGCCCCGAGCCGCTTGCTCCTGCCCCGGCAGGCCTCGAGGATTCCCTCCGGCCGCCAGTACTGCGGCGATGCCTTCTGGTCGTGGTTGTGGAGCGCGACGCGGATGTCGTACTCGTCGCAGAATCGCTCGATGGTATCCAGCGCCGCGGGCGCCGGCTCCGACATGAAGGTCTCGATGCCGACCTTGCGGCCGAACTCGAAGGCCTTGCGGCAGCCGGCCTCATCGCCGGGGATGCTCTGGATGTAGTAGGCCAGCATCGTGACGCCGGCGGCATCCAGCTTGAGCCGGACCTGTCTCAGCTCGTCGTCGGTGAGCTGGGGGTCGAAGTCCTTGGGAATCTCCTTGCTGACCTTCTGGAAGCTCAGGCCGCCCATGTACGGCAGCCCGAGCTCGGCCGTCTTGTCAATGGCCTCGAAGAGGGTGTACTTGTGGAACGTGTAGGCCTCGACGCCCAGACGCCAGCCCAGCTTCTCCTGGGCGCGGACGGCCGGCGAGAGCCGGCTGCTCGGGACGGTGGGCGTGGGCAGATCCCCCAGAGCGAACTGGGCAGCGGCGAGGTAGAACCGCAGCATCCGCGTGTCCCAGAACACATCGGGGTTGTGGGCGATCGTGCAGTAGAACACGCGGCCCCGGCCGTAGCGGCGCACCCAGGCCAGCGCGTAGTCGTTGTCCGCGCGCTGGCAGCCGCGGGGCAGTGGCCCCCCGAAGTCGGTCCTCTCGGTGTCGATACTGAACAGCACGCGGACCCGATGCCGCGAGTAGGCGCTCTGGAAGCGGAAGAACTCGTCGCGGTACTCGAAGCCCGTCCCGCCGAAGGCCGCGTTGAGCGGATGCTCTGGATCATCGAGCTTGATGGCCACGTGCTCGCGGCTGTCGCGGTGGTTCGCTCCTCGGGCGCCGAGCATGAGGCCGAACTCCGGCCAGTCCTCATGCGCGCCGGGCCACCGCGTGAAAGCCACCGACGTGCCGTGCACGCCGAGCAGCCCGCCGCCACCATAGACGAACTCGACCAGGCTCTGCCGCAACTTCGGGTCTTCGAAGAGATTCCCCACGGTGTTGTTGAGGAAGACGGCATCGAACCCCTTGAGGCTCTCGGGCTTGAAGACCTGCGGATCCCGGCTGACCACCGTGTCGAACGCCCCGGTCTTCTTGCCCATGAGCTCGAACGCCAGGTTGGCCGTGGCGATCGAGCGGTGCCCGCCGTAGCCGACATTCAGGTCGAAGATCAGGAGCTTGCGGGGCTTGTGGGGCGAGACGACCGCCTTGGCCGGGACCGCGGCCTCGATCCGCTCGCGCTCCTGTGCGTCGGGGCCGACCTGCGCCCTTGCCGCCGCAATCCCAATCCACAGCACCGCGAGCATCCGGGCCGCGGAGGCTATGCAAGCCGCTTGTCCAACGCGCCCCCCTTCGCCTGCGACTCGGCCGACCGTTCCCACAGCGACAGAATGGCGTCTCATAAGCCTCTGCCCTCGAACAGGGACCGGCCCAGGCTCCACCTCGACACCAACGGTGCCGGGTCCGCCAAGATGGGCGGCGGCCCGTAGCATCCACCTGACGGCCCGAATCCGCAGCCCGGCAGGCGGGCCGCCCGTTCTGCACGGGCCAGTGGCCTCTGAGGTGACACGACGAATCATATGTCCCTTCGTCCAACCCGTCAAGTACCACAGACACGGAACCCTACGTGCTCGATGAGGCCAAGCCGAGCCAGTTTCGCCCTAGCCCGCTGGAGCGTCCTTCGTGAGATCGAGTGCTCACGCTCCAGGTAGCTCATCGACGGCATGGTTCCAGAAGAAGCCTTGAGTTCCAGGAAAATCCGTGCTGCGGCGTGCTGCTGGTTCCGGTTGCCGAGGTCCTTCACCTCGGTTGCAGTCGCATCGCGCTGAGTATCCACTGTCTCACTTTGCTGACGGCGAACAGGGAGTAGGTGGCTTTCAAGGACGATGGCTCGTGGCGGTGATCTGGGGCAGCCGATGGTGCGGCAGGTCACTTCTTCCATCGCCAGGCGTCCAGTTCGCCGGGCTTGCAGAAGCCGACTGTCCAGTGATCGCCGGTCAGGCAAGGGAGCGCGAAGGTGAGCTTCGTGCCGTCGAAGACCACCTCGCGCGGGGGCACGAACTGGAAGGCGAGACTGCGCTTGCCGCCGGGGAACTCCAGTTCGGCGGCGGACACCGTCACGGCGGGGCCGGGCTGGGCGTCGTGCTCCTTACCCCGGGCGTCGAGGGCGATGATGCGCTTCCAGCGGGGTGGGCCGCCCGGCGACACCCACTTGCCGGGGAGGGTGAAGTGCGCCGTCTCGAATGGCGTCCAGTCGCGGTCCATGCGGAACATCAGGCGATCGGCGAAGAAGAGGGCCTGCCAGCGGCAGCGGTCGTAGGGCGAGGCCGTGAGGTTGGCCGGCACGCAGCGCGGCCAGGTGGTCGCCTGTCTTGTGCCCTCGTCGAGCATCGGCTCCTTGCCGTCCGTGAAGGTGAACAGCGGCGCGCCGTCGAGCCGCACGGTGTCGTCATCGTCGGCCAGGTGGAGCACCATGCCGTGGAACATGTGGAACCTGGCCGTGAGCTGCGGGCAGTGGACGACATAGACGTTCGGCTTCGGGTGCTCGTAGGAGTAGGCGAGCGTGGGCCCGACGGCGACGGTGAGGGGCTGGGCCAGGGTCGGCGTCTCCTTTGCCGCACCCGCCTCCTGGCAGATGACACGGAATGGGATCGTCCGCAGGCCGGCGGGCGGCTTGTTGGCCGTGGCGACCACCTCGACCTTCGTCTCGGCGCCAGGCGCGATGGGGCCGAAGGCGGGCTGCGCAGGCTCGAACGCCCAACCCTCCGCGGCGTCGAACTCGATGCGGCCCGAGACGGCGGCCTTGAGGGGGTTGCGGACCGCGAGCGTCACCGTGCGGCGGTCGCGGTCGAAGACGCGGACGACGCGGGGCGAGACCGTGACGGGGAGCGGACACTCCTGGCCGCGCTCCCGCGGCGGCGTCTTCACGGCGGCGATGTCGGGAAGGGCAGGAACCCCCTTCGCGCCCGGGATTCGCAGCCTGGTCCAACTGCCGCGAGCTGTCACCTTGCCGTCGCGGGCGACGCGCAGATAGCCGTAGCTGCGGAAGGCCACGGTCAGAGCGCCGTCACCGAGGACATGCTCGGCGTGGTCCTTCTGCGGGCCGAACGCCACGGCCGCGTAGTCCGTGAAGCCCTTTGCGTCTACTCGGACGAGCATAGCATCCGTGGTCTCGGCCAGCTTGGTGACGGCGCGAATCTGCGGCGTGGCGGGCGCGGCCACGGGCTCGTGGGTGGCCACGAACACCGTGTCGCGCGCGCTCCGCCGCGCGACGAGCATCGGCACGCCGTGAACGTCCACGCCGTGCGACACGAGGGTGTCGGGCTCGGCGGCCATCGTGAGGCGGAGCGTGGCCTGGTGGTCGAACCACTCCTTGCCGTAGCTCCCCTCGCGGCTGCCGGGCTCCTCTTTGATGACGAAGTCGAGCGACCAGGGCTCGCCCGTTGCCATCGCCTGCTGGTCCTTCATCAGCCAGTAGCGGCGGACCAGGGCGTCGGAGGGCTTGAAGCGCTCGGGCGTGGCGGGGACCGGCTTGCCGAAGCTGTGGAGGACGTAGTCATAGGTGTGGCGCAGTTGGCTCGATGCCTGGAAGAGGTCGAGCAGGTACTCGCCGGTGAGGAGCAGCGCCCGCGTCTGGTCTACTCCCTCGTAGACGGCGGAGGCCGAGGTTGCGAGGAACTTCACCTCGGGGGCGAAGTCGTGGCGGATGCCGGTCGGCGCCGCGTTCGCCGACTCCTGCTCGTCCACGATCAGTGTGTTGTGGCAGGGGCTGTTGCGGGTCCAGCCGACCGACGGGTTCTCGTATTGGATGGGGTTGTAGTCGGGATAGAAGAGGCGGTTCGCGCCGTGGAGCATGATCGTGAACTTGTCGCGGTGGTCGTGGCCGTAGCCCTGGGACATGAGCTGGAAGACGGCGATGGCCTTGCCGCTGGTCCAGTAGGCGGGCGATTCGTCGGAGCGGAGGATGGCGAGGCCGTAGTTCGGCCAGACCTTCGAGGGCGCGGGCGGCAGGGGCGCGTTGGCGGGCAGGGGCTTGCGGTCCAGAAGGCTCCGCTTCCAGTCGGGGATCATCGCCACGAAAGGCGCGTAGAGCGGGTCGCCCGTGGCGCGCCAGGCGGCGGCGAGGGCCTCGTGGGCGTTCAGGCTCTTGTCTGCGGGGTTGACCAGGAAGAGGTCCTTGCCCTTTGCATTCGTCGCGCCGTCGCCGTAGGTGGCCACGCGAATCTGGCCCGGACCGTGGCCCGTCCGCTCGATGGGATAGGCCGTCTCGACGTAGTAGTCCATCAGGCCCTTGGGGCTGGAGCCGTTCGCCGTCTTGTGGGCGAACCAGTCGCGCCCGTCGTAGAGCGAGCGATAGAGGGACATCGTGGCCATGCACAGGATGTCCTGGTGGGCGATGGGGTAGATGGGGGCTTCGCGCCAGGGGCCGCCGTCGAGGAGCATGTGCTCTAGAGCCACGAAGTAGCCGCCGCTGCCGTGTCGCGGCTCGCGGTGGAAGCCCCACCGCATGCACTCGGCGTCCTGCGTGGCGAGGCCGGCCATTGCCACGACGAACGTCGGCTTGAACACCAGGTTCGGCGTCTGGCTCCAGCGGTCCATCGAGCGGATGCGGAAGCGGGCGTGGTCCACGATGCCCTCCTGAATGGCCTTGCGGTCAGCGGGGTCGAGGCCGTTGTAGACCCAGTCGAAGGCCACGAAGGGGCGGACGTCAATCTGGTAGTAGACGTCGGGGATTCCAGGCTGGCCGCCCTTGAAGAAGCTAGGGTCGGCGAAGGCGTCGCGGGCGCGCTTGACGAACCAGGCATTGGGGCCGAACTGCCCCAGCAGCCACTTGCTTGCGGCCGGGATGACCGCCGCATCGCCGTCAAGGGCATAGAGGAACGCGGCCTGGAAGCCGTCGCCCTTGGCCGCGGCGGCCTTGGCGCGGGCGCACTCCTCCTTCGCCCAGGCCTCGCGCTCGATGAGAGCGTGGATGCGGTCGCGCTCGGCCTTGGGAATGAAGAAGGGACGGCCGTGGGAGGGAGCGTCCTTCTCTCCGCCCAAGGTCCACCGGGCCACAAGGAGCAGGCACAGCAGCGCAGCGGCACGGTTCATGGCTCTCCTCTGAGTGGTCGTGTGACCATAGGCAGTATCGCGCAGTCCGAGACGCGGGTCAAGTTCCTGCAAGACCCATCGGGGGCAGTGCCTCGGCCGCGCCCTGCGATGGCCCTTTGCACAGAGGTCCGGGCCAACTCGCGCGTGAGCACGCCGGATGCTACAATCCCCACGGTTTACCACGTCCACCTCGTAATATGGGGCCCATTTGCTGACGCCTCCTGAGAAGGAGACATGACCATATGTTCACGAATCGAACGAGCTGGATGGGGTGGGTCCTGGCGGCAGGCCTGCTGAACCTGGGAGGCATACTGCGTCCTGTCATGCTGTATGGCGGACCAGAGCCCGTGGACCTGAACGGGCCGGACTACAATCCGCCGGACTGCCCGGCGTGGGCCAAGGTGACGGCGCCGGAGTGGGTGAAGCCCCACATCGGCGTGAACGGCGTCCCGGAGAAGTGGCGCCCGAAGGGCGAACCGTTCGGGTCCTCGGTGGCGGGACTCGACCGCTACCAGGCCAACCACTTTGTCTACTGCGACGAGAAGACGGTCGAGTACCTCTACAAGGAGTACACGCCGCTGAAGGTGAACTACGCGGTCGGGACGCTACCGACCTTCGAGAAAGTGGCGGCCCGATACACGGCAGGGTGCAAGACGGACACGGGAAGAGCCGTGGCCCTCGTGACCAGGGCCATGCCGGCGGTGTTCAAGCATCCGGTCATGCCGCCGCTCGGGCCGAGCGTGGCGGCCAACCGGAACATGGAGGACAAGGCCATGCTGGCGACGGGCTGCGGCTGGTGCAACGAGCAGGCGCGGGTGTTCATCCGCCTGTGCCAGGTGCTGGGAATCCCTGCGCGCATGGTCCACCTCTTCGGACAGGGCCACACCGTGGCCGAGTTCCACGCCGACGGCAAATGGGCCTTGGCCGACGCCACCAACATGTTCGTGGTGCCAGGCAAGGACGGCAAGCCCATGTCGGCGCTCGAGTGCCACGACCGCGGCGCGAACCAGCGTCTCTACGCTCAGGCCAAGCAGAGACGCGTGAGTGAGATGTTGGAGATGTCGGACGCGGAACTGGGGTTCAAGAACCCGGCGGCGGCCAAGGAGTGGCGGGACGCAAACGCCAAGCCCCTTGTGGAAGAACTGGCCGTGAGGAAAGTGGCGTTCGGTGTGATCAACTATCCGTTGCCAAAGTAGGGGGAACAGAGGTCCACGTCCTCAACGAACTGGGCACCGGCGGTCTGATGGGGCCGGTCGTCCTGTTCCGGGAGAAATGACCAGCCATCCGCCGCTGGACTCGGACGGCGCGTGAGCTGTTCTTACAGGGAGTACTGCGGGATCTTCATCGTCTCGCCGTCCTTCATTGCGGACAGGTGCGCGTAGTAGCCGGGGGTCGTCATGTTCAGGGCGTCAATGACGTCCACGGCGGGCTTGCGGCCCCTGAGGATCGAGTCAATGAAGTCGTCGCCCAGGTAGCCGTGCGAGCCGCCGTGGCCGCCGGGCTCGACGCCCGGCGGCAGGGCGCCTTTCCTCAACTGAAGCCCCTTCTTGACCGCCTCGTCGTACCGCTTCTTCCCCGTCGGGTCGCCGATGAAGGTCTTGCTGTAGCCGCCGTACTCCCCGCGAACCCGCCCCGCCTCCAGGTACTCGCCCTGGGAACCGCACACCATCATGCGGGCGATGCCGCCCTCGGCCGTGCGGAAGAGGCCGACCTCGCAGTTGAAGACGTTCCCGATCGCGTTGGGGATGCGCCGGGATGGGTCGAACGGCGCGGTGCCGCGGCAGGAAACGTCAATCAGAACTCAGATCATCTGGGTGCGCTGACACCACAATTTCGCCTACGATCGAGTGACCAAAGTGAAGCAGATGGGGTAGCCGGCAGGCCCGGAAGTCCTGGGTGCACGGGCGTTGATCTCGGCGATG
>VGYW01000066.1 GCA_016872875.1 Planctomycetota bacterium | reverse complement strand
CCCGCATCCTCTGGTTCCTTTCCTGCCTTCCTGCATTCCTTATAGTCTGGTTTGGCTGAGGCCGAGGGCGGAACGCCCGAGGCCCCGCCGGGGGACCCGTGGAGCCTGCGGCCGCTCGTGGCCCACCCCGGGCAGGGAGGCGAGGATGCCAGCATGGCCTCCGGAGAGATTTCTTGGCAGCGTCCCAAGTCCTTGAGTTGCTGCTGGCCTGGTGGGAGGTGCGGCGGGGTGGACCTTGGCTGCCGATGCCTCTCCGCGGCAGAGATCATCTATGCCCCAGGAGCAGGCCGTCGGGATTGCCCGCGGCGAGGAAGGCGTCCTTGAGCGAGGAAGGATCGCCAGCTTCGGGGGGGAGGCCGGCGATAGTGAGGCGGCGGTCAGCCAGGAGGGCCGCCCACTGGAGCACGTCGCCGTGCCGGAGTACGAAGGGCACGAGTGGGGCGTTGCGCTTGGCGAAGCAGCGGCCGCCCAGGTCAATGTCGAGGGCGGCCACTCGGTCGTCCCACGCCGCGGCCAAGAGTGCGGCGAAGGCGGCGTTGCCCTTCGCCCGCAAAGTGACCTTGCCCAGGTCGGCGTCGGGGCGGGCGGCCAACCAGTCGAGGATGGCGCAGAGGTCGGTCGCGGCCATGCCGGGCAGGGGACGGCCCCATAGGAGTGCGTTGCGCTGCCAGGCGCCGTCGAAGCCCGCCGGGTTCCCCTCGCCGACGGGGCTGCACGGCTTGAAGGTGAGGAGGCCGCCCGTGAGGCCCGCCATCGCGCGGAGCGAGAGCTCGCCAGTGAACCGCACGTCGGGCAGGACCACGACGCTTCCGCCCTTCGCCAGCGCTGTGGGCGGGACGTCCCCGTCCCGCGTCTCGCGGCGTGGGGACACGCCGCCCACAACAGTGGTGAGCAACGCATCCTTGCCACCATCCCCGCAGATGATGATGACGGGCAGCCTGCCGATGCACGCGGCGGGGCGGACGACGAGCGTGGGAACCAGGACGTTCGCCTCGCTCGGGACCAGCGCCCGCTCGGTGGCCAGGCCGTCAGCTTCCTCGGTGCGGACGGCTCTGGCCTTGGCGCGAGCAGGTAGCGGCTCGCCGAGGAGCTCGCGGAGCGCCCCGCGCATCTTCTGGCGGTAGGCCAGCCAGTCCTCGCGGCTGGCGAGCTTGGGCGGGCCGCCGGCCTTCTGGGCAAACAGGCGGCTGATGTGGCCGAAGCCCTTGTCGCCCTTCGTATCGGCCTTGAGCTTCTCGATGGCCTCGACGGGAAAGGGCTTGGCCTCGGGCTCGGGGATTGGGCCGCCGGCGTCCTTGCCCCGCAGCCACTTCTCCATCCACCAGTACATCCTCTCGCGTTTCTCCTTCGCGTAGTCGTGGCCGGTCGGCCAGTACTTGCAGTCCGTGCGGTCCGCCAGGCCGTTGGCCTCGTAGAGCTTGCGAATCACTGGATAGTTGTTGGCCTCGAAGGAGCGGGTCCAGTCGTTCATCGTCAGGTATTGGACTGGGCATGGGAGGCCGAGTGCGGAGAGCTCCGGCTCGTCGGTGTGGCGCATGACGTTTGGGAAGTGGTTGCAGGCGCAGTGGGCGGCGCCGGGGAAGACGATCTCGCGGTAGTCGCAGGTCATGCCCACGATGGAGGCGGCTCGGACCCGCACGTCGGCGGCGACGAGCATCTGGGCCTGGAGCCCGCCGCCCGAGCAACCCGTCACCCCGATTCGCTTGGCGTCCGCCTCGGGCAGGCTTTGGAGGTAATCGAGCGCGCGGATGTTGTTCCAGATCATCAGCGTCTGGTGCGAGACGCCGAGCGGCAGGTCTTCGTAGTGGTTCTGGGCCGAGGAGAAGACGATGTAGCCCATTTTGGCGGGGACGAGGCAGCTCTTCTGGACCTCGGGGTTGGCGTTGCCGTTGGGCCAGTGGCCGTGGGTGCGGAGGATTGCGGGGGCAGGCTTCTCCGCGAATTGCTTCGGCACATAGAGTAGTCCCGTGCTGTAGACCTCTGGCCAGAGCTGATACGCCACGCGGCGCACGGTGCACCAGTCGTGGTCGAGCGGCTCGGACAGGCGGGCGTCGAGCGGCACACGCTCCGGCAGCGGCCACAGCCCCGCGCACTCGAGGAGCTTCTGGCGCAGCGCCCTCTGGTGTGCCTTGAGCTCTTCGCCCTTTCGCACCTCGAGCGGCTTTGGGCGGCACATCTCCTCGAAGTAGCCCACCAGCATAGCCGCCGCCTCGCGGCGTTCCGCGAGCACATTCGTCTTCCGCTCCCAGGCCCACTGCTCGCCGGCCGAGGCGTGCGCGAGGGCAACCACCAACACCACAAGGGCTGTCATCGCATTCTGCATGCTCGCTCTCCGTTCCTCGCCAATTCCTTTGTGCGTGGCCCTTTTCGGACGCCCCGCCGCGGCGGGCCGGTAGGGGCAGTCCTTGTGGCTGCCCAAGTCGAGGGCTTGCCTGCATTCCGGGGCGGGCAGCCACAAGGGCTGCCCCTACCATAGGCAGGCGGTGTCCGAAAGGGGCCACGCCCAATCCCCTTCATAGTGGGAATGCGGCTTTGTGTCAAGTCGCAGCCGCCCGCGCTTGACGGACTCGGCGATCAAGTGTAGAATCCGCATAGTCTTGGCGCTTGTTCCGGCCGCCACCAGGGTCGCCCGGCATGGCTCGTACATCAACAAAGGTCCTCAAGATAGCGCGGGGCGAGCCGGCCGTAGCCGAACCATCGGTGGCGGAGTATGTGGTCAAGAACCGGCTCCAAACCGATGACGAGCCGATCCACAACTGGTATCGCTTCGTGCTCGGCTACCCGCCGCAGCAAGAGACGTGCCGGTGGCCGAATGCGATAAATCCCAGGGGGTCTGGGGGACTGGTCCCCCAGAGGCGAGTTCGCCTTTGCGTTCCCGCGGCGCGGAGAGCGTCGCCCGGGGAGGCTCAAGAACTTGGGACGTTCCCAACAGTTTACACGCGTTCGTAGTGCGGGCTTTAGCCCGTTCTTCCCGGAACGGCCTGAAGGCCGCACTACAAACCTGTGGCCCTGGCGGAGTGTAAACAGCTTTGTGCTCCCCTTAGTATGTGTGGGGCTCGGCCGAGGCCGCTGCCGCTTGAGCGACGCGAACCGACTGATGGAGAAGAGCGAACGATGAACCACGCAGATCACCGTATCGGCATGGTCGGCCTGGCGCTGGCCGTCGCCTCCGCGGCGTCCCCGGCTGGCGAGGCCGCGTTCACGGCCAGGCCGGCTGCCGCGAAGGATGGGGGCAACGTGCGGGTCTCCTTCGCCGTCTCCGCGCCGGCGGATGTCGAGGTGGCAGTGCTCGACGCCGCGGGCGGCGTGGCCCGCCACCTGGCCGCGGGACTCCTGGGCAGGAACGCCCCCGAGCCGTTCCAGAAGGACTCCCTGGCCCAGGCGGTGCTGTGGGATGGCAAGGACGACGCCGGCCGCCCGGCCACCGGCGGGCCTTTCCGAGTTCGGGTGCGCCTGGGGCTACAGCCCAGGCTGGACAAGGTCCTGGGCAGGAACGACAACACGCTCAGCGGCGACGTGTGCGCGCTCACCGTCGGTCCCGGGGGCGAGCTCTTCGTCCTGCTGGCCGACCCGTTCAGGGGCCGGGCGGAGCTGCGGGTCCTTGACCGCCAGGGGAGATACCTGCGCACCATCATGCCCTATGCGTCGGGCACGCCGGAGACGCGCACGGAGCCGGTGGGCCACGTGAAGGTTGGCGGGCGGCGCCAGCCGCTTGTCTTCAACGGCCAGGCCCACAGCCTGTCCCCACTCGTCGCCGGCATCCGCGGGCAAACGATGGCCTGGCACCCGGACGGCTACCTGCTGGCGGCGAGCGCGGTCGGCTCGATGTGCAACCACGGCCCGGCGCGCCACCTGCTCGCCTTCCACCCGGAGGGCGGCGCCCCGGAGAAGACGGGCTTCGTGGGGCCGCAGATACGCAAGGCCCGCGGCTTCCTGGGCGGCGCCGGCGAGGGCTACGCCGTGGGCATGGACCGCCTGGCCGTCAGCCCCGACGGCCAGTGGATATACCTGGTGCAGGACTTCAAGCTCGGCTACTTCGAGAAGGGCGAGTGGCACCACGGCGTCTACCGGCTCAGGTGGACCGACAAGGAGCTCGGCTCCCCGTGGCTCGGCGGCAAGGAGCCCGGCGCCGGCGACGAGGCGTTCAACGACCCCCAGGGCCTGGCCTTCGACTCGCAGGGCCGGCTCTACGTCTGCGACCGCGGCAACGGCAGGGTCAAGGTCTACTCCCAGGAGGGCAAGCTGCTCGGCAAGTTCCCCGCCCCGGACCCCGAGCAGATCGCCCTGGGGCCGGCGGGCGAGGTCTACCTCCTCTGCCGCAAGGGCGCGCGCTCCTACGACCTTGTGAACAAGAGCGACGACCCGGTGACCAGCCGCATCCTCAAGCTCGCGCCCTGGAAGGGCGAGGCGCCCCGGGAGCTGGCTCGCCTGGACTTCGAGGTCAAGAAACGCGCCGCCGAGCGCATGGCCCTGGACCCCTCGGCCACCCCGCCGCGGCTCTGGGTGTCCATCTACACCGGCTACGGTCGGCCCTGCGCGTTGGTCCCGATCACCGACGAGGGCGGGAAGCTGAGCCTGGGCGAGCCGGCCGGCGAGCCGGGCGGACTCCACTGCCCCAGCTTCCTCGCCGCCGACCCGCCACGCAACCGCCTCATCGTCGGCGAGCACGGCGCGGGACACCTCCTCATTGACCTCGCGACGGGCAAGGCAAGCCCTTTCCGATTGCCGGGCAACGACCTGGCCGTGGACAGGGACGGCAACATCTACCTGATGGGCCCCTACGGCTCGAACGCCCTCGTGCGCGTGGACCCGCAGGGCAAGCCCTTGCCCTTCACGGCCACCGGCACGAACAAGCTGGCGGTGAAGTTCCGGGGCTACGGGCCGAACATGGGCCTCCGCGGCCACTGCATCGCCCCGAACGGCGACCTCTACGTCCGCCGCTCTCCCGACCACGCCTGCGTGGCGACGGTGGACGTCTGGGGGCCGGACGGCACGCTCAAGAAGGCGGCCCTCATCAACGGCGCGGGCAGCGGCGACTCGGGCATCGGGGTGGACAACCGCGGCAACGTCTACCTCGGCATGAACCTCAAGCCGGCCGCCGAGCCTATCCCGCCCGACTTCGCCCAGGCGGTGCCCGCGCAGCCCTGGCGCTACTATCGCAAGGTGGACCGCCCCGCGCCCTGGAGCTATCTCTACGCCAACCCCTACCTCTTCCACATGGGCGCCATCTTCAAGTTCGGCCCCGAGGGCGGACAGGTCTACGGCAACTTCAGCGCCAAAGCCCAATTCATTGACGAGAGCCTGGCCCTGGCGAACGCCCCGCCCGACGCGGCCGCCTACAAGAGCGGCTACCTCGGCTGGGACGTGAAGGTGGCCGGGGCCAAGTGGCGCTACCCCGGCATCGGCATCATCCCGCACTCATTCGACGCCTTCACGGGCGACGACGGCTGCGAGTGCCTACAGTCGCAGTTGGACGCCGACCCCTACGGGCGAGTCTACGCGCCGAGCGCGTTCTACTCCTCGGTGGAGATGGTGGACGCGGCCGGCAATCGCCTGGCCCGCATCGGGGCCTACGGCAACGCCGACTCGGCCGGCCCGAAGAGCAAGGCGCCCGAGCCGGAGATCGCCTTCGCCTGGCCCACCGAGTGCGACTACGCCGAGGCCGACGGCAAGCTCTACGTCTCGGACAGCGTCAACCGCCGGGTCATCGCCGTGCGGTTCGACGCCGCGGCCACTGACACCTGCGCCGTCCCGTAGGAGGGCTCAGAAGCAGGCCTTGGCCCGCGGGCTGCCGGCTCACTTGCCACCCAGGCGCCACCCAGGTAAAATGATCGACGAGAAAGGAAGCTATGCCTATGGCCACAACAACCGAACAAGACGACCAGTGGCTCGCGGAACACCCCGAGGAGCTTACTCGCTACCCCGACGAGTTCATCGCGGTGGCCGACGGCAGGATTGTGGCGCACGGGAAGGTCTTCGCTGACGTGTTGACGCAAGCCCGGAATCTCGGCCACGAGCCGCTGATGGCGCGAGGCTTCAGCCCCGACGTGCTGGAAGTCCCATGAGCGAAGAGTTGATCTTCCCCTTCACACCCTTCTTCTCGCCCTCCCTCGGAACCCTGTGGAAGCCCCTCATACCTGTCAGCGTTCGCGGACCCACGGGGGTAGCCACGGCCAAGTTCCTTCTCGATTCAGGCGCCGACCTCTCAATCATCCCACATTCCTTCGGGCGGCTGATCGGTTTGAGCACTGACGGCGCGGTGAGTGCGGAACTCAAAGGGGTTGGCAGTGGCCCCCTGCTCTACCACCTTTGCTCCGCACGAGTCCGGATTCGGCACATTGAGTTCCCCATGCGAATTGGCTGGTGTAAGATGGAGGACGTCCCGCTCCTGCTCGGGCGCCTGGACCTCTTTGACAGGCTCAACATCGAGTTCCGGCAGCACACCCACACCCTAGTCCTGCGCCTAGCGTGAGCCGGGCAGACCCATCACAAACCGGACAGTTGACATGGCCGCTTGCCTTCTTCGCCCATGTCCAATATAGTGCTAGGCGCCGAGCCACTCTCTTGGAGGACGGGGCAGTGAAGACACATCGCGCGGGTTTCGTCGCTGGGCTGGCGCTGGCCGCGGGCATGAGCGCGCTGGCGCAGGACTGCGTTGTCCTTCAGGCCGAGCAGTTCGCCGAGGTGCAGGCGGAGCGAAGGAGCTTCCGCGGGGTCACAGGCGTGGCGTTCCCGAAGAAGGAGAGCGTCATCAAGACCGCCGTGGAGCTCCCGAAGCCCGCCGAGGCACAGGTCTGGGCGCGAGTCTACTTCCCGTGGGGCGGCAATGACGCTCTCACCCTGAAGCTGGGCGAGGAGGTGTTCGCCGTCACGGCGCGGCAGGCGACGGGGGCCGGACGCTGGGACGTCGGGAACTTCCAGGTCTGGCACTGGGTGCGGGCGGGCACGGCCAAGCTGGCGGCGGGCAAGACCGAGCTCGCCATCAGCCCCGCCGCAGGCACCGGGCAGCGGGTTGACCAGGTGGCGCTCTATTGGGGCAAGGAGCCGGCCTGGACCCAGCCCTGGCTCGCCAACGTGCCGGCCAGCGAGGGGGTGGAATGGCGTCGGGGCGACAGCCTGGTCCTCCCCGCCGCCGACTTCGAGCGGGCCGACTGCCGCCGCGAGCGACTCGGCAAGGCGACCGTGGCCGTCCTCCACGACGACGCGGACTCCCTCCGCACGGTCTTCCGCACGCGGCGGGCCGCGAAGGCCCGCATCTTCGCTCGCGTGTTCTTCGAGGGGAAGAACATGTTCGAGGGCCTCACCATGCAGGAGATGGCCCGAAACCTCTACCTGAGCCTCGACGGCGAGCTGGTGAAGAGCGTGTTTCAGCAGAACGGCCGCCTGTGGCATTGGGTGGCGATGGACGAGGCCGTCGAGCTGCCGGCCGGCCCGCACCTCATCACGATTCAGAAGCAAGGCTCACCCGTCAAGATCGAGCAGGTCGTCGCCTACTCGGGCGAGGCCGAGGCGGAGGAGGACTGGTTCCGCTCGCCCCCGCCGGCGCAACTGGCCTTCGCGGTGGGCGAGGGCCACGAGCGGGCGCGGGCCGGCAACTGGCGCGCGCACTTCGACACTAACCTCCCGAAGGTTCCAGACCTTCGGGAGGTTAACGACCCTAGTAACCTGCCGAAGGTCTCGAACCTCGGGGAGGTTGGCCTCCCCGTGTCGTTTGCCTTTGGGCAGGAGCCTGCCACCCTCGACCTCGTGCGGGTCGTGGCCCCCGACGACGACCCGTGGAACGCCGACCCCGTTCCCGCTCAGCAACTGTGCCTCTGGGCGCGGAACGACGGCGAGCCGCTCCGCATCGAGGTGCTCTACACCGACCGCAGCGGCGAGGCCTTCCTTCAGGCCATGAACGATGGGCAGGCCTGGATGGGCTGGCGCCTCCTCGCCGCGAACATCCCGCTGCGCGTCGCGGGCGGCGGCGAGGCATTCTACGACCAGACCGGCGAGGCGGCCAACAGCATCGCCTCGCCAGTCGTGGACGCCCCCGCGAAGCGCGCTCCCGCCCTCGGGGTCCGTTGCGAGGGGGGCGACCGCAACGGCGTGCCCGACTTCCCGCTCGAGGTCCGAGCCGTCCGCCTCACGAAGCCCGCGGGCAACAACGAGGCCGCCGTCGGCGAGCCCTTCTTCGACTCCCCCTTCGCTCTCCGCGTCCGACTGGCCGGCCAGACGGAGACTGAGGCGACGTTCGAGCTGGACGTCGAGAACAGCCGCGAGATGGCGCGCACCGCCGAGGTGCGCTACCGCTTCGGCCCCTGGGCGGCCGAGCCGCTCGACCCCGCCACGCGCCGCGCCGCGCTCCAAAGCATCGAAGCAACGGTGCCCGCCAAGAGCAAGGTGCGGCTCAAGCTCGTCCGCCAGGAGCCCCTTGGCGGCATCTACTTCTTCGAGTGCCGCGTCGGGTGGAGCGAGCCGCTGCGGCGCGTCTTCGCGCTGGGCGCACCATGGCAGGAGCGGCTCGCCGCCGCGCGAGGCGAATGGGAGCGAAGGCTCGGGGCCTTTCGCCTCGCGCCCGACGGAGCGGACCGCCCGATGAAGAAGGCCGACGGCGCCGACCTGCGCCGCGAGGACGTGGCCGCCGCCTACGGCGCCGCGAACGGCCTCGTGGTGACGGATGACGGCCTGGACGTTTGCTCCCTGGCCTACGCCGTGAAGCGCGACTTCGCCTACCCGCTGAGGCCCCACGGCTGGGACCTCTCGGATGAGGCGGGCTGGCCGGAGATGCCCGTGTCCGCGGGCGTGCTCGCGATTGACCCGGCCTCGGGCCGGACCAAGTTCGCCACAGCCAATCCCCGCAAGCTCCAGCTCGCCGCCGCGCTCCCGACCGGCTTCGGCGTGCCAGGCCCGCCTATCGTGGTGCGGGGCAACTATGCCTTCGTTGGCCCTGGCGAGGGGCATTACAGCATCGTGGACATCTCGGACAAGGCGAAGCCGCGCGTCGTCGGCCAAGTCCTCTCCTGGTACTTCTCCCACACCTTGCTCCCGTTCCGCCAGAGGGCCTACTTTGAGTCGTCGCGGCGCGGCCTCATCCTTGTGGACGACCTCTCGAATCCGCTCCGCCCCGGTCCTTTGCGAAACGTGCAGTTCAGCCGGGGCAAGCACGGGCGGATGTCCCACGTCTTTGAGGCCGAGGGCGTCGGCTACTCGCTGGGCGGCGCGAAGCCGACCCTGTGGGTCCACGACCTCGCCGACCCGCTCTGGCCGCGCGAGATCGGCAAGGTGGAAGGGGTCTCGGCATTCTTGGCTCCAGGACTGGTCTACATCGAGGACTCCATCCGGCTCCTCGACGTGTCGGCCCCTCGTAAGCCGAAGCTGCTCCCTGGCGCCGTGCCCCGCGAGAGGTTCGCCGGCGGCAAGCAGAGCGCCAGCCTCATGGCCGCCTCTGCCGAACACCTCGCCCTGCGCCTCGAGAAGACCATTGACCTCTATCGCTACGAGGCGAAGGGGACGTTCGCCGCCGAGAAGCTCGCCTCGATCCCGCTCCCCGAGAAGTGCGGGCGACACCTCTTCGGCACCTTCCACAAGGGCCTCTTCTACCTGATTGACGGCAAGGAGGGGCCGGGCCAATACAGCCTCGGGGCTAACTCGCCCGACAGCCGCTGGTTCGTCTATGAAATCGCAAAGGACAAGGGCAAACCGGTCGGCCTCTACGAGCACTCGGTCCCCAGCGCCTTCGGCAGCCTGGCGATTGTGGGCGACACGGCCTACGTGGCCGACTACAACTACGGGCTGTGGGTCTTCGACCTCTCGGAGCCGAAGAACCCGCGCCGCGTCGGCGGCGTCGCCACGGCGGGGGAATCTGACGCCCTCTGGCTCGACGGCGACCGCGCCTACCAGTGGCAGACCTTCGGCGGCGCCGTCTTCATCCTCGACATCGCCAACCCCCTCGCCCCCAAGCGCCTCGGCGAATACTGGGATGGCGCCTGGGTGCCCTACGGCAACTCGCGGCGCGGCAACAACACGGTCGCGGGCAAGGACGGCTTCCTCTACATCCCGCGCCAGGCCCGCGGCCTCCTCGCCGTGGACGCCCGCGACGGCGCCAAGCCCGCCTTTGCCGCCGAGTTCAAGGACGAACAGGGCAAGCCCCTCCAGGTCGGCGGCGCCTGCATTGACCTCTGGGGCGACCACGCCTTCGTCCTCGCACGCAAGCGACTCCTCCTCTACGACCTCAAGAACCCCCGAAGCCCCGCCTTCCTCTCCGCCGCCGAGGTCCCCGAAGCCGACCTCCTCTGCGCCCGCGGCGACAAGGTCTACCTCGGCAGCGCAAAGGGCACCTTTGCCATCGTGGACGCCGCCGACCCCGCCAGGCCCGCCGTCGTCTCCCAGCTCGACCTCAACCGCTCCTGGCCCGAGAAGATGGGCGAGATGATGTCCGGCATCGCCATCGCAAAGGGCCACGCCTACATCACCGCCCGCGGCCTCGAACGCAAGGGCGCCAACTACCTCCACATCCTGGACGTCCGCGACCCCCGCCAGCCCCGCTGGCTCCGCACCTACGACCCGCGCCCCGACCTCCCCGACGAGCCCTGCTCCGCCTGGGCCGACTTCGACCAGGACATCATCGCCGACGGCGACTACCTCTTCATCGGAAACTACGGCGCAATCGAGTGTTACGACATCTCGGAGCCCGCGGCGCCGCGCTTCTTCGACCGCCGCCACGTCGGCTACCAATGGTCCGTCGGCCGCAAGCGCGGCGACTGGCTCTTCGTCCCCGCCCTCAGCGGCCTCCTCGTCCTCCGCGCGCCGACCAGCACCCAGGCCCCGCTGGGCAAGCTGGAGGCCAAGGCCCGCTTCTGAGGAGCGGAACGCCTTCGAGCTTGAGAAGAAACCACACGGACGCCCACTGACAAGCACGGACGGGCAGATTCCTCGGCGATGGGCGTGCGTCCGTGTCCGTCCGTGTATGTCCGTGTCACCTCTTCACAGGCTCTTTCGCGTACCGCCCCCCGCCCCTCGCCCCTCCATACTGGGCCAACCCTGCGCCCCCGATAGCTGGTCCACTATGAGCGTTCTGGCGATCCGGACGCTTCCGTGGCGGTCCCGCCATAGTGGACCAAGCCTAAACCTGGTCCACTATGGGTATTTTGGCGATCCGGACGCATCCGGGGCCGTTCTGCCCATGGTGGGTCAACTGCGCACCTGATGTTTGGCACAGTATGCGGAAAAGACTCCAGGAGTCTTTTCCGTGGCCGTGCCGCACGACAAGAGGAAGTAGCTGGAAGGGCACATCCAAGCCAACCAGGGACCCGCGCGGCGCGAGCTGCGCGGGTCCTTGTCGTGGGGGGAAGGGACCTCAGGGACCACAAGGACCACAGAGACCTGTGCAGAGACGCGTCTGGCGTGGGCGGCGGGTCTGTGTCGCTGTGGTCCCTCGGGTCCCTGTGGTCCCTTGCACGAACCCCCAATCTCCTCGCGCCCCCACCCCGCCTTGAAATCTTCGGCGCTCTGCCCTATAGTCTCCTGTGTGAGGATGAATGGATGGGTGGATGGGTGTCAGACAACTATCCATTCATCCATCCTTCCAGCCATCCTTCTTGGCTGCGGCCACCGGCCGCGTTGTGAGATTGCCCGCGGGAGACACGCCATGAATCGCTGCCTGACGCTGAGCCTGTGCTTCGCCTTCCTTTGCGCCGCGGCACTCGGCGCGACGCCGCAGGTGACGGAATCGGCGCGGAAGGTCCCCGTGGCCTACCAGGTGGACGTTGTGGTGGTGGGCGGGAGCACGGGGGCGGTGGCGGCCGCGGCCGAGGCGGCGAAGGGCGGGGCAAAGGTGTTCCTCGCCGCGCCCAGGCCATATCTGGGCGAGGACGTGGCGGGCACGCTCCGCCTCTGGCTCGAAGAGGGCGAAACGCCCGCCTCGCCGCTCGCCAAGGCGATCTTCTCGGGGCGGGCACAGCCCACGGCCGACCTCGGCAACACGCTCCCCTTCACTTACGAGGCCGATCTGCCCTCGATGGCCCAGCACGAGGACACCAGGCCGCCCTCGCTCCTGAGCGACGGCCAGTGGTCGAGCGCTGCCGCCGAGAGCGTGCAATACGATGGCGACCCCACGATCACCGCCGACCTCGGCAAGAAGCTGCGGGTCGAGAAGGCACACGCGATGGTCTATCACAACAAAGACTACCTCTTCGATTCTGTGGCCATTGCCACGAGCGACGACAAGCAGGCGTGGAAGGAGGCCGCGGCGCTCAAGAACGATAGGCCAGCCACGGGCGACGACATGGGCGCGGCGCTCCTGATGAGCGCGCCGGTTGGCGCCGAGGCCCGATACGTGCGCTTCGTTGTCAAGCGACGCGAGGGTCTCAAGCGCATCCTCGTGGGCGAGATTGCCATCGTGGGCGCCGAGAAGCCCAAAGAGGAAAGACCGCCTAAAGGCGGAACTACAAACATGCCCCCGGCGACGCCGCTCCATGTCAAGCGGACGCTCGATCAGGCGCTCCTTGATGCGAAGGTGGAGTTCCTGTATTCGTGCTTCCCGACCGACGTGCTCACCGACGCCGAAGGGAGGCCCTGCGGCATCGTGATGGCCAACCGGGCCGGGCGGCAGGCTGTTGTGGCCAAAGTGGTTATCGACGCCACCGAGCGGGCGACGGTGGCGCGAATGACCGCGGCGAAGTTCCACCCCTTCCCCGGCGGCGCGCAGACGGTGAAGCGGGTGGTCATCGGCGGCAAGCCGCAGCCGAGCCAGGGCATCGTGGCCTCGCGCATCGTCGGCTCCTTCGCGGCACCAGGCCGCACGGGTGCTCAGGCATACCCAATCATTGACTACACGCTGAAGGTGCCGATGGCCGACGCGAGCTACGCCGCCTACGCCGCAGCCGACCAGGTGGCCCGCGACCTCACCTTCGACGCCGCGCAGCAGTTCACCTCCGACATCCTCTTCCACGTCCCACCCGACCCCGTGGTGGGGCAAGGGGGCTCCGAGCTCGACGCCTGCCGCCCGGCGGGGGTCGAGCGGCTCTACATCCTGGGCGGCTGCTCCGATGTGCCGCGCGAGCAGGCCGAGAAGCTGATGCGGCCTATCGCCCTCATTGACCTCGGCACCCGCATCGGCGCCGCAGCCGCGGCGGAGGCCAAGAAGCTGCCCGAGCCGAAGGAGCCAAAGGTTGCCGGCTCTAGGGCCACCTCCGCGGCCAAGGGCGACGTAATGGAAATCCTCGCAGGAGTCCGCGAGTTCCAGAAGCTCCCGACTATCCCCCAGGAGGAGCGACCGCTGCCGGTGCTGGGCAGCTACGATGTGGTGGTGATCGGCGGCGGCACGGGCGGCGCGCCGGCCGGCATCGCCGCCGCGCGCCAAGGGGCGAAGACCCTCGTCGTCGAACACCTCCACGGCCTCGGCGGCGTCGGCACCCTGGGCGCAATCTCCACCTACTATTGGGGCAACCGCGTGGGCTTCTGTAAGACCATCCTCGATGGCAAGGCGCGCTGGGGCATCGAGGAGAAGGCCGAATGGTGGCGGGCCGAGCTCCGCGAGGCAAGAGCCGACATCTGGTTCGGCTCCGTGGGCTGCGGAGCCCTGGTAGAAGACAAGCGGGTCCGCGGCGCCATCGTCGCAACCCCTTACGGACGCGGCGTGGTCCTCGCCAAGACCGTGATTGACGCGACGGGCAACTCCGACATCGCAGCGGCAGCGGGCGCACGCTGCATCTACACGGACGAGAGCGACATCGCGCTCCAGGGCACCGGCCTCCCGCCCCGAAACCTCGGCGCAAGCTACACCAATACCGACTACACGATCACGGACGAGACGGACATGATGGACGTTTGGCACCTCTACCTCTACGCGAAGCGGATGGCGGGGAACGCCTTCGACCTGGGGCAGCTCATTGACACCCGCGAGCGCCGCCGCATCGTCGGCGGCCACACCATCACCATCCTCGACCAGGTGCTCGGCCGCACCCACCCCGACACCGTGGTGCAGGCCCGCTCGGACTTCGACACCCACGGCTACACGATGGACCCGTATTTCACGCTCCAGCACCCCCACGGCGGCAAGGGCTTCATCACCAACATCCCCTACCGCGCGATGCTGCCCGAGGGGCTCGACGGCATCCTGGTCATCGGCCTGGGCATCAGCGCCCACCGCGACGCCGTGCCGCTCATCCGCATGCAGCCCGACATCGAGAACGGCGGCTACGCGGCCGGCTCCGCCGCCGCGATGGCCGCCAAGGCCGGCGCCTCGGTGCGCAAGGTGGACTTCAAGAAGCTCCAGGAGCACCTCGTCGGCATCGGAAACCTCACACAAGGGGTCCTCACTGACAAGGATTCGTTCCCCCTCCCGCCCGAGAAGATCAAGGAGGCCGTCTACAACGTCCGCGACAACTACAAGGACGTCGCGGTGGTGCTGGCCCACGCGAAGGAGGCGACGCCGCTCGTCCGCCAGGCATACGCCGAGTGCCCGCCCGAGAGCAAGCTCATCTACGCCCACGTCCTGGGCGTCCTCGGCGACCCGGCCGGCGCGCCCGACCTGCTGAAGGCCATCGAGTCCGCGCCCGACATGGGCAAAGGCTGGCACTACAAGGGCATGGGCCAGTTCGGGCGCAACATGAGCGACGTGGACACCTACATCTACGCCCTCGGCCGCGCCCGCGACAAGCGCGCCATCGAAGCCGCCGCCAAGAAGATGAAGGCTCTGGAGGCCAAGGACGCCTTCTCTCACTTCCGCGCGATTGCCCTCGCCCTCGAGCAGCTCCGCGACCCCGCAGCGGCCGGCCCCCTCGCCGAGCTTCTCGCCAAGCCCGGCATCCGCGGCCACGCCATCGCAACTCCCGAAGGCGCGCTCCAACGCGCCGACAAGCACCGCAGTTGGACCGCCACCGAGCCGCGCTCCAACGCGCTCCGCGAGCTGATGCTCGCCCGCGCGCTCTTCCGCTGCGGCGACAAGGAGGGCCTTGGAAAGCAGGTTCTTGAGGAGTACACTAAGGACTACCACGGCCACTTCGCCCGCCACGCCGCGGCGGTCCTCAAGGCCGGGCAGTGAGCCGCCCCGAAAGCGGTTTTTGGGTGTTCGGTGTTCGGTTTCAGGGTACGGAGGTAGGGCGTGCACACTTGCACGCGGAATCATGAGAGCCGCCTGGCGGTGATTCGCGCGCACCTGAAAGACCCGCCGCGACAGGTCTGGGCCGAGCCGTTTCACGAGGCTTGGGTCGCGGCGGAGGGGCTGGACCCTTGCCGCCGCTTCGCCACGGCCCAGGCCGCCGAGATGGCCGCGGCAAGGCCGTTCGTGAAGCCAGGCGAGCTCATCATCGGGAACAACACCCTCAAGAGCGTGGTCACCGGGCTGCCAACTCCCTTCGCCTCGGGCATCAGGCTCGACCGAGCCTATCTTGATGTCCTGCGCAGAGAACGGCCCGAGGCGGCGCCCAAGCTCGCCGAGATCGAGGCGTATTGGACCCGCTGGTTCGCCGAGAGCGGCTACTGCGCTCCGATGGCCATGCACCTCACCTATGCCTGGGAGCGGCTCCTCACCCTCGGCCTCGGTGCGCTCCGCGACTACGTGGTGTACTGGCAGAAGGAGAGGACACAGGCTGGAAGCCTGTGCCACCAGGACACAGAAGCCGGCGGCTCCATTCCCGGTGGCACAGGCGTCTCGCCTGTGACCTGCTGGTATGAGGCGCTGCCCATTGTGCTCGATGGTATCTCGGCCTACATCGAGGCGCACGCAAGAGCGGCAGAGGAGGCGGCTGAGGCGGAGAGCGGAGAGCGGCGGGATGAGCTTGGCCGCATCGCAGCCATCTGCCGCCACGTGGCCCACGGCGCGCCTCGCTCCTTCCACGAGGCCGTCCAGCTCTTCTACCTCGGCTTCCAGCTAAGCGGCCACGATTCGCCAGGCCCGCTCGACCGCTATCTCTGGCCCCACCTGAAAGCCGACCCTTCGACTTCGCTCAGGGCAGGCATGGAGAGCGGCGCCATCACCCGCGAGGCCGCCCAGGAAATCGTGGATTGCCTCTGGCTGAAGCTCGAGGAGAAGACGGCCTACGGCGCGACAATCGGCGGGCAACTGACCGATGGCTCCGACGCCTCGAACGAGCTTTCGCTGATGTGCGTGAGCGCCATCAAGCGCCTCCGCATCCTCTCGCCCCGCACCGCCTTCCGATGGTTCCCTGGCGTCTCGCAGCAGCTCTTCGACGCCGTTGTGGACTGCATTGCTGACGGGGCGACGTATCCCGCCATCGTGAACGATGAGGCAATCATCCCCGCAATGGTCGAGCGCGGCATCGCCATCGAGCACGCCCGCGACTACTCCTTCGTCGGCTGCGGCCAGACCTTTCCTCACGGACGCGGCCACGGGAACTACGAGGACGTGATCGTCAACTCCGCCAAGCCCCTCGAGCTTGTCCTCAGCGATGGCTCGGTTTCATTCGCAACGTGGGAGCAGTTCGAGGCGGCCTATCGCCGCCAGATGGACCGCCACATCACCGAACGCATCGAGGGCGTGAACGCCTATCGCCGCAAGCTCGTCGGCCATGCCTGGGACTTCATCCGCTCGCTCCTCACCCACTCGTGCGTGGAGCGCGGCATTGATTGGCACGCGGGCGGCGCTGACTACTCCGAGGGGATGGTGGACATGGTCGGCCTCACGACAACCACCGACTCCCTCGTCGCCATCCGCCGCGCGGTTTTTGAGGAGCGCTTCATCTCCCTGCCCGAACTGGTGGCGGCCCTGAACCGCAACTGGGAGGGAGCCGAGGACTTGCGGCAGCGCTTGTTGCGGCGAATGCCCAAGTTCGGCAACGAGGACCCCGAGGCCGACGACTACGCCGCGGCCGAGGTCGGTCGCATCAACGGCCACATCAAGAGCCACAAGACCGTCTTCGGCGGGCCGTGGGGCATGGACATCATCGGCTGGTCGGGCGCCGTGGAGCTGGGTGCGCAGACGGGCGCCACGCCCGACGGCCGCCGCCGCGGCGAGCCGTTGGCCGACTGCGCCGGCCCCGCCCAGGGGCGAAACGTCCGCGGCCTCACCGCCACCCTCAACTCCACCCTGCGCCTCCCCCACAAGCACGCCCACGGCCCGATGGTCCTCAGCCTGCGCTTCCCCAGGCACGTCGTCGCGGGAGGGGAGGGGAGGGCGAAGCTCAAGGCCGCCATCGAAACCTATTGCCGCCAGGGCGGCCAGCAGCTCCAGATTTCCATCGCCAGCACCGACGACCTGCGCGCCGCCCAACGCGACCCCGACGCCTGGCGCGACCTCATGGTCCGCGTCGGCGGCTTCTCCGCTTACTTCGTCCAACTCGACAGGCGCTTCCAGGACGACATGCTCGCCCGCTCCGAGATGGAACTGTGAAAGGAGGATGGCATGTGCAAGGCGTTGTGGCTGTCGCTGGCCCTTGGCCTGGCGGCCTTCGCCGCCGAGAAGGCGGCGGAGTTCGACCCCGACCTTCCGCCCTGCGTGGTGAAGACCGAGCCGGCCAACCGGGCGAAGGACGTTGACTTCGCGCTGCGCGAGATCAAGGTCACATTCGACCGCCCAATGGCTCAGGAGAAGTCCTGGTCCTGGATGATCGTCGTCGAGTGCGGCCTCTACCCCGGCTATCGCGGTTCCGACGAGCCGCGCTGGGAGGCCGACGGTCGCACCTGCGTCCTGCCCGTCCGCCTCAGCCCCGACACCCTCTACGCCGTCGGCGCCAACAGCCCCCGCAACTGGGGCTTCCGCGACACCAAGGGCAAAGCCGCCGTCCCCTTCGCCTGGGTCTTCAAAACGAAGAAGTGATCCCGCGATACGCCGCCTTGCGCTGGTTGCCCGGCACTGGTAGGATATATCGGCGGATGAGGAGCCGCGCATGATTCAGCGAGCGGTGCTAGAGGACATTGTGGGGCGGATCGTCGAGGTCGCAGACCCCGAACGCATCGTCATGTTCGGCTCCGCCGCCCGCGGGGAAACGGGGCCGGACAGCGACATAGACCTTCTCGTGATCAAGCAGGGACCGGTCCACCGCCGACGCCTGGCGCGCGCCATCTACCGCCGGATGATCGGCGTGGGGCAGGCCGTGGACGTGATCGTGGCAACGCCAGAGGACATCGAGCGCTACGGCCACAGCCCTGGGCTCGTCTATCGCTCAGCACTTCAGGAGGGGGTGGACATCTATGTCGCAACCCCAGCATCTTCCCCCGAACGATCCTCGTGAGTGGCTGAACCGAGCCCGGAGCAACCTGGCCCGGGCCAGGGCCACCAGGGGCGTGCCCGATGTCTATCTTGAGGACATCTGCTTCGACGCCCAGCAGGCCGCGGAGAAAGCGATCAAGGCGGTCCTTGTGCTCAAGGGCGTTGACTTCCCGAAGATTCACGACATCGCTGATCTTGTGAGTCTCGCTGTCACGTTGGGTGTGCCTGTGCCGCCCGAGGTTGCAGCAGCGGCGGAGTTGACGGACTACGCCGTTGTGGCCCGCTACCCAAGCGCGATCGAACCCACGACGGAGGAGGACTGCGACGCCGCCATCCAGGCAGCCGAAGGCGTGGTATCTTGGGCATCGGGGATTACCGGCGTGTCCGGGAACGAAGAAACCGACGCCGAGGCGGCCCAGCCTTGACCCCAGACTCGCAATAGAGCCCTTCGCCTTCGGCGCTCGCGGTCTCCGCCGCATGGTTGCGTGACGCGCAGCGTTGGCCCTCGCGCGCTGTGTCCTACCTTCCCATACGCTCCCGCGGCGGGATGACTCTCTCGGGATGGCGCTGCTGAAGCTCGCGCAGGTGCTCGGCCCAGCCGCGGAGGCCACCATACTTGCGCACGAGTGATTCGCGGACCCTTCGCACGTCGTCAATGAGCGGGTCGGCAGGCGGTGTCGCACGGGTTTTCATGTTTCGTCCTCACTCCACAGGGCCTCGGGCGTGACAATGGTCGGGGTGAGCAGCCCAAGGCGGCGGTTGATAACGGTGATGTGCTCAAGCTTGTTCGGGTTTGCCAGATGTTGTATATTCCACGTCAGGATGTAGTCCACCTCGTGAAGGCTGGCCAGCGCGAGGTGCAGCGGGTCGCCCGATCGGGGAGCCGGCATAACGTGATGCCTGATGTAGAGCTCCGCGATTGCGATGGCCTCATCTGTGATTTCGAGCACAGGCACGCCCTCTAAGAGTTGGAGGGCATCGTCCTTGCTCGGGTAGTCTCCCGATGCCAGCTCTTCGAGCGTGGCCTCAGAGGTCACGAGCTCATAGGCCTGCGCCCGCTCTGCCCACCAGGCGCGCGTGGTTTTTCGGCGATAGACGCTGCCTGGGTCCGACCGCTGTGAGGCGTGGGCGCTGGGGATCGTTGTCTCGATGTAAACGCTCTTAGCCATCATCAGGTATTATAGCGTGTGGACACCCGTTTTGCCAACGAAACATGACACCTTGGCCAAGAGGTAGTGACCATGCCCCCCCGCGAACGCTTTCTGGCCGTGATGGAGTATCAGCCGCCCGACAGGGTGCCGAACTGGGAGCTGGGCTGCTGGGGGCAGACGATTGACAGGTGGCAGGCCGAGGGGCTGAAGCCCAACACCTTCCGCTGGGACTGGTTCACGGGCGAGGAATGCCTGGGGATGGACGAGCGGGAGTTCCTGCCCGTGAACATGGGGATGATCCCTGGCTTTGAGAGCAAGGTGCTTGAGAAGACCGACCCCTACGAGATCATCCAGCACGGCAACGGCATCGTGACGAAAGCCCTCATCGAGGGCACGGTGCGCGGCACGCGGGCGAGCATGGACCAGTACCTGCGGTTTCCCGTCGAGACGCTTGACGACCTGCGGGATATGAAGAAGCGCTACGACCCCGCCACGCCGGTCCGCTACCCGCTGTACTGGCGGAGCAAGATTCCGTACTGGCAGAATCGCAAGCATGTGCTGGTCCTCGGCCAGAACGCCTGCACGGGCTTCTACGGCGTCGCAAGGGCATGGATGGGCACGGAGAACCTCTCGCTCGCCTTCTACGACCAGCCCGCCCTCTGCGAGGAGATGTTCGAGTTCATCGCCGACTTCGCCATCGAGGCCACGCGCCCATTCGTCGAGGCCGTGCAATTCGACTACTTCAACTTCTTCGAGGACATGGCGTGCAAGAGCGGGCCGCTGTGCAGCCCGGCCTGCTTCCGCCGATTCATCATGCCCCACTACCGCCGCGTGATTGGCCACCTGAAGTCGCACGGCGTCAAGTACTGTAGCCTCGACAGCGATGGCAACACCGAGCCGCTCATCCCGCTCTACATGGAGATGGGCATTGACATCCACTGGCCCTTCGAGCGCGCGTCCAGCATGGACCCGAACCGCATCCGCAAGCAGTTCGGCAAGGAGCTGCGCATCTGGGGCGCGGTGGACAAGCGCGAGCTGACGAAGGGCAAGGCCGAGATTGACGCCGCCCTCCGCGAGCTCGCCCCCCTCATCGAGGAGGGCGGCTTCATCCCCCACCTCGACCACACGTTCCCGCCCGACATCTCGTGGGCGAACTTCAACTACTACTGGGAGGCGAAGCAGAGACTCCTCGAGGGCAGACTATGAACCGCTTGAGCAGGCGGACATTCCTGGAGGGCGTTGCGGCCGGCTCGGCCGCGCTGGTGCTGGGGAAGACTGCGGAGGCGCAGAGCACACTGGCGGGCAAGAGGCCCAACATCATCCTCATCCTGACCGACGACCAGGGCTACGGCGACCTGGCCTGCCACGGCAACCCCATCATCAAGACCCCCAACCTCGACCGCCTCCACGCTGAGAGCGTGCGGTTCACCGACTTCCACGTCAGCCCCACCTGCGCCCCCACCCGCTGCTCGCTGATGACGGGGCGGCACGAGTTCAGGAGCGGCGTCACGCACACCATCCTCGAACGCGAGCGGATGAGCTTGAAGGCCACCACCATCGTCCAACTGCTCAAGGCCGCCGGCTACACGACGGGCATCTTCGGCAAGTGGCACCTGGGCGACGAGCCGGAGCGCTGGCCCGACAAGCGCGGCTTCGACGAGATGTTCATCCACGGCTGCGGCGGAATCGGCCAGACCTATGCCGGCAGTTGCGGCGACGCGCCCGGCAACTCCTACTTCAACCCCGCCATCCTCCACAACGGCAAGTTCGTCAAGACCAATGGCTACTGCACCGACGTCTTCTTCGCCCAGGCCATGCAGTGGATCGGCGAGAGGAAGGGCAAAGGGCCGTTCCTCGCCTACATCACGCCCAACGCCCCCCACGGCCCCCTCATCTGCCCCGAGGAATACGAGGCGATGTACAAGGATGTAGGCGGGGCGTCTCTGCCCCGCGACGCGAAGAAGAAGGGCGGCGGGCGCCGCGACGTGGCGAAGTTCTATGGCATGATCACCAACATAGACGACAACGTGGGCAAGCTCCTGGCCCGGCTGAAGGAGCTGGACATCGAGCGCGACACGCTGGTGGTCTTCATGACCGACAACGGCGGCACGGCGGGCCTCGGCGTCTACAACGCCGGGATGCGCAGCGGCAAGGGCACCCCATATCACGGCGGCACGCGCGTCCCGAGCTTCTGGCGGTGGCCCGGCACCCTCAAGCCGGCCGACGCGGAGAAGCTGACTGCCCACCTGGACGTCTTCCCCACCTTCTGCGACCTCGCGGGGGCCAAGGCGCCCGAGGGCGTGAAGCTGGACGGCTTCAGCCTGTTGCCCCTGCTCGCCGACCCGCAGGCTGCCTGGCCCGACCGCTACCTGGTCACCCACGTGGGCCGTTGGGCGCGCGGCAAGGCCGCGGCATCAAAGCACGACCACTGTAGTATTCGCCATGGCAACTACATCATGGTCTCGCGCGGCGGAGCGAAGTGGGAGCTCTACGACCTCAAGGCCGACCCCGGCGAGAAGAACGACACCGCCGCCCAGCACCCCGACGTGGTGAAGCGGCTCGAGGCCACCTACGACAAGTGGTGGGACGAAGTCCTCCCCTGCCTTGAGAACGAGGACGCGGTTGGCCCCGCGGTCAACCCGTTCAAGGAGCTCTACTGGAAGCAGTTCGGCAAGCCCGCGACGAAATGACAACGCGTATCTGACGAGAGAGGGACTCACCTCCCTCCCCCTTGGGGGGAGGGCAGGGGTGAGGGTGCTTCCGTGAGACCTGCGGGAGCCGAAGCACCCTCACCCCACCCCTCTCCCCGAGGGAGAGGGAGGAAGAGCCTACGGCTGAAGCCAGACGTAGACGCCGGTGGCCTGGGCGGCGGAGGGGCCGAAGCCGGCGAGGTCGGGCCGGCCGTCGCCGTTGAAGTCGGCCACGCCGAGCTGGGTGTCGAAGTGGGGCGAGTAGTCGAGGGGGACGGTGACGGCGCGGTCGGGGCTGAGGCCGTCGGCGGCGGCGCCGAGGAGGATGCGGGCCGAGGGCTTCTCGCGGGTGGCCAGGATGAGGTCGGGGATGCCGTCAGCGTTCCAGTCGGCCACGGTGGGGCCGTCGCGGATGATGTCGCAGCCCGTGGCAACGAACTCGGCGCTCGGCTTCTCGGCGAAGGGCTGCTTCGGGTCCTTCGTGTTGCGGTAGAGCGACACGATCGTGCCTTCTTTGCCGCTGACCAGGAGCGCCACGTCGGTCCAGCCATCCTTGTCGAAGTCTGCGGCGGCGAGGAAGACCCAGCCGGCCTGCTCGCCCGAGCCCGACGGGGTCTTGAGGCGGATGGAGGGCGTTTCCTCGAATGAGCCGTCGGCCTTTCGCAGGAAGATGTCGCCGCAGGAGAAGATGAGGTCGTCGCGCTTGTCGCCGTTCACGTCGGCCAGTTGAACGCCGAAGTAGCCGCGGTCAGGGGCCTTGTAGCTTCGGACTCGGAACACGCCGTCTTCGCCCTGATAGGCGATGGAGTAGCCGCCGATGAAGCGCCCGCCGATGAGCAGATCGGTCCGCCCGTCGCCATTGAAATCCCCCGTCATCACCTGCGATGCGCGCGTGAGGCCGGGCAGCGGGACCGTTCGGAACTTGAGCTGTGCCTGTTCAGGAATGAGCAGGAAGGCTAGACTCTCGCTTGAGGCGAAGAGGTCGGCCCCCTTGCCTCCGCTCGCGCGGACCATGCGGAGCTTCCAGCCGCGGCTGAGGTCGGGCAGCTCAATCTCGGCATCGGGCTTCTCCGCGAACTTCCCGCCCTTGTTGAGATAGATGAGAATGGCGGAGCCTTTGCCCTTGGGGACGAGGACCGCCACGTCGGGCCGCCCGTCGCCGTCAATGTCGCCATAGGCCGCGGCCTGGATGGGCTGGAGCCAGGCGGCGACGAGGTAGTTTGCCTGCTTGAAGCCGAAGAGGGGGTTGGGCTTTTCGGGCTTCATGCGCGACCAGCCGGTGGCCTCGCCCGTGGCGATGCCTGCGGCGATGAAGTTGTCGGGCGGCCCGCCGCCGTGGCCGCCGAGCACCTCGTCGGGCGTCAGAGCGGCGAGCTTTCGCAGGCCGGCGAGCACGTTCTCCGCGCTGAAGTCGAAGCTGCCCGAATAGCCGAGCACGCCGCCCGGCATGATCAGGTCGCCCGTTGCCACGTAGGTCCTGCCCTCCTTTGCAAAGACGTAGCCCATCGAGCCGTAGGTGTGGCCAGGCAGCCGAATGGCCTTCACCTTCAGGCCGGCGAGGTCCAGTTCCTTATCCTCGGTGAGGGCGATGTCCACGGGATTCGGCGGGTGGAAGCCGTAGCCGGTCTCGCTGGGCAGGTGGTGCTGGAGGATGTAAGCCATCTCGGCGCTGGCGACCACCTGTGCGCCGGTCGTGACCCGCCACAGATAGGAGCCGGGGGCGTGGTCGCCGTGCTCGTGGGTGAGGAGCACGTAGCGGAGCTTCATCGGGTCGAGGCCCGCCCCCTGAATCCGCGCCCAGTTCTGCTCGAACGACGCGCCCGCGTTGGGGTCAATCAGGATCAGGCCGTCGGGCGCCTCGATGACCAATTGCGAGCCGAGGTCGCTGTGGGCGAAGCCGCCGTTGGTGCGCCAGATGCCTGGCGCGATCTTCCCCGGCTGCTGCTTCTTCGTCCACGGCTTGTCGCCGGGCGGGACGGCCTCATTCAGGTCGGTCCGCCAAACCACCTTGTCAGGCGCGTCATACATCTCCACGACGCCAGCGGCTGTGGCGATGGCGAGGCGCTCGCCATCGGAGAAGACCCACACGATGCCTGGGGGCCGGCGGGCTGGCATCGGCTGAATGGCCGCTTTGGCAATGTCGAGGACATAGGGCGTGTCTGCCGCCTCATCGGCGGGGAGGAACGGCCGGCCGCCGAGGCCGCGAGAGGGCCACATGTGGAGCGAGATGAGCAGTTGCTTGCCGTCGGGCGAGAAGGCGAGGTCGCACCAGAACGGCTCCTTGAAGCGTTCGGGGCCGATGCGGCAGATGACCTTGCCATCGGCGTCGTAGACGTGGATGGTCGGCCGCGAGGGCATGACGCGGGGCACGGAGGGGAACTCGGCGCCGCCATCGCGCGGGCGGAAGACCCGCTGCCAGCCCTCATAGTCGGCCACGGCCACCTGCTCGCCTTCGGCATCAATCGCCACGGCGAGTGGGACGCTGAACTTGCGGTCCTCATAGGGTGGCGCAGGGGGGCCGTAGACCCCTTTCTCTGGCGCCGGCGAGGGGGCCACATCCGTGCTGACGGGGCGGGTCCAGACGGGCTTTGCCTTGCCGCGTTCGAGGACGAGGAGATTGGGGAGCTTGGCGGCTTGCTCGCCGAGGCCGAGGAAGCGGCCGACCACGGCACGCCCGCTCCGGCTCGCGGCGAAGGCGGTCGTCACGCCGCTCCCGAGGTGCGCGATCTGGGCCGTTGCCTCAGTAGGCGAGAGCCACCAGAGGCGGTCGTCGCCGGCTACGACCCATTCGTCGCCTGCCCGCTGAGCCACGCGCGGCAGGTGGTTCGAGTGGTCGCCATAGTGGAAGAGGAAGCCGCCCGGCCGGAAATCGCGCAGCCTGAAGGCCGGCGAGACCTGTGTCAACTCCTTGCCACGCAGGAAGGCGTAGAGGCGGGGCGAATCGCCCGCCGTGCCCTCGGGCGTGGTGCAGAGCGCCGCGACGAAGCTGCCGTCGTTCGACACGGAGACCTCGTTCAGCCATCGCAGACCCGCGCGGTGCTGCTGAACGATCTTGCCCTTGTCGTCGAGCACGAAGAGGTTCGGCTCGCCGGGCGCGGCGATGGTGCCCACGGCCACGAAGCGCCCGTCGTCGCTCACGTCCAGGCAGGCGATGCCCTGCCTCGGCAGCGGCCCGAGGCCGCGGGCGTCCCAGGCCGGGACACGCGATTTCCCCACATCTGGGCGCTCGGCGGCCACGGCAGCCGCCAGCGCCATCGCGCCTGCAAGCCAACCCAAGAACGCTGTAGCGTGCATGCTGGTCTCCGTCATGCTCCCGAAGTGGCAGAGGGGAGTCTACCCGCACACTCAGCAGCGTGTCAAGCCGCGTTCGTGCCGCGTTTGATCCGCGACGCGGAATATGGTAGAGTTTCGCATGTGGGCGGCTAAGGGAGGCACGGTAAGGAGATGCGCATGAGCGGCAGACCGCTGCGGCGAGTGGCGTGGGTGGCGCTGGCGTCCGTTGCCCTGGCGGGGATGGGCTGGGCGGGCGAGGCCTTCGAGGGGAAGATGGGCTTCGAGATGACCGCGAAGCAGATGCCCGGCGGCCAGCCGACGGCCACGGAATGGGCCGTGAAGAAGGGGCTCATCCGGATCCAGACGAAGATGGGTGCCATGGAGAGCATCGTGATCATGAATCCGGCTGAGAAGAAGATGACCACGCTGATGCCGGCCCAAAAGATGGCGATGGAGATGGCCATGCCCGACGCCACGCCGGGGGGCGAGGTGAAGGAGCCGGAGGTGAAGAAGACGGGCACCACGGAGAAGGTGGCCTTCAACACCGAAGGCACCAAGCTCACCATCGCAAAGGACGGCGCCAAGAGCTGCGACGGCGAACAGTGGACCGTGACGATTGACAAGACGACCTCCGAGCTGTGGGTGGCGAAGGACCTCCCCGGCCTCGCGGGCCTCGTGGACGTCTTCAAGTCCATGCAGCAGGGGGCGCAGGCCGCCGCGATGAAGAAGGTGGAGCTGCCCGGCTTCCCCTACAAGACCGTGGTGAAGGACGCCGAGGGCAACGTCGTGTCGGAGATGAAGCTCACGTGGGTTGACACCGCCGCGCCCGCCGACGACCTCTTCACGGTTCCCGCCGACTACAAGAAGATGGAGATTCCGAAGATGAAGTGAGCGCCGCTGCCCGAGCGCAGAACGGCGACGAAACTCGAGCCCTCCCGCGGGGCAACGCCCCGCGGGAGGGCTTCTTGCTTTGGGGCAACTGGAAGCGTAGAGTGTTGGAGGGATGAATGGATGATTGGATGGGTGGATGGGTGTCAGACAATCATCCATTCATCCACCCATCCAATCATCCCCTTTGATTGCCGGATAGGCCGCATCAGGAGAAAACAGGGTGAACCGGATCGGACGGAGGCGCTTCCTGGGCGTCGCCGCGGCGGGCCTGGGCGCGCCGTGGGTTGTTGCGCCATCGGCGCTCGGCAGGGAGGGCGCGGTGGCACCGAGCGAGAGCATCGTACTGGGCGCTATCGGCATCGGGCCGCGAGGCACACACGTCCTCTCCTGCATGCTCGCGGAGAAGGACGTGCGGTTCGCCGCCATCTGCGACGTGCAGCGCGCCGCCCGCGAGCGCGTCAAGAAGATGGCCGACGCCAAGTACGGCAACCAGGACTGCGCGATGTACCGCGACATGTTCGAGTTGCTGGCCCGCCCCGACGTTGATTGCGTGCTCATCGCCACGGGCGACCACTGGCACGCCCTCGCCTCGATCCTGGCGGCCAGGGCGGGCAAGGACGTCTACAGCGAGAAGCCCTGCGGCCTCACCATCGGCCTCTGCCAGGCCCTCGACGACACGGTTCGCCGCTGCGGCCGCGTGTTCCAGGCCGGCACACAGCGCCGAAGCGTCCCCAACTTCCAG
>VGYW01000065.1 GCA_016872875.1 Planctomycetota bacterium | reverse complement strand
GGGCAAGGTCTGGGATTCGTCGAAAGTCCCCGCCCGGCTCAACGGGGTCTTCGTGCCCTACATCTATCTCGGCGGACCCGAACGCGGCATCTGCTTCGCGGCCGACAACGACCGCGACTGGATCACGGAAAAAGACACCCCGATGATGGTCATTGACCGCGAGGGCGATACGGTGCTCTTGCGGCTCAACCTGATCGCCAAACCGTCGCGCCTTGCCCGTGCGCGCACCCTCACCTTTGCGCTCCAGGCCACCCCCGCCAAGCCGATGCCGGAGGAGCCCTACAACTGGCGTCGCTGGTGGGCGACGCGCACCGATGGAGATGTCCAAAGCGTCCAGATCGGCTTCTGGGGCGGCAATGGCTACTGGGGCGGGCGCCATTTCGCCACGTCGGTGTACCCCGACGGCAAGGATTACTCCTTCTGGGAGAAGCTGGCCGAACAACGCCGCACGGGCAAGCTGGACAAGGATTACGAACAGCAGTGGTTTGCCAGGTATTCCGGGTTGACGGATCAACAACGCCAGGAAATCGAGCCTGCGATGCGGGCCGGATTTCAATGGTCCAGCTTCACGCCCGCGAATCGTCCGGAAACGAGAAAGTTCCGCTATGTGATCCCCTACACCAACCCGCGCGGCGCGAGTGGCGAGACGATGGAGTTCCTCACCACCTACATCGACGAGTGGCTGTCGGGCGATATCGTCGATCCGCGGTGGAACAACTACTCGACCTTCGAACGCCCCCGGCGGGTCCACGCCGAGTTTCCCGGAGTGGCCTGCTGGTACCAGGTCGAACCGGTGCCCAGCCGCATCGACATGCTGCTCTTCTATCACAAGAAGATGCTCGAGAGCTTCGCCGACGGCATCTACTGGGACAACTTCTTCCTGCAGCCGAACTACGCGCCCGCCGAAGCCGGCGGTCCAGGGTACGTCGACGATGCCGGCCGCCCGCGGGCCGGGGTACACCTGATGGCGTTCCGGGAGCTGGTCAAGCGCACCGCCACGATGATGCACGTCATGGGCAAGCGGCCGATCACCTACATCCACATGACCAACGTCAACATCGTGCCCATGCTCTCCTTCGGCACGGCCAATCTCGACTGGGAATGGCGCGACCAGGGGCATTTCGGGAGCATGGACCTGCAGGACCGCATGGATCTCGATCTGATCCTGGCACACAACCTGGGTCTCCAGGCCGGCAACCTGTCCGTGGGCATCACCGGCAACATCCTCAAGGGTGGCGACGGGATTTCCCGCGAATGGCTGCACCGGACGGGCATGGCGGTCTGCTTCCCGCACGAGATCCGCATGCACCAGGGCGACAACTCCGTCTCGTTCGTCCAGACCGAACTGGCGCGTTTCGGCTACGGGCTGCCGGACTGCCGGGTCTTCCGCTACTGGGAGGACGGCTACCCGCTGCGCACGCAGGGCGCCGAGATGCGGGCCCTGGTGCTGGCACGGGGCGGCAAGGCGATGATCGCGCTCGGCCATTTCGGGCCGGCGGGCGCGGCGAAACCGGCTGGCAAGGAAGGCGGTCCGACGCTGGCGGAGTACGACGCCGGGCAGCGGGGGTTGACGAAGGCCGAGGTCGGGGGCGCCGCTCCCGCCGAGCGTCAGGCGAAACAGGCCATCTACACCGTTCGCCTCGCCCTCGATCTGGCGGCCCTGGGCGTTGCGGAGTCCGCACAGGCCTGGGACGTGGAGCTGAAGGCGGGCCGGAAAAAGGCGGAGAACCCCGCCGCGGTCAAGCTTCCGGCCCATCCTGATGTCGCCCCGGGCCGCTTGGAGGCCGGCGGGAAGGGCCTGGAAATTGCGCTTGAGGAGAAGAATCCGGCCCTGCTCAAGCGCCTCGGCCCCGGGGTGTTCGAGGTGGAGATCGTGCATCACAACTTCGCGTTGATCGTGGTGGAGTAGGGAGAACGCAGATGGAGAATGTTGACCACCATCTTTCGCCCGAGTCTCGGTCGGTGACAAAAAACAACAACAACCGGAGCCGGAACGGGCTCCCAAGACAGGAGAAAGCAATGAAAAAGAGAGCGACAATCGCCAAGCTCGCCATGGCCGCCACATGCGCCGGCGTCATGGCCGCCGAAACGGAGTACAAGCACCCGGTGGCGGTGATCCCGTATGCCGCCACCAAGCCGGCCATCGACGGCAAGGTTGACGATGCCGAATGGCAGGGGGCCTTCAGCCAGCGGGCGCTGCGGACGACGGGCGGACAGATCAGCTCGCGCCAGACGCGCTTTTGGATGATGTGGGACGAGGAGAATATCTACATCGCCATGCGCGATCCGCTGCGGCCGAGCGAACGGCCCATCCAGCAGCATCGCGGCCGTCCGAGCGGCACGGATCTCGATATCATCTACGACGACTGCTACGAGATCTGGATCTCCGTGGGGGCCACCGACACGCTGACCGGCCAGCCGGACTGTTCCACGCAGTTCCTCGGCAACTTCGCCGGCGGGCGCTACGACGCGCTGCACCAGCCGGCGGTGGGCAACTCGCGCACCTCGAGCTACGACACCAACTGGGAACCGAAAAGCCGGCTCACGGACAAGAACGAGTGGGAGATGGAGCTGGTCATCCCGCGAGCCAGCCTGGGCACGACCAAAGGGCCGTTCCAGGATGGCATGCATTTCCGCACCCTGATCGCCCGCAACTACAAGCGCCCGTGGGAGCAGTGCTCCTTCGAGGGCACGTCGTCCTTCTCGGTGATCGACACCCATAGCGAATTCGTCATGTCCAAGACCGCGCCGGCCCTGCACCTCCTGGGCGTGGGTGATGCAGCGACCGGCAAGATCGGGCTGCACCTGGCCGCTCTCGGCCAGACCGACGCCAAGATCGCCTGGCGCTACGCCTCGGACACCGTGACCAAGGAGGGTGCCGGCGACGTGAAGAAGGGCGTTCTGGGTGAGGTGGTCAACCTGCCGGAACTCGATACGCCCGGTGACGGGAAGGGCAAGGTGCGCATCACGGTGACCGGCGCCGGCGGGGCGACGCTGCTCGACTGGCAGTCCCAGCGGGTTTTCGCGGGCATCCCCAAGGAGGCGATCGCCGACCGCGGCGACGTGCTGAACCTGGGCGTCAACTTCAACCCCGTCCGCGACTACACCCGCGTTTTCGGCGACTTCATCAACTACGACAATCGTGACCAGATCCGTGAGATCGTCATCGTGGTCCGCGACGCCGCCGGCAGGGAGATCAAGCGGGCAAAGACCACCATCGATGCCGACGCCTATGCCAAGGCGGTCCTGCATTTCGAGAACCTCGCGCTGGGCGCCTACACGGTCCGCCTCGAGTGCCTGGACAAGGATGGCAAGGCCATTGTCGGCAGGGACAGCAGCTTTGCCAAGGAAGACCTGGCCAAGAAGTACGAGTGGTGGAACACGCCCCGCGGCAGCATCGAGAAGGTGGTGGCGCCTTGGACGCCGGTGACGCTGAAAGGCAACACGCTGGGCGTCTGGGGCCGCGAGATGGAGATCGGCGCTGCGGGCATCCCCGCGCGGGTCACGACCCAGGGCAAGGAGATCCTCGCCGCGCCCGGCAGGCTGGTGGCCACGCTGGCCGACGGCAAGCAAGTGACGGCGGAAGGCCTCAAGGCCAAGACACGGTTCGACCAGGATCACCGCAAGATCGTCGCGGTCGAGAGCAAGCTGGGCGAGGTCGCGGTCACGAGCGAGGTGCGCGCCGAGTTCGACGGCATGTACAAGGTCACCATGACCCTGACGCCGAAGCGGCCGGTCGCGGTCAAGGATCTGAAGCTGGTCCTGCCCTACACGGCAGCGATGGGCGAGTACGTCCATGCGGTCACGGCCGAGATCCGCAGCGGTTACTGGTATGGCTTCACGCCGCAGGGGAAGGGACGGGTCTGGGACTGCCGGATACTCGGCGACAAGACCATGAAGGTCGGCTCATTCATCCCCTATATCTGGATCGGCTCGACCAAGGGCGGGCTGTGCTGGTTCGCGGACAGCGACGAGGGGTGGATTCCCAACGACGAGGTTCCGGCGGTCGAGATCCAGCGCAACAAGGCGGGCCAGGCCGACCTGGTGTTCAACCTGGTCAGCGCCGAGGCGACGCTCGACGGCCCGCGCACCATCACCTTCGCGTTGCAGGCCTCGCCGGTCAAGGCGATGCCGCCCCGCTGGCGCGAGAACAACTGGTGGTGCGGCGACACCTTCAAGAATTACGCCCATATGCAGAACCTCATCTTCGCCTCCGTCCCCTGCGCCGTGAAGGACTACATCGAGCAGTCGAAGAAGGAAGTCGAGGCGCAGCACAAGGCGGGCCGTTCGGCCGTGCCCTACTTCATCCACTCCGCCTTGCTGCCAGCGCATCTGATCCCGGAATTGGGAGTCTTTGCCGAGGAATGGCGGTCCAGGTTCATGTCCTACGGTTCCGGGTCGCTCGTCTACGAAAAGGCGTTGAACGACTACATGATCCACAACTGGAGCAAGTGGGCCGAGGAGTGCGGCATCGACGGCTACTACATTGACAACATGGCGCCCATGCAATGCGACAAGATCGAGGCGGGACGCGGCTACCGTCTGCCGGACGGACGCATCCAGCCGGCCTTCCAGATGTTCGGCACGCGCGAGTACTTCCTGCGCAGCCGGGCGGCGTTCCTGGAGAAACGGCCGAAGAGCATGATGGTCATCCACATGACCAACTGCATGATCCTGCCCTGGGTGGGAGCGGCCGACCTGACCTACGACGGCGAGCACCACGTGATCTACCCCGAGATGAAGAAGGACTTCATGGACTTCTGGAGCCTGGAGCGGATGCGGGTCGACTTCCCCGGCCAATGGGGCGTGCCGGTTGATTTCATGCACGAATACCAGAGGCAATGGGCCGCCGCCGACCTGTACCGCGTCAAGCGCGCCTACTTCGCCACGGTCACGCTGCATGACGCCCTGCCGTATGGCAACAACAACGGGTATGCCAACAATCTGGCCGCCTTGCGCCGGGACTTCGGCATCGGCGAGGACGACGTACGTTTTCTGCCCCACTGGGATGAGACCGGCCTTTCGGCCAAGGGCGACGATATCAAGCTGGCCGGCTGGCAACGGCCGGGCAAGCTGCTGCTGCTGGTGGCGAACTTCGGCGAGAAGCAGACCGCGCAGGTCGCCTTCGACCTCGACAAGCTGGGCTGGAAGGGCGCGACCCTGACCGTGAGCGATCCCGAGCAAGGGCAGAATCTCACGGTCCATGGCCATGGCGGACCCGCCACGATCACCCACGACGCCCCGGCGCCAAAGCTCGACGGCACGAAGCTGACCGTGCCGGTCCAACGCCACAACTTCCGCCTGCTGGTGGTGGAGAGGAAGTGATACCGGAAACAGCACCGGTCGAGAAATGAGCATCGTGAACGCGACACCATTTGACACAAGGAGACCACATCATGAAGAAAGCACATCAATGGGTTCTGCTCGCGGCGGCGATCGCGGCTCTGGGCAGTGGCGGCGTTGACGCCGGCGAAAAGGAGGACGTGCAAGCACCAGTCACCGAGAACGCCTTGGACTGTGGCAGCAACGTCCAGATGAAACTCGTGCTGATCCCTGCGGGGAAATTCCTGATGGGCAGCCCGAAGGGCGAGAAAGGCCGCCATTACACGATAATCCAGAAGACCGACCCGAAGTTGTGGCCCAGCCTCGACATCAAGCTGAGCGACTACGCTTGGCACTGCTTCAATGCGGAGAGGAAAACCCACCCGGTTGGGCAGAAGAAGCCAAACGCATGGGGACTCTACGACATGTACGGGAACGTTGGGGAGTGGTGCAGTGATTGGTACGAAGGCTGGGGGTGTCGAATCATCAAGCGCGACGTTGAGAACCCCGTTGATCCGCAGGGCCCGGCCACGATGTGTACCAACAACCCATATGAGCAAGAGGAGCGTGTCATGCGCGGCATGGGTTGGAACGCTGGCGAATCGTTTGCCTTCCGCTCCGCGTATCGCCAGATGCACGGGACCCCTCCCACCACCCGCTACAGCGGGCTCGGTTTCCGGGTTGTGGTGGAGAAGAAGTGATTATGGAGAAGGAGCAATGAAGAAGAGATCCACCATCGCCATGTTCGTGCTGGCCGCGTCGTGCGCCGGCGGCCTAGCCGCCGAAACGGAGTGCAAGCATCCGGTCGCGGTCATCCCGTACGCCGCCACCAAGCCGGTCATTGACGGCAAGGTGGACGACGCCGAGTGGCAGGGGGCCTTCAGCCAGCGGGCCTTGCAGACCACGGGCAAGCAGATCAGCGCCCGCCAGGCGCGCGTCTGGATGATATGGGACGAGGAGAACCTCTACATCGCCATGCGCGACCCGTTGCGCCCGGGCGAACGGTTGCTGCAGTCACAGCGGCGCGATCGCGGCCCGGACCCGGCGCTCTTCGCCGATGACCTCTATGAGATCTGGATTTCGGTCGATGCGACTGACCCGATCAGCGGCAACCGGCACTGTTCCAGTCAATTTCTGGCCAACTTCCACGGCGCGCGATATGACGCCCTGGCCCATCCGGGGTTCGGCAGCTCGTTCACGACGAATCCCGGCATCATCGTCGTTGCGGGGCATCGCCCCAACACGCCTGGGTACGGCAACGCAGGCGAGAGCACCTATGAGAGCGGCTGGGAGCCCAAGAGCCGCATCACCGACAGGAACGAGTGGGAGATGGAGCTGGTGATTCCCCGCGCCAGCCTGGGCACGACCAAGGGACCATTCCACGATGGCATGCGCTTCCGCACGCTGTTCGCCCGCAACTATCAGCGCCCGGCGGAGCAGAACTCCTTCGAGGGCACCTCGTTCTTCTCGGACATCGACACGCACAGCGAAGTCGTCATGTCGAAGACCGCGCCGGCCCTGCACCTGCTGGGCGTGGGCGACGCCGCCGCCGGCAAGATCGGGCTGCACCTCGCCGCCTTCGGCCAGACCGACGCGAAGATCGCCTGGCGCTACGCCTCGGACGCCGTGACCAAGGAGGGCGCCGGCGAGGTCAAGAAGGGTACGCTGGCCGAGGTAGTAAACCTGCCGGAACTCGATACACCGGGTGACCAGAAGGCACCGGGCAAGGTGCGGATCACCGTGACCGATGCCAAAGGCGCGACGCTGCTCGACTGGCAGTCGCTGCGCTCCTTCGGACCGATCCCGAAGGACGAGATCAAGGACCGTGGCGACGTGTTGAACCTCGGCATCACCTTCAACCCCGTCCGCGACTACGCCCGCGTCTTCGGCGACTTCACCGCCTACGCCAACCGCGGCGCCATCAAGGAGATCGTCATCGTCGTCAGCGACGCCGCCGGCAAGCAGGTCAAACGGGCCACGACCACCCTCGATGCCGACGCCTATGCCAAGGCGGTCCTGCATTTCGAGAACCTCGCGCTGGGCGCCTACACGGTCCGCCTCGAGTGGGTGGACAAGGATGGCAAGGTCGTTGTCAGCAAGGACAGCACCTTTGCCAAGGAAGACCTGGCCAAGAAGTACGAGTGGTGGAATACGCCGCGCGGAAGCATCGAGAAGGTGGTTTCGCCGTGGACGCCGGTGACGCTGAAGGGCAACACGCTGGGCGTCTGGGGCCGCGAGATGGAAATCGGCGCGGCGGGCATTCCCAGCCGGGTCACGACCCAGGGCAAGGAGATCCTCGCCGCTCCCGGCAGGCTGGTCGCCACGCTCGCCGACGGCAAGGACTTGACGGCGGAAGGCCTCAAGGCCAAGACCCGCTTCGACCAGGATCACCGCAAGATCGTCGAGGTCGAAAGCAAGTTGGCCGACATCGCGGTCACGAGTGAGGTGCGCGCCGAGTTCGACGGCATGTACAAGGTCACCATGACCCTGACGCCGAAGAAGCCGATCGGCGTCAAGAAACTGAAGATCGTCCTGCCCTACAGCCAAGCGATGGCCGAATACCTCCATGCCGCAACGACAGGGATTCGCGGCGGCTTCTCCTACGGCTTTACGCCCAAGGGGGAGGGCCGGGTCTGGGACTGCCGGGCCCTGGGCGACAAGACCATGAGAGTCGGGTCGTTCATCCCGTACCTCTGGCTGGGCTCGACCAAGGGCGGCCTGTGCTGGTTTGCCGACAGCGACGAGGGATGGATTCCCACCGACGAGACCCCGGCCATCGAGATCCAGCGGAGCACCGACGGGCAAGTCGATCTCGTCCTGAACCTCATCAGCTCGGAGGCCACGCTGGATGCGCCGCGGACGATCACCTTCGCCCTCCAGGCCTCGCCGGTCAAGCAGATGCACAAGGGCTGGCGTGAGGACAAATGGTGGGCCGGCGACACCTTCAAGTCCTACTCGAACGACCAGGCCCTCCAACAATCGAGCCCATGGGTCAAGGCTAATCTGCTGCAAAGGGGGATACAGATGGTCAGGGACCAGCACAACGCCGGCCGGCTCGCCATACCGTACTTCGTCCATACCCGCCTGCCGTGGCACGCCCCGCTGGTGGTGCGGGAGATGAGGGACAATCTCATGGAGGAGTGGATCGGCTCCTCTGCCGGCCAGGCCCTGTGCTACGGCGGCTCGCTCAACGACTACATGGTCTTCCACTGGAGCCGGTTCGCGGAGCAGTGCGGCATCGACGGCTGCTACCTCGATAACGTGACCCCGTACCCATGCGACAATCTCGAACATGGTTGCGGATACCGGCTTCCGGACGGCCGCGTCCAGCCGACGTTCAGGATGTTCGGCACCCGCGAGTACTTCCTGCGCCTCCGCTCGGCGTTCCTCGAGCAGCGCCAGGCCTGCAAGATCGTCCTGCACATGAGCAACCACATGATCGTGCCGTGGGTCGGCGCCGCCGACGTCGCTTACGACGGCGCGCAGCACGCCATCTTCCCGGAGATGAAGCAGGACTTCATGGACCTCTGGCCGCTCGATCGGCTGCGGGCGGATTGGCCGAGCCAGTGGGGCACGGCGGTCAACTTCATGCACCAGTACCAGGGGGAATGGGATCCGCGGGCCCTGCACCTGGCCATGCGCGCGTACTTCGCCGCCGTCATGCTCCACGACGCCCTGCCGACCGGCAACCACGACGGACATGCGCAAAACCTGATCGCGATGCGCCAGCAGTTCGGCATCGGCGAAGACGACGTGCGTTTCCTGGCCTACTGGGACGAGACCGGGCTGAAGGCGCAGGGCGACGATATCAAGCTGGCCGGCTGGCAACGGCCCGGCAAGCTGCTGCTGCTGGTGGCCAACTTCGGCGAGAAGCAGACCGCCCAGGTCGCCTTCGACCTCGACAAGCTGGGCTGGAAGGGGGCGACCCTGGCCGTGAGCGATCCCGAACAGGGCACGGAACTCTCGGCCCATGGCAAGGACGGGACCATCATCGTCACCCACGACGCCCCGGCACCAGAGCTCGATGGCACGAAGCTGACCGTCCCGGTCGAGCGCCACAACTACCGCCTGCTGGTGGTGGAAAAGAAGTGATACAGGAAACAACCACATGAGTGAAAAGCGAGAGCGCACCATGATGGCCGTAAGTCTTTGAGGGGGGCGGAAAAGGTGCCAGCCACGAATGGCATCAAAATAGGCGTAACCTTTTGGCAGGCATAAGCCTAACGGGCGTGGTAGCAATGCTAGCAAGTATGGTCTAAAGGAGACCGCCTGCAAGAATGTGTGTTTGGCGAACAAACACGCTTATGTCTTACAGGTCAGGAACGGAGACCATTTTGCGGGGAGAGCGGCGGCCACCCCGGCAAAGGACGCAGCTTTGTCAGCGTCGCCGCGCAACGTGTCGATTCGCTCCAGGATCTGCAACAAGCTGCCAGGGGATGCCGCCACTTCCGAGCGGGTCACCGCGTACCAGGCCGTGGCACGAGAAGGTTTGTCGCCGAGCTTCTCAGTGATCTTCCGGGCCTCGCTCGGTTGGCCGCGTCTGGCCATTTCGGTAGCAATCAGCGAGAGGACGGCGTCCTCTTCAGGGCCATGCAGGCCGGATTGTGCGACGTATGATGGAGAGGGGCTTCTTCGCACCGGGGGAGCGCTGGCCGGCGACGAAGAATGGGCCCACGTCATGACGGAAATCCACCAGACCCGCAAGTTGGAACGCCGCGATCAGACCGCGGAGGCCGAGGATTCACAATCGCGCATTCGCGCTCGCCGCGAGACGTGGGTGCTGTAGTCGTGCCAAGGGTGAGCGTCCTATATCTGCCCACCTACTTCGCTCCGGTGATGGTGAGGCGCACGCCATGGCAGAAGACGGGATCAACGATGCCATTCGAAACTAACGCCGCCGCCCCAAGCAAGGCCTTCGGCGACTGAACGCGCGACCGGATTCGACGCTGGCGCGCTCGCGGCGCAGAAGATCCCCGGGGTCGGACCTCCTCGCGTGTGTGGCCTCGTCCGGGGTCATCACTGCCTCGGAACAGCGACGATGTCCTTCTCCCGCTCCTTCGGGCTGACCTTGAGCGAAACGATCTTCCCCCCCGGGCGGCGCTTAGCGACCGCCCTTGGTGAAGCGATCTGTGTTGACTTGCTGAGTTACCCTTTCACCAATCCCTCCCCCTCTCGCCGACAACCCTCATCCACTCGATTCTGACCGCCATCCCGGCCGTCTCGTTGATCCAGACCTCTGTCTTATCCTCGCTGTTGCCGTACTCGTACTCCAGCTTGTATCCCTGCCTACGAAGCTCATCGCTGACGCTCATCCTCCCACCCCCTCCCTGCCACTCCGCACCACCTCAATACTCCGTCACCACATTCGGGCACGCGCACACCAGGTCCAGGATCGCGGTCTTGACTCTCCAGTCATCCTGAATCACTTCCAGCGCTCTGCTTGCGAATTCGTCCTGTTCCATTCCCATCCTCCTCCATGCCTGGTTCAGTCACTCTCGCCCTTGAGAGTGCCTGAACTTGATCTGCATGGCGCCGCGCGCGATACTGCCCCTGCCACGGGATAACGGCAGGCAGACCGTCCATGTCGCCGCTAGGCTTGTCCTTGCACCTGGAGGTGTCAATGCAGTAGAAGGGAGCTGCCTTGACCTTGCCGTCACGGCCAGGAGTCACACAGTGACACGCAGCCTTCTTATCCTCACCGTTCTGCTGCTCGTGCCGTTGGGAACGCTAACGTGTGGCGCTGAGGCGAGGACTTCCCCGGTTCAGTCGTTGGACGGCGACGGCTGGGGGATCGCCACCGACCCGAAGAATGAAGGGCGCGAGGCGAAGTGGTTCACCATACCGCGCGAGGACGCCAAGCCGACGAAGGTCCCGTGGATCATTCAGGACGCCTTTCCCGGTTATCACGGCGTAGCGTGGTACTGGCGGGAGTTTGCCGCGCCGGCCAGTCCGCACGCCGGCGGGCGCTATCTGCTGCGGTTCTGGGCGGTGGATTATCTGGCGGAGGTCTGGCTGAACGGCCTGCAAGTCGGCCAGCACGAAGGCGGTGAGTCGCCGTTTGTGCTTGATGTAACCGACGCGGTGCGTGCCGGCGCGAAGAACCTGCTCACGGTGCGGGTGCTGAACCCGACGCACCAGCGGATCGACGGGGTCGTGCTGAACGAAACACCGAAGCAAGCGCGGGTGATCCCCTACAGCGCCGGCGCAGCGTACAACCACGGCGGGATCACCGGTTCGGTCGAGCTGCTCGCGGCACCGGCCGTGCGCGTGGAGGACCTGTTTGCCTGGGCCGAGCCGAAGACGGGCGCGATCACGATTCAGGCCAACGTGCGCAACGCGGGCAAGACGGCGGCGCGCGGCCGTGTGGAGTTCACGGTTGCGCCCGCGGCAAGCGGCGAGACGTTGCGCGTGGCAGTGGTCGAGCGTGGGTTGCCACCGGGCGACACGATGGTTGAGGCGGAGCTGAAGCTTGACCAACCGCGGCTGTGGGAACTGAACGATCCGTTTCTCTATCGCGTCACCGCGCGAGTGGGCGAGAGCGAGCAATCGGTGCGTTGCGGTTTTCGCGCCTTCACGTTTGAGAGGGGCCATTTCCGCCTGAACGGCCGCCGGCTGTTCCTTCGCTCGACGCATACCTGCGACCATTTCCCCGTCGGGCTGAAGTTGCCCCCTGATCCCGACATGGCTCGGCGGGACCTGCTCGACTTGAAGATGATGGGGTTCAACATGATCCGCTTCATCTGGGGCGGTGCGGAACGGTATCAGCTCGACCTGTGCGACGAGATCGGGTTGATGGTCTATGAGGAATCGTTCGCGTCGTGGCCGATGCAGAACTCGCCGAAGCTGGCCGAGCGTTGGGAACGCTCCATCTCCGAGTTGGTCCGCCGCGACCGCAATCATCCGAGCGTGGTGATCTGGGGTTTGCTGAACGAGGTCCAGGACACGCCGCACTTCCGTCTCGCGGCGGCCTCGTTGCCGCTCGTGCGTAAGCTCGACCCGACGCGGATGGTGTTTCTCAACAGTGGCCGATGGGATTTGGGGGGCGTGAGCGGCGGGGTGTTCTCCAAGCTCGACATCTGGCACGGCCCAGCCGGTCGCGAACCGTGGGCGACGCTCAACCCATCCGCTCAACCGGTGGAGACGCCGTTCCACTTCACGTGGCCGCCGAAGCAGGTGGCGCTGCATCCGGGGCCGCAGGGTGAGTACAGCGTTGTCCGCTGGACCGCGCCGGCTGCGGACCGCTACCGCGTCGCCGCTGCTTTCACTGGCTTGAACAAGGCCACCACCGACGTGCATCTGTTCCACAAGGGCCGGTCACAGTTTGCCGCTCAACTGAACCTCGGTGGCAACCCGAGCACGGCCACGCACACCCACGAGCTGACGCTGGCAAAAGACGACACGCTGGATTTCGTGGTCGGCTGGGGCAACGGCAACTATGGCAGCGACAGCACGGCGCTGACGGCGACGATCAGGTCCACCACGGGCCGCGTCTTCGACCTGGCCGCGGACTTTCCCCGCGAGAAGAACCCCACTGGACCCTGGTCGTGCGGTTGGCTCGCGCCGGCGGACCAGCCCGACCCCGCCAAATTCACCCTCTACACGGAGTCCCGGTACAAGCCACGGCCGCGCCTCGGCAGCCTGGCCAATCCCGGCTCGGTCGAGTGGGAGGATGTGGTAGCCGATCAGCACCACTACCCGCGCGTGCCGCAGACGGCAGCCACGACCCAAGGCCTGCGGACCATGACGGGCGGAAGCCTCCCGTTGTTTCTGTCCGAATACGGCATCGGCAGCGCAGTGGATCTGTGGCGCACGACGCGTCACTTCGAGCGGCTGGGCAAGACGGAGGTCGAGGATGCCCAATTCTATCGCGAAAAGCTCGACCGCTATCTCGCTGATTGGAAACGGTGGAAGCTTGACGAGCTGTATGCCCGGCCCGAGGATTTCTTCGCCGAGAGCCTGCGCAAGATGGCCGGCCAACGCACGCTCGGCCTCAACGCCATCCGCGCCAACCGGAACATCGTGGGCTACAGCCTGACCGGGATGAACGATCATGTGAGCTGCGGCGAAGGGCTGACGACGACCTTCCGCGAACTAAAGCCCGGCACGGTGGACGCGATGTTCGACGGCTTCGCGCCATTGCGGCTGTGCCTGTTCGCCGAGCCGGTGAACGTCTATCGCGGCGCGCGCGTCCGCTTCGAGGCGGTGCTCGCTAACGAAGACGCGCTCGCGCCCGGCGAGTATCCGGTGCGCTTGCTCGTCATCGGCCCGCAGGGCCATCGCATCTTCGAGAAGACCGTGCGTGTGACCATCGAAAAGGACTCGCCCTTCGCGCTGCCAGTGTTTGCGGAGGACGGTCCTGCGGAGGGTCCGTCGGGCCGCTATCGGTTCCTGGCGGCGTTCGAACGCGGCGCCGCTGCGACGGGTGGCGAGACGGAATTCTACGTCGCTGACCCAGCAGAAATGCCGCCGGTCAAGACCGAAGTCGTGCTGGCCGGCGACGATGCCGAGTTGGCCAAATGGTTCGGCAACCACGGCATTCGCTATCGGAGACTGGGCGATGCCGAACCGCCGCAGCGCGAGGTCATCCTCGTTTCCAAGACGCCGCCAGCGTTGGAGAACCTGTGGCGGCGCGTCGAACGCGGCGCCACCGCGATCTTCCTGTCGCCGCAAGTTCTCAAGCAGGGCGACGATCGGCTGGTGCGGCTGCCGCTGGCGAAGCCGGGTACGGCCTCCGCGATGCACAGTTGGCTGTATCTGAAGGATGAATGGGCCAAGCGACCCCCGATTTTCGCGGGCCTGCCGAGCGGCGGTTTGATGGACCCCACCTACTATCGCGAGATCATTCCCGACGTGCTGTTGCAGGGCCAGGACCCGCCTACCGAAGCGGTAGCCGGCGCGCTCAAGGCCTCGCAGGATTATTCGTCGGGCTTGATGGTAGCCGTCTACAAGTTCGGCTCCGGACAATTTATCCTGAATACGCTATTGATCCGCGAAACTCTCGGCACCCACCCCGTCGCCGAACGTCTGCTGCGCAATCTACTCAACTTTGGAGTCAGACCATGAGCGAAATCATGTGCATGCTGGTCTGTGGCCTACTTCTCGCAATCTCCATGGAGGCTGGCGAGATTCCCCGAGCTTCCCTCGATGTGGTCGCGCCGCGCGTACCGGACAAACTCGGTGGGGTGACGCTCAATGGGCAGGAACTCGGCGGGGAGATTGATCGGAGGCTCCGGAACCTGATCTTTCAGAACTACATGGTGGTGGACCTTGACGCCAAGTGGCTCCACCATTTCCGCCGCCGCACGGACCGCGGCAACAAGTCGCACATCTATTACGGCATCGGCAAGGTGCTCGACGCCGGCAGCCTGTTCACCGCCTACACTGGCGACCCGAAGGTGGCCGCGCGCACGCGCTACATCATCGAGGAACTGGCCAAGTCGCGCGACGCCGACGGTTACCTTGGTTTCTGGAAAGTCGAGCAGGACAACCGGCAGAACCACATCAACTGGATTCTCCACGAGCAGGAATACATCAACCTGGCGTTCGTGCGGCATTACCGCTGCACGGGCGACCGCCAGTCGCTGGCCCATGCGCGAGTCATGGCCGACTACATCCTCAAGACGTTTCCCACGCCGCAGCATCCGTGCTACGACGCGGGCCAGATCTGCACCGCTGGCCTGCCGGAAGGCATGCTGGAACTGTACCGCGTGACAGGCGACAAGCGGTACTTCGACTTCGCTGCCGATGTGCCGCACGGGAACAACCACGGCGAGGTCAAACTCGCCTCGCTGCGGACGTGGGAGCAGGACTTCAGCCGCCCCCCGCGCCACGTGTACGTCATGCTCGCCCGCTGCTACGCCCAGACCGAACTGTACCGCCTGACCGGTGAAGAGAACCTCCTGCACATGAGCCACTTCATGCGCAACGAGTTGCTCAAGAAGGGTGAGGGCGGCATGCTGGTCACCGGCTCATCGTCCGACGGCGAACAGTTCACCTACAATCAGAACGGACGCGGGGCCATCGGTGAATCGTGCGTCACCGCCTATGTGCTGCGGTGGATCGACAGCTTGATGCGGCTCGAAGGCGACCTGCGCTACGGCGACCTGGTCGAACGCACCATGTACAACGCGCTCTTCGCCGCCAACTCGCCCGACGGACGCTGGATTCGCTACTTCACGCCGTTCACCGGCGACCGCCAGTACGACACCCGCGACTTCTTCTGCTGCTGCGGGAACTATCGCCGAGCGGTGGCGGAGCTGCCGCAGAAGGTCTACTACCGCACGCCGGAGGGCGGCATCGCGCTGAACCTGTTCACGCAGTCGAAGAAGGCGTTCGACGTGAAAGGGCAGACCGTCACGCTGCTGCAGGAGACCGCGTATCCGAACGACGGCGAGGTGAAGCTGACGTTCTCCACGGCAAAGCCGGTCGCGTTTGCGTTCCGGTTCCGCACGCCGGCGTGGTGCGAGGTTGTCACGCTGCGGGTAAATGGCGACCCGCCGGTGACGCTGGACCCGCAACGGCAGAAGCTCGGCGCCCACACGCTCGACCGGACATGGAAGGACGGCGACGTGGTGAGACTCTCGATGCCGATGAAGTGGCGCTTCCTGCGCGGCCGCGCGGTGCAGGACGGCCGGGTGGCGCTGCTGCGCGGCCCCGTCGTGTACTGCGTCGGCAAGGCCCAGAATGCCGAACTGCTCAAGAAGTGCCCCGAGCCGCGCGACCTGGTGATTGACCCGGCTTCGCTTGCCGAGCCGGTGCGAGACGATTCGATTCGGCCGAACGGCCTGAAAGTCGCCGCCAGAGCCTGGCTGAAGCCGGATGCCACCGGCGAGAAGGTGGACGTCACCCTGACCGAGTTCATTGATCCGAGCGGTCTGGATGTCTATCTCCGCGTGCCGAACGTCGCGGACACTTCGCCGGTGCGCTTGATGGATGACGAGATCGTCTCGTGGCCGAACGAGTTCATTAACGCGCATGTGCTGAAGGCACTCTACGGCCCCAAGGCTAAGGGCGACCTCGCAGCGGCGTTTGAGATTCGCGGCGATGTCGTCGCGGACCTGGCGGCAAACTACGTCAACCCGCGCGGCCGCACCGGCGTGCTGGCGGAGTTTCCCGACTCCACAGGTGGACGCTGGGCCTGCTGCAACTGCGCAAACGGCGGGTTGATCTCCACCGCTGCGCCCGGTGACGTAAAGCCCTTGAACTCGCAGTTCAAGGCGTTTGGCTCGCCACTGGGTTACGCCTACGGGCTGGAGAACCAAAAGGATGAGCTCGGCTTTGTGTCGAACTACGCGCCCAGCGACCGGCAGGAGGACGCCTGGCGCGAGCACTACACCGAGAAGATGTTCGACCGCGTGCTCTCCACCGTCGAGCGGTCGCATTTCCTCTACACCCATCCGGTGGCGGACACGGCGCGCTACAACGTCTTCCGGTGGACGCCCGCCGACGCCCTGCGCAGCACGGAGGTCACGCTGTGCGGCAAGCTGTTTTCGAATCTGGGCAACGGCGTCGAACTGCGCGTCATCCGCTGGCGCGATGCCACGCGGCACGAGGTTCTCGGCACGTTCAACACCAAGGACCTCAAGGTGGGCGGGTGCGGCACCGCTGAGTTCGTCCTGCGGCTGCAACCCGGCGAGGTGGGCCGGCATCTTGACTTCGTCTTGCACAACGCAGGCAGCCACGTCTGCGACGCGACCGCGTTGCAACTCACCGCCTACACCAAAGTGCCACGGACCACTCCCCAGACCGACGTGACCGAGAAGGTGCAGGCGAAATACCACAACCGCCTCGTGACACCGCTCGGCTCCTACGCCCAACTCTTCGGCGATCCCGCGCCTGGTGCGGCAAAGACTCTGAAGGTCAAAGTGCACTACTGGCGGGACGGCACGGTGAAGTACCTCGAATTCCCGTCCGACTCACCGCTGGACCTCCGCTGACCCCAAGGAACAAGATGAAATCCACTCTCACCCTCCTCACCGCCCTGCTGCTCGCGCTGGCGGGTATCTCGCCGATCTCGTCCGCCGCCGTTGCGACGGCGGAGGAAGGGAAGGCGGCCCTGTTGCCGACCGATGTCGCGGCCATGACGGTTATGGAGTGGGTGGCCGGCGAGACCGCGGCCTGCCCGGGCGTTGGAGCCGAGCAATGGCTCGGTCTTCCCGGCAACGCGAACGGCCCCTCCGGCTTCTTCTTCGGCGTCGGCCCGACGCCCGGTCCGCGGCATTTCCGCGTCGGGTTCCCGCGCGAGATCGCCCTCGGCACGGTGGTGACGCGCGGCAAAGGCCGTCTGAGCGTGCTCCGCCCCGGCGCCGCCTATCCGGGCGATCCGGCACGCGAGGCCGATTGGCTCCCCGCCGACCGCCTGCGCGAGACGCAGATCTCGGTGTGGGTGCTGCCGCCGGGCACGAAAACCCGCGCTCTGCGCTGGTCCGCCGAGGGAGCGCCGGCGGCGGAGGCCTGGCCCGACTTGTGGCGGTTGGACCCCTTGCCCGAAGGCCAGGTCGGCTGGTTCGGCGGGCTCCATGCGTTTCCCCAGCGGCTGATGGACGTGGCGCCGTATGCCGAGATCATCCCGCTGACTCCGGGGCCGGATGCCCGTCGGCTTGCCGATGGAGAATACCGTGTGTGGCGGAATTTCGGCGGCCCTAACCGTTCGTGGAACGTCTGGGAGACGAGGGGCGCCTAAGATATCCGAGACCCCTTGTCACTCATCTATGCCTGGCCGAAACCCCTGACGTTGGCGGGAGCGGGCCTTTGCTTCCCGGGCGTGAGCCAAACGCGGGTCGAGACCTATGCCGGGCCGGCGGAGCGCAACCCGCGCGAGGCACCCGAATCCGCCTGGACCGCCGCCGTGGAGCAACCGGTCCGCAGCCGCTACCCCGCGGGTTTTGACGTAGAGTGGCTCGGACTCGGGAAACCCGCCGCCACCACCGCCGTGCGGCTGACGGGTCTCGCGACGCTCGCGGCCAGGGAGGTTGCGCCGGACGTCGCGGCCATGCTGGGGGGGCGACGCGCCTGGCTGGGCGAGACGCTCGTGCTGGCCGACCTCGGTGACCGCGCCCCGGCCGACCTGGCAAAGGAGTTGACGGTTGCCAGGGCGCATCCGCCCATTCCTGTCCAGTTCACCCTGAAGGAACCGGGGTATTTGACGCTCGTGATCGAGGACGCCAAAGGCAACCGCGTCCGCAACCTGGTCAGCGAGACGTACTGTCCGGCTGGCGAGAACACCCTCTGGTGGGACGGCCTCGACGGCCACCGGCTCAAGAACAACCCGCGCAGCCCGACATGGGACCCCGAAGTTGATGGCCGCCTCGTCGAACCGGGCGAGTACCGCGTGCGCGGCCTGGTCCGCGGAGGAATCGACCTGAGGTACGAGTTCACCGTCTACAACCCGGTCAAGCCGCCGTGGCGCACCGCCGATCGGAAGGGACAGTGGCTCTCGGAGCACGTGCCACCCAGCAGCGTGCTCTTCGTGCCGGGGGAGAAGCCGTTCATGTTGATCGGCAGCACATTTGCCGAGGGTGCCCACGGCCTCGTCTGGACCGATCTGAATGGCACCAAGCTTGCAGGCCTGAGTTGTCTGGGCGCCTTTACGGGAGCGGCGCACCTCGCCTACGACGCCGGCCCCAAACGCAATCCTGCCGATGACGCCTACGCGGTGGGCATTGGGGGAGACACCCTTTATCTGAGAGCCATTCGGGGACAGTCGTCGCAGCCCATCCTGCGCCCCGACTATGTCTTTCCCAAAGTGGAAGGAAGCGACGGGGTTGTCCGCGTCGATCTTGAAGCGGTCTCCAACGTCGTCGCTCTGGCTGGGCTGGCGGCGTACAACGGGACGATCGTGGTCAGCGCCCCGCGCATCAGTGGCCTTTTGGTGGTGGACGCGGCGGCTGGCCGCGTCGCGGGCACGATTCCGGTGGAGCATCCGCGCGGCGTGGCGTTCACGGCCGGGGGCGCCTTGCTCTGCGTGACGGCCAAGGGTGTCGTCCGCATCCCGCCATTCACCCCCGCCGCTCTGCCGGCGGCGGCCGCGGCTGCGCCGCTCATCACGAAGAAACTCGACGATCCGCATGGCATCACGGTTGACAGGATCGGCAAGATCTACGTCAGCGACCGCGGCAAGAGCCATCAGGTGAAGGTCTTCTCGCCGCAGGGAAAACTCCTGCGGACGCTCGGCAAGCCGGGCGTTCCGGCCGCGGGCCCCTACGACGAGCTGCACATGAACAAACCTGCCGGCATCGCCGTGACTGACGCGGGCGAGGTCTGGGTGGCCGAGGAGGACTTCCGCCCCAAGCGAGTGAGCGTCTGGTCGCCGGAGGGGAAGCTGCGGTTCGCCAAGTACGGCCCCGGCCGCATCCCCGAACCCGGCGAATTGGTGGGCACGACCCGCCTCCTGGGGTTTCCCGTCATACCGGGCGGCGGTTCCAACGCGGGCGAAATCTGGGGCATCAACACCAACTCGGGCGTCCTCTACCTGTTCACCACCGAGGGCCTGTTCGTGGCCTCGCTCTTCAAGAACGGCTGGATCGCCGCCCACCAGGGGCCGCGCGCCGTGCGCGGCATGCTGATGAACGAATGCTCGACCGAGGGCGAATCGTTCTTCCCGACGATCACGCAGACGCCTGACGGCAACGTCTACCTCGTGGCGGTTGAGCACACCAGTTCCATTGTCCGTATCGACGGCCTCGACTCCATCCGCCGGCTGCCGCCGTGGCAAATCGCGGTGTCGCCGGAACAGATCGAGGCCTGCCGCCGCTTCACGGTCGAGGCCGAGGCGGCGCGCGTCGCCGCCCAAGGCCGAAGTTCCATGACCGTCGCCATGCCCGCCACCCCGCCCGCCGTGGATGGCGACCTGACCGAATGGACAAAGGCCGACTGGGTGACCATCGATGCCGGCACCTGCGCCGCCGCGGCCGTCGCCGACGACCGGCTCGTGGTGGCCTATCATACGACCCATGCCGACCTTCTGAAGAACTCCGGCGCGGAGCCCTGGCAGGGGATCTTCAAAACCGGCGGCGCGCTGGACGTCATGGTCGGCCTCAATCGCCCCGGCAACAAGAACCCCGCCGCTGTCGAAGGCGACCTGCGCCTGATCGTGGCGCTGGTGGAGGGCAAACCCCGCACCGTGCTCTACCGTCCCGTCGTGCCGGGCACGCCCGCGTCGGAACGCGTGCCGTTCAGCTCGCCCAGCCGAACCATCTACCACGACCGCGTGACCGACATTTCCGCGGAGGTGACGCTTGCCATCGGCAAGTCCGCCACCCGGCCGCCGTGGGCCTCGCCAGACGCCAAGAACGTGCCGAATGGCACCGCCATCGAGCTGTCCGTGCCGTTGAAGACGCTCGGGCTTTCACCGAAGCCTGGCCTGGCGATCGCCGGCGACCTTGGCATCCTCAAGGGCGACGGCGCGCACACCACCTTCCGGGCTTGCTGGCACAACCAAGCGACCGGCTTGGTCCAGGATGTCCCCGGCGAGGCGACCCTTCAGCCGATGCTGTGGGGGCTGTGGAGGTTCGCCCAATGAACCGAGACAACGCCGAAAACTCTCAGGATGGCAATCTGAACAACAAGCAGGAGAAGCATGCGATGAACAGCAAGACGTTGACCGCAATCGTGATCGCCCTCGGCCTCACCGCCGCCCAACCGGCGCGCGCCCAGCAGGGCGCCCAGACCGTAGGCGTGCCGGTCTCGTATGAACTGCCCAGCGACGGGCCGCTGCCCCGGACTTACCGGGTGACGCTGGCAATCACCGCGCCGGACAATCCGGACTGGATCATCAGCCAGTTCGCCTGCGGGGTGGTGCGGACGGTGACCCCGGAGAACCAAGGCGAGTTCAGCGAGACCTGGAACGGACTCGACGACAACTACATGCCCCTCCCGCCCGGCAGCTACGGGGTCAAGGGCATTTACATGCCCGCCACGAAGTGGAAGATCACTGGCGAGTACCATTCGCTGATCCCGAACCTGGTGCTGGGCGCGGGCGACTCGTGGTTCCCCACCCGCGAGCAGGACCACAAGTACCCTTGGCTCTGGGGCGCCGGCGATGGCCCCATGATGGACATCAGCGTCGCCCCCGCCGACAGCGGGCGCAACGGCATCGCCGCGATCTACCACAACTACATCGAGAATTCCACGAATCCCTTCCTGCTCGACCTCAACAAGCCGATCGGCTATGACCAGATTCTCGCCAGTTACGGCTCGGGCGGCGCGGCCGGCGGCTGGGCTACCGCCACCGACGGCGAGCTGGTCTGGTGCCTGTGCGACAACGGCGGCATCCCCTTCGTCTACCGCGCTGACGGCAAACGATTCGGGGCCGGCCGCGCCACCGTCCAGCGGCCCGGCCACTACGACGAGCAGGCCTTCATGTCGCCGGGCAAGCTCGCCCTGTGGACCGACCCGCAGGGCCAGGACCGCCTGCTCGTCGTCGAGACCTCCGGCCCCAACCGCATGAGCGAGTGGACCACCGACGGCAAGCTCCTCCGCCAGTGGTTCTGCGGCAACTGGGCCGCCGACGGCGGCTACTGCGCCGACCCCGAGAAGCCCGAGGAGATCTACACAACCACCGTTGGCGCTGCCACCCTCAAGGGACTGATCCGCTACAGAGCGGACTACGACAAGGGCACCTGGACGGTCGACGCCGTCTGGCCGGACATCTGCCGCCAGGATGGGCAGTTCCCCGGTGGCGCCTTTCGCCCCCGGATCGTCAACCTCCAGGGGCACAAGTACCTCGTCTTCGCCCGGACGGCGCACAATACCTTCGGAGTCATGGTCTACCGGCGACAAGGCGACGACTGGGTGCCCTCCGCGGCACTTATTCCCGGCCAGACGCCGAAGGACAAAAACGCCGCCTTCTGGTGGCACGACGCCAACGGGGACGGCCAGCTCCAGCCCGAGGAGTACCAGGACAACCCGACCACGCTCCCCGGGCACCTACGCTACTGGGGAGAGCAGTGGCTGGACGATCTTTCTTTCGTCAAGCTCCAGGCGGGCACCCCCGACGCCTGGCGGATCGCTCCCTCCGGCTTCGACAAGTTCGGCAACCCCGTGTACGACGGCAAGGGCTGGAAGAAGCTGCTGACCGACACCGTCTACGCGGCGCGGAAGGCGGGGGCGGCCGATGCCCTGCACGGCGCCAATGAGCTCGAATCTGCCTTTGGCGGCGACTGGCAGATGATCGACGGCTCGATGCAGGAGGGCTTCACGGTCAACGCGCGCGGCGGCCCCGGCTTTGACGCCAACTTCGCGGCGCAGTACAAGATCTCCCGCTACGTGCCCGACGGGAAGGGCGGCTTCCGCCTGAAGTGGCGCGTCGGCCGCACCGCCTTCGGCACGGCCCAGCCCGGCCAGATGTACGGTTGCATCTTCATCACCAAGCCCGTCAATGGCCTGGTCGGCGTCCACGATTCCACCGCGGGCCTCTACCACGTGTACTCCGAGGACGGCCTGTTCGTCGATACGCTGTTCGCCGACGGCAACCGCTTCCGGCCCAATCAGGCGGGGGCCTATTTGCTGCAGGGTGAGAACTTCAGCGGCACTCACTTCCTCCACCGCACCAACGGCAAGGTCTACGTGGCCATGGCCTCCAACCAGCCCTGCACACTCTTCGAGATCGACGGGTGGGGGAAGAGCCAGAGCCCGGTTCGCCCGCTCACCACGGTGGACAAGCAGGTCTCCATCGCCGCCGCGCAGATCGCCCCGCCGCCGGAGATCGCGCTGAAGGTGCGGGGTGGGGCGGGGGCCGCGCACGTGGCCCGCTTCCTGCCCGCGCCGGGCGGGGGACCGGTCCTGGACGGCTCGCTGAACGGCTGGGAGGGCTGCGACCCGGTGAAGTTCCGGTCGGAGGAGAAGCAGTCCGTGGAGGTGCGCTGCATGTATGACCCGGGCCAGCTCTACCTGCGGTGGCACGCGCGCTTCGCCGGGAAGTTCGCCCCCCAGCCGCTCGCACCCGCCGAGTACATCTTCACGCACGGCCGCGCCGCCGATACGGTGAGCTTCTACCTGCAGGGCGACCCCAACGCCAAGCCCGGCGGTCCGGCCGAGGGGCGCCCGGGAGACGTGCGGATCGTCTTCGGGGTCTTCCAGGACGGCGACCGGCTCCGTCCGGTGGCGCTGGGGCTGTACCCGAAATGGTTCGGTCCCGGCGGGGCCAATCCGCTCAACTACGGCTCGGCGGTGACCCCGGCCAAGTTCGAGCACGTGGGGCCGATTGTGGGCGCCAAGCTCGGCTATGCCCTGGATGACGACGGCCAGGGCTGGACCCTGGCCGCCAGTCTCCCCAAGGCGGCCTTCCCGAAGTTGCCGGAGTTCAGCGGCCACCTGCGTACCCTGGCCAACTTCGAGGCCACCTTCGGCGGCCACAACAAGTTCTGGTGGGCCAACAGCGACGGCTCCGCCAACAAGACCACCTGGGACGAGCCCACCGAGGCCCGCCTCTACCCCGGTTCCTGGGCGTCGGCGCAGTGGGTCGGTCTGGAACAGATGTATGTGCATTCGTGGAACATCGTCGGCCCCTTTGGCTTCGCCGGACTGCCCGCTCTCGATCACAGCGACAGCCGGCCCAAGATCTGCGAGACGCTGGCCAACGCCAAGTACCCGCCGGAGGTGAGGGTGGATCTCGCTGCCAGTTACACCGGCGACATGACCCAGACCCGCGTCAAGACGCGCACGCTCAAGTGGAAGCAGATCGCCGAGCCTGGCAACCTGCTCGACTTCGGCAAGCAGCTCGGCTGGGGGTATCCCGACGAGGGCGCCGCTTACGCCGTGACCTACCTCTACTCGCCGGCCGCCGTTTCGGTGCGCCTGCGCCTTGAGGACGGCCACGGTCACCACGCCATCCGCGGTTGGCTCAACGGCCGGCCGCTGCCGCTCGATCCCCAGTCCCTGCCGGTTACCAAGCTGGCCTGCCGGATCGACGGCACGCAGCCGGTCAACCTGCAGGCTGGGTGGAATGAGCTGCTGGTGCGTTTCGACTTCATCTGGGGCGACAAGACCCTCGGCCTGCGTCTCGACGCCAAGCCGGAGCAGTTGTGGGGGCTGCGCATCTCGGCCACGCCGCCCAGCGATACGAAGAAATAGGATTGGAGACCGCATGAAGACTGAACCGTCACGCGAGTCCAAACATTGCACCAAGGAGACCTGTCGCATGAAGATGAACACGCTCGCCGCAATCGTCCTCGCGCTGCTGTCCGTGTGGCCCTTCACCTCCGCCCTCGCCACCTCGACCATCAACTTCGGCGTCCACGCCGTTCCCCGGCCTGGGCCGGTGGTGATCGACGGCAAGCTCGACGGCTGGGACCTTTCCGGCCGGATCCTGATCTGCTCGGACGTGGAGACCATGCGCGACCTGTACTCCGGCAAGGTCGCCTTCATGTACGACGCGGAGAACCTCTACTGCTCGGTCCACTTCAAGGCCCCCAAGCCGATGGTCAATGTCCACAACCCGAAAGTCGACAACTTCGGCTGGGCCGGCGACTGTCTGCACCTGCGCTTCAGGACCGACAGGCTCGTCATTCTCACCGGCTGGTATTACGCCGCCAACAAACAACCCCATATCTCTTTGAGCTATGGCAAAGGCAACGATCCCTACTGCGACGGAGGCAAGGAATTCTCCCAGGTCGATGGTTTGAAGCTGGAGGGGGGCGCGGAGATGGCCTTCAGCAAGGACCCCGACGGCAAGGGGTATGTCCAGGAGATCAAGCTCCCCTGGGCGCTGATCACCGACACGCGCCGCTACGCGCCCGGCGAGGAGCTGGCCTGCGGCATCGAGCTGCTCTGGGGTGACGGGGCCGGCGGTGCCGCACTCGCCCGCGTTCAAGACAATGTCCCCGTCGGGAAAACGCCCACCATTAGCGCATACCGCGATCCTTCCCTCTGGGGGCCGCTGTACTTGGAGAAGACCGGCAACCTGAAGCTCCCGCCCGCCGCCTGGGAGCAGAAGCTCGCCGGTCGCAAGCCCGCCAACTCGGTGAAGATCCGCTACCAGTTGCCGGCCACCGGCGCGCTGCCCCAGACCTACCGCGTGACCCTTGCCCTGACCGACCCGGAGAACCCGGACTGGATCGTCAGCCAGCCGGTCTGCGGCGCGGTGCGCACCGTCACGGCGGAGAACAAGGGCGTCTTCGAGGAGGAATGGAACGGGCTCGACGACAACTTCATGCCCCTGCCGCCCGGAAAGTATGGCGTCAAGGGCATCTACATGCCGGCTCGCCAGTGGGCGATCAACGGCGAATACCACTCGCTGATCCCCAAGCCCGCGTCCGCGCCCGGCGACTCCTGGTTCCCCGCCCGCTCCGAGGAGGACAAGCAACCCTGGATGTGGGGCGGCGGCCACGGCAACATCACGGCAATCGCCGTCGCCCCCAACGGCACCGCCGCCTTCCTCTCGCAGTATATGGAGGGCGACGCCTGCTGGCTGGCGGACTTGAACAAGCCCATCAACTGGCACCAGGTGGCCAAGAACTACTACGCCCAGGGCCCCAGCACCTGCGTGGCCACCGACGGCGAGGCCATCTGGGCTGACTGCTACTGGCCGTCTCAGAAGGCCCACTTCGTCTTCCGCGTGGACGACGCCCCGTTCGGCGACAAGCCGGGCATCAACAAGTACAAGAAGACCTACCATCCCGACGGCCGCGTGACCGCGCTGGCCGCCTGGCGCGACCCAGCCAGCCGCAAGCGATTTGTGTACCTGGCCCAGACCGGGGACGCCCAGGACGTGCGCGTCCTGGACGGCGACACGGCAGCGGAGCTGGCGCGGATTCCCCTGCGCAATCCGCAGGGGCTCTGCGTGGTCGGCGGCCAGCGCCTGGTGGTGCTCCACCAGGATGCCGAACAGGGGGTGGTCGTGAGCGAGGCCGCGCTGCGGGACGGCCTGCCGACCGGCCAGCCGCAGCGGCGCTGCACCGTGCCTGATGTCTCCCTGCCGGCCACGCCGGCCACCAAGTCGCAGGCGCTCTTCGACGTCCAGGCCGATGCCCACGGCTTCTACTATGTCAGCGACCGGCGCGGGAACCAAGTCTACCGTCTGGACGGCGCCGGCGCGGTGACGCGCCGCTATGGCCGGGCCACCGCCCAGCGTCCGGGCCACTACGACCACCGGGTTTTCATGTCCCCGGGCAAACTGGCCCTGTGGACCAATCCGCAAGGCCAAAACCGGCTCCTGGTCGTGGAGAACTCCTTCCCCCGCGTCAGCGAGTGGTCGGTCGAGGGCGAACTCCTGCGCGAGTGGATTCTCGGCATCAACGGTGATGGCGGCTACTGCGCCGATCCGGAGCGGCCGAACGAGATCTACGTCCAGCTCCCCCACAGCGACACCGGGCTGGGCCTGGCGCGCTTCCGGGTGGACTACCAGACCGGCGCCTGGCAGGTGGATGCGGTGTGGCCGGACATCGGCAAGAAACAACAGAAGGCTGTGCAAGTGTTTCGCCCGCGGATCGTCAACTTCCAGGGGCGCAAATACCTCGTCGCCGCGCGAGAGATCTATGCCAACTACGGCTACGCGGCCTATCGCCAACAAGGCGAGGACTGGACACCCTCCGCCGCGCTCATCCCCGTCGATTCCAAGGATCCGAAAACCCCGGTCCGCGAGCGCCGGAAGTGGTACTGGTGGCACGGTGCCAACGGCGACGGCCTGCCGAACTGGTTTGAGATGTACTGGTTTGGCAAGTGGGGCGACCTGCGCACCGCCACCGTCGCCGACCCCAACGCCGACCCCCACGGCACCGGCAAGACCAACCTCCAGCACTACCTCGACCAGACCGACCCCACCCTGCCGCCGTTGGCTGAGCGGAAGGCTGTGGAGTGAGCCCCGAGTCGAGCTATGATCACTCGGCAGATAATTGATATTTCAGAACTCAGATCATCTGGGTGCGCTGACACCACAATTTCGCCTACGATCGAGTGACCAAAGTGAAGCAGATGGGGTAGCCGGCAGGCCCGGAAGTCCTGGGTGCACGGGCGTTGATCTCGGCGATG
>VGYW01000064.1 GCA_016872875.1 Planctomycetota bacterium | reverse complement strand
ATTTCCATGGCCCCCGTGAGTATGGAAACGTACCCAATACCACTCATGGGGGCCTATTCTATATGATTACACAACCCCTTGTCAATACTTGACTTACATCGAGTCGAAATCGTGAATACCTATTTAGACTCGTCGGAGAAACGTGCGTACTTATCACAGCTCGATCTACATGATTTCCAGGCTAAGTACTATACCTCAATCATTGATGGGCGAGTGCCAGGCGTTGAGTTCAAGCTGAGGAACCGGGGCAACCGCACATTGAAGCACGTCGAGGTCACTGTCTACTTCATGGACGCCGCCGGCAAAGTGATTTCAGAGGAAGACTATCATCCGGTGCTTGTCTCGGAATCGTCCTTCGTCATGGAGCGTGGAAAGCCTTTGAAGCCGAACTACATCTGGCAGATGGAGAGAGGCAAGTTCTACCAAGCGAAGAACGTCCCGGACGAATGGAGCGAAGGCAGCGCGGTTGCTGAGATCACGGACATTGAGATCGTCCCGTGATGAGAGTGGGCATTGTGCCCGAAACCAATTGTCCCCCAGGTGACACCATACGAGATTCACAGCGGGGTCGAGCCGCCGCACTGTTGCAGGCTGCCGGACGGTGTGGAGCGCCTATCGGTTGCCGGGGCGTGGCGCGGCCTTCAGCGGCAGCGAGTGAGGAAAGGGACCACAGGGACCACAGGGACAACAGGGACCGAAGGGGCAAGGGGGGAAAGCATGCGCGGGGCGCAAGGCGGCGCGGCGACAATGGGTGGGGCCATGGGGCAGAGCAGGGAGGCGAACAACGGGCGCAGAAACCGCGACAAGCGCCGTCATGCGGGAAGCGGCTGCTGTCGCTGTGGTCCCTGTGGTCCCTGGGGTCCCTGTGGTCCCTTGGCTTCGCCGCGGTTGGGCTGGCGGCCCGCGGCCTGGTCGCGGTGCTCGAGGCGCGCGCGGGTCATGCGCTCGCGTATGCCGCCTTGCTCGATGAAGTCCTTCTCCAGGCGCGCGAGCTGGCGGGAGGGCGCTGAGGGGACACCATACGGGATTCACAGCGGGGTGGAGCTGACGCGCGGTGTGGAGCGCCTATCGGTTGCCGTGGCGCGGCGCTGGCTTCGGCGCCAGCGTGAGAGGAAAGGGACCACAGGGCCAACAGGGACCACAGGGACCGAAGGGGCAAGGGGGGAAAGCATGCGCGGGGCACAAGGCGGCGCGGCGACAATGGGTGGGGCCATGGGGCAGAGCAGGGAGGCGAACAACGGGCGCAGAAACCGCGACAAGCGCCGTCATGCGGGTGGACGCTGGGGTCGCTGTGGTCCCTGAGGTCCCTGTGGTCCCTTGGCTTCGCCGCGGTTGGGCTGCCGGCCCATGGCCTTGTCGCGGTGTTCGAGGCGCGCCCGGGTCATGCGCTCGCGTATGCCGCCTTGCTCGATGAAGTCCTTCTCCAGGCGCGCGAGCTGGCGGTCGAGGAGCAGCTTCGCCACTTTGATCAGGCCGATCATCACGTTGGTGCAGATGGCTGGGTCTGGGTGCTCGATGCCCTTCTTGAAGGTCTCGTAGTTGGCTCCGGGCTTGCGGCACAGGGCGGCCAGCCGCCGGGCGTAGGGGTGGTTCTTGGGCCATTCCTCGATGCCGCGGGCGCGGAGGAAGTCGCGGTAGTCGGCGAGGAGTTCCTCGAGGCTGGCGCGCGCCCAGTTGAGGAGGTCGATCTCCGCCTGCTTGGAGGTGCCGGAAATCTGGCTGGCCTCGATGATGTTCTGTTTGCCCGACCGCGCGCCCTGGATCATCTGATCATAGGTGCGGTCGCGTTTGCCGAGGAACCGCCTGCAAAAGTAGACGGTGCCGTCGAAGATGACCTCGGCTTTCTGGTAGGACAGCAGGCTCTTGTAGCCGCCGTGGGGAGGGATGAAGCCGGGGGACATTGCGGCGCCCCCTGACGAAGGGAAGAAGGGACGACAGGGACCACAGGGACCACAGGGACAAGACCCAAGGTGGCCCGCCTTTATTGTGCGGGAGACGGCTCCCGTGTCAAGTCCCTTTGGTCCCTGGAGTCCCTGTGGTCCCTGTCGTCCCTTGCCGGCAACCGGCGGCCCGAGCGCGAGGCGCGAGTCCTCTGGCCTCTTGCACAGGGATGGGGCGCCGGCTATATTGGGGAGTATGCCGGAAGCCCCAAAGCTCTTCACCGATGCGGACATGCCCGGGCCGGCGACCCCGGCCATGCGGCAATACGCACGCTTCAAGAAACAGCACCCGGAGTCGATCCTGCTGTTCAGGATGGGCGATTTCTATGAGACTTTCTACGACGACGCGAAGACGATTTCGCGGGTGTGCGGGCTGACGCTGACCTCGCGGTCGCTGGGCGAGGGGGCGATCCCGCTCGCGGGATTCCCTTACCATTCGGTTGACACCTATCTCAAGCGCCTCATCGCCGCGGGCTACAAGGTGGCCGTGTGCGACCAGATTCAGGACCCCCGCGAGGCGAAGGGGGTCGTTGACCGGGACGTGACGCGGGTGGTGACGCCTGGGACGCTGACCGAGGAGTCGCTCCTCGACGCGAAGGCGAACAATTTCCTCGCGGCGATTGCAGCGTTCGGAAGACCGCCTAAAGGCGGAACTACGAACTCGTATGGCATCGCCTGGGTGGACCTCTCGACGGGGAGATTCCTGGTGCAGGAGGTGGAGCCGGGGCAGTTGCTCGACGAGCTGGGGCGGATCGGCGCCGCCGAGTGCCTCGTGCCCGACAGCCAGTACGCGACCGAGGACAGCGTGATCGAGCCGCTCCGCCCGGCACTCCACGGGCACTGGACGCCGCGGCCCGACTGGGCGTTCGACCCCGCGAGCGGGCGCAAGGCGCTCCTGGAGCACTTCGGCGTGGCCTCGCTCGACGGCTTCGGCTGCCAGGGGCTCAAGGCCGGTCTCGGCGCAGCGGGCGCCGTCCTCGATTACCTCCAGGAGACCCAGCGCGGCTCGCTCGCCAACATCACCAAGCTCGAACGCTTCGTGCGAACCGACCACCTGATACTCGACAAGGCGACCCAGGCGAGCCTTGAGCTTGTGGAGACGCTGCGGACGCGGCGGCACGACGCCACGCTCCTGGGCGTCCTCGACGCGACGGTGACGCCGATGGGGGGCCGCCTTTTCCGCCAGATGCTCCTCTATCCGCTGCGCGACGTGGCGCGCATCCGCGAGAGGCAGGGGGCAGTGGCCGAGCTCGTCCAGCAGCCCCTCCTCCGCGACGAGCTTCGGGCGACCTTGCGGGGCGTGCAGGACATCGAGCGGCTCGCCTCGAAAGTGGTCTATCGCCGCGCCAACCCCCGCGACCTGGTTGGCCTCAAGCAGTCGGCGGCGGCGCTCCCCGCACTCAAGCAACGCCTTGCCGCGTGCGCCAGCCCGCGATTGGGCAGAATCCAAGGGCAACTCGACACCCTGGATGACCTCCGCGAGCTTGTCGAGCGGAGCATCGTGCCCGACCCGCCGACCTCGCTGACCGACGGCGGCATCATCCGCCCCGGCTACGACGCGAAGCTCGACGAGGAGCGCTCGGTGGCCCGCGACGGCAAGAGCTGGCTCGCGCGCTTCCAGGCCGACGAGGTCCGCCGCACCGGCATCGAGAGCCTCAAGGTCGGCTACAACCAGGTCTTCGGCTACTACATCGAGGTGACGAACGCCAACGCGGACAAGGTGCCGCCTCACTACACTCGGAAGCAGACGCTGAAGAACGCCGAGCGCTACATCACGCCGGAGCTCAAGGAGTGGGAGGAGCGGATCGTGGGCGCCGACGAGCGCGCGAAGGAGCTGGAATACGACCTCTTCGTGGGGGTCCGTGACCAGGTCGCCGCGCAGGTGCAGCGTCTCCAGAGGGTCGGCAACCTGGTGGCCCAGGTGGACTGCTGTGCGTCGCTCGCGCACGTGGCGGCGGAGCGCGGCTATTGCGCCCCGGAGGTCGCCGACGACCTCATCATCCAGATCGAGGACGGGCGGCACCCCGTGCTCGACGTCACCCTCGAGGCCGGGCGCTTCGTCCCGAACGACGTCCTCCTCGACGGCGAGGCCAACCGCATCGCGGTCATCACCGGGCCGAACATGGCGGGGAAGTCCACCTACATCCGCCAGGCGGCGCTCCTGGTGCTCATGGCCCAGATGGGCAGCTTCGTGCCCGCGAAGAAGGCCCACATCGGCGTGGCCGACCGCATCTTCACCCGCGTCGGCGCGAGCGACGAACTCGCCCGCGGCCAGAGCACCTTCATGGTCGAGATGATCGAGACGGCGAACATCCTCAACAACGCCACGGAGCGCAGCCTCCTCGTCCTCGACGAGGTTGGGCGTGGCACGAGCACCTTCGACGGCGTCTCCATCGCCTGGGCAGTCAGCGAGTTCATCCACGAGCACGTCCGCGCCCGCACCCTCTTCGCCACCCACTACCACGAGCTGACCGAGCTGGCCCTGCTGCTCGACGGCGTGAGGAACTACAACATCGCCGTGCGCGAGTGGAAGGACGAAATCGTCTTCCTCCACAAGATCGTCGAGGGCGGGAGCGACAAGAGCTACGGCATCCACGTCGCGCGCCTCGCGGGCATTCCGAGGAAGGTCATCGCCCGCGCGAAAGTGATCCTGGGCAACCTCGAGGCCGCCTCGCTCACCCCCAACGACAAGCCGCGCTTCGCCCCGTCGCTCGACAAGGTGGGCTCCGACCCCAAGACCCTCCAGCTCACCCTCTTCGGCTCCTTGCACGCCGAGAGCATCGAGGAGCTCAAGGGCCTCGACCTCGACAACCTGACCCCCCTGGAGGCCCTCGCCGCCCTCCAGCGCCTCCAACGCGACATCGTCAAGCGCGAGCGGGCTGGCAAGAAGCAACGTGGGGACGGCCCTTGACTGTGGGACTGGCACGCTGTAGGGTATAGCCAGGTAAGGAGCAGAGCCGTGGAAGGCAAGCGATTCCTCCGCACGCTATGGCTTAGGAACTTCCTGTCCTTCGGGGATGACGGCGTTGAGGTGGAACTCCTTCCGCTGAACGTCCTCATTGGGCCCAACGGCTCGGGGAAATCCAACCTGATCGAGGCGATCAGCCTCCTGCGGGCCGCACCGACCGATCTGGCCGCCCCGATCCGCGAGGGGGGAGGGCTTCGAGAATGGCTCTGGAAGGGCTTACCGAGCACTTCAGTCGCCCAGATCCACACGACGGTGTGGTACCCGGATGGGATCATGCCGCTACGCTACAGGATTGCCCTAGCCACGGCCGGCCAACGGATGGAGGTCGTTGATGAGGCCATCGAGAACGAACGCCCAAGCAAGCAGGGAGAAACTGATAGCTACTTCTACTACCGCTACCAGAACGGCCATCCCGCGCTGAATGTGAAAACGATGGAGGACGAGGATGGCGGGGAGTTGGGGAAGCGGGTCAAGCGTTCCCTTCGCCGTGAGGACCTCAATCCGGAGCAGTCCGTTCTCTCTCAGAGGAGAGATCCGGACAGGTATCCTGAGGTCACATATGTGGCTGACCGATTCGGCAGGATCCAGGTGTACCGCGAGTGGAATCTTGGCCGCAAGACGCCCCCTCGGCTCCCACAGCCGGCCGACCTGCCCGGGGACTTCCTGCTGGAGAGCGCGGCAAATCTCGGCCTGGTCCTGAACGATCTTGAGCACAGAGGCACCATCAAGGAGGCGCTTCTGGAACACCTCAGCCGATTCTACGATGCGGTGGAGGACCTCACGACGAAGATCCAAGGCGGCACCGTACAGATCTTCTTTCATGAACGGGGTCTCCAGGACCCAATTCCCGCAACACGTCTTTCGGACGGCACGCTCCGCTACCTGTCCTTGCTCGCGATTCTCTGCCATCCGAGTCCGCCACCCCTGGTGTGCATCGAGGAGCCTGAGCTGGGCCTTCACCCTGATATCCTGCCCACCATTGCCGAGCTTCTGCTGGACGCTTCGACCAGAACGCAACTTATCGTCACGACCCATTCTGACGTCCTGGTTTCCGCCCTGTCGAACGTTCCAGAAGCCGTGCTGGTGTGTGAGCGGGGCGAGAGCGGCACGCGGATGGAGCGGCTCGCCCCGGACTCGCTCCAGGAATGGCTCAAGAAGTACCAGTTAGGCGAGCTGTGGCGTATGGGCGAGATCGGGGGCAACCGATGGTGAGGGAGATCCGGGTATACGTCGAGGGCGGAGGGGACGGCAAGGACACCAAGGCAGCCATCCGCTACGGCTTCGGCTGCTTTCTCTGTAGTGTCCGTGAGACAGCCCGGGCGAAGCGGGCGCGGTGGTCCGTGATTGCGTGCGGGGGAAGGAGCGCGACCTGCGATGCGTTTCAGACTGCGCTCCGGACACATGCCGATGCCGTCAACATCCTCTTGGTGGACTCGGAAGGGCCTGTCTTGGGAAGCCCTGGTGCCCATCTCAGGGGGTGCGATGGCTGGGAGCTGGCGGGCGTCTCGGATGAGGATTGCCATCTGATGGTGCAGCTCATGGAGGCATGGCTGATCGCTGACCCGGATGCTCTTGCCCGGTTCTATGGCCAGGGGTTCCGACCAAACGCAATCCCGGCCAGCCCGAACGTTGAGCAGGTCGCCAAGGCGGACGTCGAACGCTCGCTGGCAGCGGCGACGCGAGGGACGACGAAAGGCGAATACCACAAGACGCGGCACGCTCCGGCCCTGCTCGGCCGAGTGGATGTGGCCCGGGTGCGTCAGGCTGCCCCCCATTGCGAACGGCTGTTCTCTCGCTTGCTCGGCTCGCTCGAACCGTAGCCGGGAGCGGGCCACCGTGTGCGCGTCGCCCTGCCCACCGGCCGCCGCGTTGCGCCAGACGGCGAAAAGCGGTAGAATCTCCCTGTGCTTGCTGGCTACCCGTCTGGAGAGCGATGTGAGGCTCATCGTCGAGCGCTCGGCCCTGGGGGGCAGCGTGCGCATCCCGGGGTCGAAGTCGCACACCATTCGCGCCGTGGTCATTGCGTCCCTGGCAGAGGGAACGTCCACGATCCGCGAGCCGCTCGATTCGCTCGACACGCTGGCCTGCGTACGGGTGTGCCGGGGGCTGGGGGCGGACATTCAACACCCTCACCCCGGCCCTCTCCCCGAGGGAGAGGGGGGCAGATGGGTAGTGACGGGGACGGGGGGCAGGCTGACGACGCCGGCGGACGTGCTGGACGTGGGGAACTCGGGGACGACGCTGTACGTGACGCTGAGCACGGCGGCGCTGGGGCGCGGGTGGAGCGTGTTCACGGGGGACGAGCAGACGCGGCGGCGGCCGGCCGGGCCGTTGCTGGACGCCTTGCTGGTGCTGGGGGCCGACGCCTTCTCGACGCGGGGGAACGGCTGCGCGCCCATCGTCATTCGCGGGCCGCTGCGGGGCGGACGGGTTGCCATCGAGTGCCCGACCTCGCAATATCTGACAAGCCTGCTCCTCAACTGCCCGCTGGCCGAGGGCGACACGACGATCGAGGTGCCGCTGCTGAACGAGCGGCCCTACGTTGAGATGACGCTCTCCTGGCTCGACCGCCAGGGCATCCGCTACGAGCGCGAAGGCTTCAGGCGATTCCACGTGCCAGGCGGCCAGGCCTACAAGCCCTTCGGCCGTGCGATACCAGGCGACTTCTCGTCGGCCACGTTCTTCCTGGCCGCCGCGGCGGTGACGGGGTGCGAGCTGACGCTGCTGGGCCTCGACCGCGACGACCCGCAGGGCGACAAGGCGGTGGTGGACTACCTGGCCGCGATGGGGGCGGAGGTCGAATGGCTCCCCGAGGGCGTCCGCATCCGAGGCGGCGGGCTGACGGGCGGAGAGTTCGACCTCAACGCCACGCCCGACGCCCTGCCCGCAATGGCCGTGGCCGCCTGCGTCGCTGAGGGCGAGACGCGCCTCGTGAATGTCCCACAGGCCAGAATCAAGGAGACCGACCGCATCGCGGTGATGCGCGAGGAGCTTGCGAAGATGGGCGCGCGGGTGGAGGAGCTGCCCGACGGCCTGGTGGTCCAGGGCGGCAGCCTGCGGGGCGCCGCGGTGGACGGCCATGCCGACCATCGCGTGGTGATGGCCCTCGCCGTGGCCGGCCTCGCCGCCGAGGGCCGCACCGAGATCGCCACCGCCCAGGCCGCCGCAGTGACGTTCCCGAGCTTTGTGGACCTGATGGTCGGTTTGGGCGCCAAGATGGGGATGGATGGATGAATGGATGATTGGATGAATGTAAGAATCAGAAGCGCCCTTGTCTTTCATTCATCCACTCATCCACCCATCCATTCATCCCCGCGTGTGGAAGGCATCTGAGTGGGCTCCACCTGGGAAGAGGAAAACCGGCCGATTGACCTGCACGTCCACACGACGGCGAGCGATGGCGACATGTCGCCCGCCGCGTGCGTGGACGAGGCGAAGCAGTTGGGCCTGGCGGCCATCGCGATCACCGACCACGACACCGTGGCCGGCAATGCGGAGGCCGAGGCCAGGGGCCAAGAGGTCGGCGTCGAGGTCGTCCCGGGCGTCGAAGTGAGCGTCCAGCACGAGCGGCTCACGGTCCATCTCCTGGGCTACTACCCTCAGCCTGGGGCGGTCGAGTTGGAGAGGGTGCTGGCGGGCCTGCGGGAGCACCGCGAGGAGCGGAACCCTCGCATCCTGCGGCGCCTGGCCGAGCTGGGCTGCCCAGTGGCGCCCGAGGAGTTGGCCGCCGAGGCGGCCGGCGGGGTGCCCGGGCGGCCCCACATGGCCGCCCTGATGATCCGCAAGGGATACGTCAAGGACCTTCAGGAGGCATTCGACCGCTATCTGGCCAAGGGGGCAGCGGCCTACGTGGAGGGAGGGGAGCTGCCGGCTGCAGCGGCCATCCGAGCACTGCTGAAGTCTGGGGCCGTGCCGGTTCTCGCGCACCCCGGCGGGATCGGGCTTCGTAGCGTCCCGGAGGTCGAGCTCTTCGTGCGGCGACTCGTTGATGTGGGCCTTCGAGGGATAGAGGCGTACTACCCCGGGTCTGATTCCGGCCAGACTAGCGCGTGGTTACGACTGGGGGCGCGGCATGGCTTGGTGGTCACGGGCGGGACGGACTTCCACCGAATGAGCAGAGCGCCACGAATGCAGATAGGGCGGGGCGCAGGGGACTTGCGTGTGCCATACGGCCTTCTCGTGCGGCTGAGGGCGGAGCGCGCCGCCATCGTCGCCTCGACGCGGACCGAAGCGGGCAGGCGCTAGTGAAGCAGCGTGGCGGCCATTGGCTACCCAGGTTGGGGGTTGGCCGAGCCCGCGGCACGACTGCCATTCGACCGCGCGGCCCCCGCAAGGCGGCAGCTCTCCTCGCTGAAGATGCAGTCGCATGCGTTCTTGCGGAAGAGGTACGCACGCCGGTAAAGGCTACGGCAACCAAGGTAGGACCCGACCGACAGTAGCCCACAAATGGCCACGATAGTCAGCGAAGGAACCCATCTGGCGAAGCCAACATGGGCAAGCGCCGCCGCTCCGAGCAGGGGCCAGTTGAATATCGCGGTGCCGAGGATCCGGACCCGACGCATACGGGACTCGTATGCCTCGTACAGCCTTTCAGAGCGATAGGCCAGCAACTCGTCTTTGTACAGCGTGGCGTCGAGAATCTGGTCGCGGATCGCCCTTCTCATTGGGTCAAGGATCTTGTGGACTGCATCATCAACGATCATCCCGATCAGGTAGGCAAATGGCAGCACTACCACGACCAGTCCTGCGTCGGGCACTCGTGAGCCTGTGAGCTGGATGTCGAACAAGGCAGCCAGGAGGAGAACCAGCCAAGTGCACGTGTGCGAACCGATAATCAGGTACTCTAGCCACGGGGTCTCTTCCTTCACGGCCGACTCCTCTCACCAGCAGGTCGAAGGGCTGCTCTTCACCCACAAGGGGCCTTCGCGCCACCTCCTGAGTCGTTGCGGGCCGGCGCACTTCCGGGCGCATTATACCCTCTGGCCCCCAGCGTGCAAATGTGAACAAGTGTCTCGTAAAGCCCGCGAGTCCCACAGACGTCTCCGCGCGAGCGGGCCAAGCAGGCGGACCGCTCTCCGAAGGTCGAGGGTGCGGCGTACTGAGTCCGCTTTGACAGTGGGAGGGGGGGCAGGTAGAATCTCCTCGGTCTTCGATGCGCGCCGTAGCGGCGTGCTGGAGTGTGGAGTGCGAGTTGCGTTGCATGGAGAGGAACGCTTTGGCTCACACGAGAGTGCTTGTTACAGGCGGCGGCGGCTACGTGGGCAGCCACGTGGTTCTAGCCCTCCTCGACGCCGGACTTGAGGCCGTGGTCTTCGACAACTTCGAGGCAGGCTACCGCGATGCAGTGGGGGAGGGGGCAGAGATTGTCGAAGGCGACATCCGCAACCCCGCCGACGTCGCCCGCGCGTTCGAGTTCGGGCCGTTCCAGGCCATCCTGCACTTCGCGGCGCTGGCCAATGTGCCTCACTCCTTCGAGGACCCCGAGAAGTGCTACGCCGTGAACATCGCGGGCGGCCTCAACCTGCTCGCGACCGCGCGACGCAACGGCGTCAAGGCGTTCGTCTTCTCATCGTCAGCCGCAGTCTACGGGCCGCCTGAGCGGACGCCAATCCGCGAGGAACATGCCCTGAATCCCATCAGCCCCTACGGTTTCACCAAGGCCGCCTTCGAGCGGGTGCTCCGGGACTTCGATGCGGCCTACGGCATCCGCTCGATTGCCCTGCGCTATTTCAACGCCGCGGGCGCCGACCCGGCGGGCAGGGCAGGGGAGCGCCACGACCCCGAGACCCACCTCATCCCCATCGTGCTCCAGCACCTGGCGGGCAAGCGGGCGTGCGTGAAGGTGTTCGGCACCGACTACCCGACGCCCGACGGCAGTTGCATCCGCGACTACATCCACGTGAGCGACCTGGCCGAGGCCCATGTGTTGGCCGTGAAGGCCCTGGCCGCTGGCGCCGCCACGACCGCGCTCAACCTCGGGGTGGGCCGCGGCTACTCCGTCCGCGAGGTCATCGCCGCCTCGGAGCGCATCACGGGCCTCAAGGCAAAGGTGATTGAGGAGGGCCGGCGCTCGGGCGACGCGCCCGTCCTTGTGGCCGACCCAAGTCGCGCCCAGAGCGTGCTGGGCTGGGCGCCGCGCCACGCCTCCCTCGACGCGATTGTGGCCGATGCCTGGCGATGGGAGGCAAGAGGAACCGAGCATGGGCGATGAGTTCTTCGTCCACCCGACCGCGGTGGTTGACCAGCCGTGCAAGATCGGCAAGGGGACGAAGGTCTGGCACTTCGCCCACGTGTGCGCGGGGGCCGAGATCGGCGAGCGGTGCGTCCTCGGCCAAAACGCCTTCGTCGGAGCACACGTGAAGATCGGGAACAACTGCAAGGTGCAAAACAACGTCTCGATCTACGAGAAAGTGACCCTCGAGGACGACGTCTTCTGCGGCCCCTCGATGGTGTTCACGAACGTGATGAACCCGCGTAGCGCGTTCCCGCGCGACCGCGAGACCGGCTTTCTGCCCACCCTCGTGAAGCGCGGTGCCACGATTGGCGCCAACGCCACAGTGGTGTGCGGCATCACCATCGGCGAGCACGCCTTCATCGGCGCCGGCTCCGTGGTCACCAAAAACGTGCCCCCCTACGCTCTCGTCTACGGCGTCCCCGCCCGCCAGCACGGCTGGATGTGCGAGTGCGGGGAGAAGCTCGAGTTCGTCGGCGGCCGCGCAAGGTGCGAGAGGCAGGGCACGGAGTACGCCCTGGAGAACGGCGTGGTGAGACGGCTCGGCGACTGAGGAGGCCCCGCGGGTCTGGCGGCGGAGCGCCGCGCCGCGCAGGTGTGAAGGGACCCAAGGGACCACAGGGACCGCAGGGACCACAGGGACCCAGGGGAGAGTACAATCAGGGGTTGTCACTTAGGTCCCTTGGGTCCCTGTGGTCCCTGTGGTCCCTTCGACACGGGCGCGTCTGCCTCTCTGGCTGGCACGCCTCCTACAGAAAGGATATGCCAATGAAGGTCCCCTTGCTCGACCTCAAGGCCCAGTACGCCACGATCCGCGACAAGGTGCGGCCGGCCGTGGACGCGGTGCTGGAGAGCCAGTGTTTCATCCTCGGCCCGGAGGTGGAGGCCTTCGAGAAGGAGCTCGCGGCCTACGTGGGGGCCAGGCACGCCGTGGCCTGCGCCTCGGGCACCGACGCGCTCCTCCTTGCGCTCATGGCGCTCGGCGTTGGGCCGGGCGACGAGGTGGTAACAACCCCCTTCACCTTCTTCGCCACGGCAGGCTGCATCGCGCGCCTGGGGGCGAGGCCGGTGTTCGTGGACATCGAGCCCGACACGTTCAACATCAACCCCGCCCTTGTGGGAAAGGCGATCACGAAGAGGACAAAGGCCATCATCCCAGTCCACCTCTTCGGCCAGTGCGCGGACATGGACCCGATTCTGGCCGCGGCCGGCGGCATCCCGATCATCGAGGACGCGGCGCAGTCGCTCAGCGCCGAGTACAGGGGAAGGAAGTCGGGCGTCCTGGGCCGCGTGGCCTGCTTCAGCTTCTTCCCGAGCAAGAACCTGGGAGGCTTCGGAGATGGTGGCGCGGTGACGACCGACGACGCTGCCCTCGCCGAGCGGCTCGCCTGCCTACGCGTCCACGGCGCCAAACAGAAGTACTACCACGACGAGGTGGGCCTCAACAGCCGCCTCGACGCCCTCCAGGCAGCCGTCCTCCGCGTCAAGCTGCCCTACCTTGACGCCTGGAGCGCGCAGCGCGCCCTGAACGCCCGCCGCTACGACGAGTTGCTCGCCGGGGCGAAGGTCGTCACCCCCGTCGCCAAGCCCTATGGCCGCCACGTCTTCAACCAGTACACCATCCGCGCCGCGAACCGCGACGGCCTTCAGAAGCACCTGGGCGCCCGCGAGATCGGCAACGCCATCTACTACCCTGTGCCGCTGCACCTCCAGAAGTGCTTCGCCGCCCTCGGCTATGCCCCTGGCAGCCTGCCCGAGGCCGAGAGGGCCGCCCGCGAAGTCCTCTCCATTCCCATCTACCCCGAGCTCAGCGAGCCGATGGCCCGCCATGTGGCCGCCAGCATCCGCGAGTTCACCGGCTAATGACTTCTGCATAGGTAGTTTCTGTTACGGAAAGTGCGATCACAGGCGGGACGCCTGTGCCACCGCTGAGACAAGGGGCCTGGTGGCACAGGCCTCTGGCCTGTGATTGGGGCAGCAGCCCCCTCCCACTTTCCGCAACAGGAACTACCTATGGGGCGACGTACTGTGGGTATTGCCTGCCTGCTCGAAGTGCGCGTCCAGCTCGCCCCTGAGGAAGCGAAGGCGAGTCTCCACCCCGGCCTCCTTCCAGCTCGAGTTGAAGCGAAGCACGTACTCCCCAGTCTTCCCGTCGAGCTCGATTCGGTCCGGGAAGTTGGCGGCCCCGCCCATGATGGGCACCTCCGCGTAGGGCCGCTCCGCCAGCCGGCTGTAGTTCCAGCCGATTGATGTCCTGGCGCCGTCGGGCGCGCGTCCGAACACGCCGTTCCGCGTCGTGACGCGGACGAGGTTGGCCCAGCGCCCCTTCGCGTGCGAGTAGACGTGGAGGGATGGCTTGGCGGCCTCGACCCGCTTGTGCCAGCCCCATTCGCCGAAGAGGTAGGCGTCGTCGCAGTAGATGAGGGACTGGTGGTGGCCGGCCACGGCCTCGTCCTTGATGTCGAAGCGGCTCCAGAGCTGCTTGGCGGTGTTGAGGCGGAGGAAGCCGACGCCGTTGGTGCCCATCCACAGGTAGTCGCCGGCCTTGAAGAGGCCACGCGGCGAGTCCGGCCTGTAGCCGTCGCCCACGAACTTCGCGCCGAGCGACTCCGCCAGCGCGAAGGGCAGCAGGAGTCGGAACGTCTTCGACGGCACGTGGCGGATGTGAAGGCCGTCCGGGATGCTCCCGACGCAGTACTCGTACTCACCGACCGTGAAGCTCGGCTTGCCCGGGACGATGTAGGTCTCGTGCTTTGGCGGGTCGTACGCCTTGTCAAGGAAGACCGTCTTCAGTTCGGAGGAAGCCAACTCGATCGTGCGCGCAGGCTCTGCGGCGGAGGAGATCGAGAACAGACCCAGAGCGCCCACGAAGTGCAGGATGTGCCTGACCACACTTGGCTCCTCCATGGTTCGGATGACGGCATCCGCAACCCCACAGCGATTGTACGGAGGGGGTCGCGGGGTTTCAACAGCGCCTTGGACGAATGGGACTCCGGTGTTGGCACAGGGCGCCTGGGACTACCCCAGATGTGGAGGCAGGAATCCTGGAGTGATCTTCGCACTCAGCGCTGCGCGCCGGCAGCCTCTCTCTCGACGGCGGTTCGGAACATGTCGAACTGAGCCTGGAGGGATTCGAGGAGATGGGCGCAGGGGCCGTTTGGGCCGGCGCGTGCGGCGGCCTCGAGGTCGCGCGCGGCGCTCTGGACGCGGCAGGCGCAGACGGCGCCCGCGGCGCCCTTGAGGGTGTGGGCGGCGCGGGCGAGGGCCTCGGCGTCGCCGCGCCCGAGGGCGGAACGCGCCTCTTCGAGCCGCTTGGGCGAGTCCTCGATGAAGATGTCCGTGACCTCGCGGAGGAGGACGGTGTCGCCGCCGACGGCCTGGAGGGCGGCGTCGTGGTCGAAGACTGGGCACTGGGTCATTTCGGATTTCGGATTTCGGATTTCGGATTTCAGTGCAGAATCCGGCGCGCCAGCGGCGAGGCGCTCGATGGTTTCGATGAGGGCGGCGGGGCGGATGGGCTTGGCGATGTAGCCGTCCATGCCCGCCTCGAGGCAGCGCTCGCGGTCGCCCTTGAGGGCGTGAGCGGTCATGGCCACGATGGGGATATGGCCCCCGCTGGCGCGCTCGCGGCCGCGGATGAGCCGAGCCGCCTCCAGGCCGTCCATCTCCGGCATCTGGACGTCCATCAGCACCAGGTCGAAGGTGTCGCCTTCGAGCGCGCGGAGGGCCTCGCGGCCGTTGGCGGCGAGGAGGACGGAGTGCCCCTGCTTTCCGAGGATTGCGGCGCCCACGCGCTGGTTCACGGGGTTGTCCTCGGCGAAGAGGACGCGGAGGCGTCGCCGCGCCTCGCGGAGCGCGTGGCGAGTGACGACGGCGCCCTGGCCCCCCTGGGCGAAGCGGGGGTCGAGGACTGCGGCGATGGTGTTGTGAAGCTCGGACTGCTTGACGGGCTTCATGAGGTAGGCTGAGATGCCGAGTCGGGCGCACAGGTCGGCGTCGCCCCGGCTTCCCGCGGAGGTGAGGAGGACCATCGGCACGCGGCCGTGGCCTGGCAGGCGGCGGGCGCGCTCGGCGAAGCCGAAGCCCGACACTTCGGGCATGTGCGCGTCGAGCAGGATGAGCTGGAAGGGGCGGCCCGCGGCCTGGGCTTCGAGGAGGGCGACGAGCCCTTCTGCGGCGCTTGGGGCCTCGCTGGGCGCCATGCCCCAGGCCGCAGTGACCTCGCGCAGGATGATCCGATTCGTCGCGTTGTCGTCCACAATCAGGACGCGGATGCCCGTGAGGTCGGCCTCTGGCCGTCGGGGGAGGGGTTGGGGCTGGGGCGGGGCCAGGGGGAAGCGTAGGACGACGTGTGCAGTGGTTCCCCTGCCGACCTGGCTTTCGAGCCAGATGCGGCCGCCCATCTTCTCCACGATCTGCTTGGCGATGGTGGTGCCGAGGCCGGTGCCGCCGTACTTCCGGGTGATCGAGCCGTCGGCCTGGGTGAAGCTCTCGAAGATCGTGTCGAGCTTCTCCGGCGGAATGCCGATGCCGGTGTCGCACACGCGGAAGTGCAGCCCTGCGTGCATTGGGGATTTCGGATTTCGGATTTCGGATTTCAATCCGCAATCCGCAATCGCAGATCCGAAATCGGGCCCACCATCGGGTTCCATGTCCACGTGGAGGACGACCTCGCCCTGTTCGGTGAACTTGACGGCGTTGTGGGTGAGGTTGCTGAGGACCTGGCGGAGGCGTTCGGGGTCGCCGATGAGGGCGGTGGGGACATCGGGGGGGATGCGGCAGGCGAGCTCGATGCCCTTGCCGTGGGCCTTGGCGGCCAGGGTGTCCAGCGTGGCCTCCACCACGGTGCGGAGGTCGAAGGGGATGTCTTCGAGCTCGAGGCGGCCGGCCTCGATCTTCGAGAAGTCCAAGATGTCGTTGATGATGCCCAGGAGCGCGTTGGCGGAGGTTCGGCCCATATCGAGGTACTCGCGCTGCTCGCGGGTGAGTGGTGTGGCGAGGACGAGCTCCGTCATGCCGATGACGCCGTTGAGGGGGGTGCGGATCTCGTGGCTCATGTTGGCGAGGAACTGGCTCTTGGCCTGGCTTGCCGCCGTGGCGTCGCGGAGGGCTTCTTCGAGCCGCTTGCGGTTGAGTTCGAGCTCGGCGTCGCGCGCCTGAATCTGCGCGAGCATGGCGTTGAAGCCGTCGCAGAGCTCTCCGATCTCGTCGTTGCCCTCCTTCTTCACGCGGATCGCATAGTTGCCCTGAGCTGAAACGGCCCTGGCGGCCCCGGCGAGGCGCAGAATGGGAGCGGAGATGAGCCGTTGGAGGCGGAGGGAGAGCGAGACCGCGGCGAGGAGGGACACGGCGAGGACCGCGCCCACGATGAGTAGCGCGCGGCGGATGCGGGCGTGGACCTGTGTGGCCTGGGCGCGCAGGACGATGGTGCCGACCAGGCACGCGCGCTCGTCAATGGGCCGCGCGACCTCGATGGCCGCGCCGTCGAACTTCGGCGCGAAGTGGGTGGGCGGACCCGGCGGGAGCGCGGGGGCGGGCTGGCTGGGGTAGGTGGCGAAGAGGCTGCCGTAGCGGTCGTAGACGCCTGCCGCGGTGACGAGGGGCTGCCGGCGCAGCGAGGCCAGGAGCTCCGCGGCCGCCGCGGAGTCGTTGAACGTCAGGGCCGCCGCCATGTTGGCCCCCACCACGTCGCCGAGCGCGGAGAGCGTGGCGGCCGTGGAGGAGCGGATGGAGCTGACCTCGTTGGCCACGAAGGCCGCCGACGACGCCAGGAGGGCGAGCGCGCCCATGAGCGCCAGGAGCAGCGTGAGCTTCGTGCTGATGTGCATGTTCCGCAGGATGCGCATACCAAGGACCTTTCCTTGACCTTCCAGGGGATGAGTGGATGGGTGGATGAATGGATGATTGTCAGACAGCCATCCACCCATCCATTCATCCATTCATCCATTCATCCATTCATCCATTCATCCATTCATTCATCCCCTTATCCATCGGCCCTGCGCCACTAAGAGACTATCTCAGAACCGCTTGATGATCTGAAGGCGGAAGGTCCGCCCGTCCTGCTCGATGGCGTCCTGGCGGTGCTCGCGGGAGCCGGGGTCGCGGTATCGCCGGTCGAAGAGGTTGTAGACGCCGAGCGAGGCGTCGAGCCCCTTGAGGAGGTCGCGGCCGTGGAGGGTGAAGTTGGCGAGCCAGAATGCGCCGGCGTGGCGGCCCGCCAGGGTGTCGCGGCGGCTGGTGTACTGGAGCTCGAGGCTGGCGAACAACTTGTCCCTGACCACCGGCACGCTGACGTTGAGCTTGGCGAGGTGGGTGGGGGAGTTTACGAGGCGCTGGCCGGTCTCGCCGTCCTCGGCCCGCGCGAGGCTGTAGCTGGCCCTGGCGCGCAGGCCGCAGGGCCAGGCGCCGGCCAGCTCGGCCTCGAGCCCCTTCGCCCTCGCACGACGGCCGTTCTGGAACACCATCAGCCCGTCCGAGGGGTCCTCCTCCAGGGTGATGATGTCCTTCATCCTGTAGGCGAAGGCGGCGGCGGTGAGGCGCAGGTGTTCGGAGAGGCGCTGCTCGAGGACGAGCTCGGCTGTGTCAATGGTCTCCGGCTTGAGGTCGGGGTTGCCCTTCTGGGTGGCGCCGTCGTCGTTGTAGTACATCTCGTAGGCGTTCGGTGCGCGGAAGGCGCGGCCGTAGAGGGCTTTGAGGGTGGTGGCCTCGAAGGGCTGCCAGATGAGGGAGAGCCTGGGGTTGGTGGAGCCGCCGAAGGTGCTGTAGTGGTCGTGGCGGACGCCGGCGACGAGGGCGAGGTTGTGGAGGATGCGGACCTCGTCCTGGATGAAGGCGGCCCAGATGCGCGAGCGGTTGTGTGTGTGGAGGTAGACCTCGGTGTGGCGGCCGTGGAGGTCCTGCTGGAAGTTGTCGCGGTACTCGACGCCCCACGTGAGCCGGTGGGGGCCGAGGGGCGGGGCGCCCGTTGCCGGCAACGGGCTCCCGAAGGTGTGGGTGAAGACCAGCTCGGCGCCCCACCACTGGTCGCGCGAGCTCTCCTTGGTCATCAGCACGCCCGGGCCGTCGTCGTAGGCGTAGCTCCCGCGGTAGCCCGAGTAGTCGTAGTAGAGGCGGGCCATGAGGTTGGTGTGGTCGCTCAGGTCGTGCTGCCACTTGAGGTCGAGGTACCCGCGTGCGTCCACGGTGCGGGTGCGGGGGTCGTTGAAGCGGGTGTCGAAGGCCCCGGTCGGGATGCCCTTCTCGCGTGAGACGTAGGCGGCCTGGAGGGTGAACTCGCCGAAGGAGAGCGTGGCGAAGAGGTTGCCGTAGCGGTCATCATCGCAACTCCTTGCGATGCCGCGGTTCGTGGCGGGGTCATCGTACTCCTTGTAGTAGAGGCGCCGCGGCCCGGCGGAGTCGTAGGCGGAGGCGGAGAAGAAGATCTCGCAGTTGTCTGCGAACGCCTGGCCGAAGGTCAGCCTGCCCCTATAGGAGCCAAAGCTTGCGGCCTCGGCAGCGAGCTCGGCGCCGCCGATGGCCCTGCCGCGTCTGGTGACGACGTTGATGACGCCGAGGAGCGCGTTGCTGCCGTAGAGGGCCGAGCCCGGCCCGCGGATGACCTCCACCCGCTCGATGATGCCGGCGTCCACGATCCCCTGGGTGCCGATCGGCGGGCAGTCGTAGATGTTGTCGTTGAGCCGGTGGCCGTCCACCAGGAGGAGCACGCGGGTGTCGTAGTCGCCTGGGCGGTTGAAGCCTCGGATGCCCAGGTGGTGGTAGTTGCGGTCGTAGGTGGTGTAGAAGCCGGGCACGCTGCGGAGGATGTCGGCCAGGGTGCGGTAGCCGAACCTGCGGATGTCCTCGGCTGTGACGATGGTCACGTAGGCGGGCGCGTCGGCGAGCTTCTGCTTGTGGCGCGACGCGGCGTACACGGTGTCCACCTCCACGTTCATCAACTGGTCGAGGCTCATGCGAGCGAACTCTGAGGCGAGCGAGCCCTTTTTCGCGGGTTCAGCAGCCGTTGCCTGCGGCGCCGCGAGCAGGCAGAAGGCAAATATCAGAGGGCCGGCCATTTCACTGCCCTCCCGATGGCGGCTCGACGATGCGCGCGAGGCGGAGGAGCTTTGAGCTTATCTTGAGGCCGGCCCGCCGCGCGGCGGCCGGGTTGATCTCGAAGCGTACCTTGTTGTTCTCGATGAAGAAGTTGATGTGTGCGCCCTGGCCCGCGGCGCCGCGCACGTCGGCCACGAGGAGCGCTCCCGACTCCGCTGCCCGCCGCAGCAGGGTGCCCAGGCGCTCGACCTCGGATGCGCTCACGAAGAGGATGTGGCACGGCTCCATGCCCTCGATGGCGCCGAAGCGGCGGACGGCGACCTTCCTGTCGGCCGCCGACCGGGTTGCGGCGACCTCGTCGAGCGTGGCGCCAAAGGGGTCCGGGCCGAGGACGCCGATGGTGAGCGCCCCGTCGGCGCCCTTGGGCGCGCCCGGCAGCCAGGTGACGTACTCTGCGAAGTGATAGAGAAAGGCGGCCTTGATCGCGTACTCGCGCTCCGAGTGGTCCGCGGCCGCGGCAGGAATCGCAGCGGCGGCAAGGAGCGCGAGACGGCCCGCCATGCGGCCCGCGGCCATTCCGCGCGGCCGCCGGGCTTCCGGCTCCTGGTCTGATGTGGGTGGGCTTGGGTGGGCGCGCTCCTTCACGAACCACCCACGGCGAGCAAAGGGTGTGCCGACGGGCTCCTCAGGCGATCGCTTCCAGAGAGGGAGAAGCGATCGTCTGATTGCCCACGGACTGGGGCCGGCCAGAAGTCGAGGAGTCCTAAGCACTTGTCTCGAAGAGGGGGGACGGCCGCACCCAGGCCGTCCGGGAGAGCGATCGCCTAAGGGGGGGGCCGCAACCGCTGGCGGGCGCGCCTATGGCCGCCGCGCTACGGAGAGCGCTCCACAGGGCGCCAGCCACGCGCTCAGGGAAGGGATTGCCTCTCGACGGTATCCCGCAGGAGCCGCAGCTCGGCCTCCACGGCATCCAGGAGGCCGGCGAGGCGGTCCGCCTGGCCCTCGCGTGCGGCAGACTCCAGCGCCAGGGCGGCGTGGTGGATGCGGGCCGCGCACACGACGCTGGCCGAGCCGGCGACGGTGTGGGCGATGCGCAGGACTCGCTCGCAGTCCCCCTTGCCACAGGCGGCGCGGGCGGCTGCGAGGCGGGCAGGCGTCTCGCTGATGAAGACTTGCACGAGGTCGCGGAGCAACTCGCGGTCGTCCACCAGGCCGCGGAGGGCGCCCTCGGTGTCCAGGACCGGCCGCTCGGCGTCCCCGCGCTCGTCGAGGGGCGGGGGCTCGGAACAGGGGCGCCCTGCGGCGAGTGCCTGGATGGCGTCGAGCAAGTGCTGGCGGCGGGCCGGCTTCGCCAGGTAGCCGTCCATGCCGGCCGCCAGGCAGCGCTCGCGGTCGTCCTTCAGGGCGTGGGCGGTGAGGGCGACGATTGGGGTGCGCTTGCCGCTGGCGGCCTCCCGGGCGCGGATGCGTTGCGTCGCCGCCAGCCCGTCCATCTCCGGCATCTGCACGTCCATCAGGATGAGGTCGAAGTCGTCCGGCTGGTGAAGTCGCAGGGCCTCGGCGCCGTTGGAGGCGAGCGTGACCGCGTGGCCCTGCTGCCGCAGCAGGGCAGCCGTCACCCGCTGGCTCATCTCGTTGTCCTCCACCAGGAGGATGCGCAGGGTGCCACGGCCCGCCTCCGCTTGCCCGCCAGCCCGCGAGGCGGGGGCTGGCAGCCTGTAGTACTCCCGCTCCGCTGCCGGAGAAGGGAGAAGGAAGGGGATGACGGCGTGGACGGCGGTGCCCTTGCCGAGCTGGCTTTCGAGCCAGATGCGGCCGCCCATCCCTTCGACGATCTTCCTTGCGATGGTGGTGCCGAGGCCGGTGCCGCCGTACTTCCGGGTGATCGAGCCGTCGGCCTGCGTGAAGCTCTCGAAGACCTTTTCGAGCTTGTCCGGCGGGATGCCGGTGCCGGTGTCGGAGACGAGGAAGTGGAGGGTCGCGTGGATTTCGGATTTCGGATTTCGGATTTCGGATTTCAATCCGCAATCCGCAATCGCAAATCCGAAATCTGACCCGCCCTCCGGCTCGATGCTCACGTGGACGATCACCTGGCCCTTGTCGGTGAACTTGACCGCGTTGTCCACGAGGTTCGCCAGCACCTGGCGGAGGCGTGCGGGGTCGCCGATGAGGAGCGCGGGCACGCCGGCCTCGGCGTGGCAGTGGAACGCGATGCCCTTGCCGCGGGCCCTGGCCGCCAGGGAGTCGGTCGCCGCGTGGAGCACCGAGGCGAGGTCGAAGGGCACCGCCTCGAGCTCCAGGCGTCCCGCCTCGATCTTCGAGAGGTCCAGGATGTCGCTGATCGTGGCCAGGAGGGCGTTGGCCGAGCTCCGGCCGATGTCCAGGAACTCCCTCTGCTGGGGGGTCATGGGGGTGTTGGCGAGGAGGTCGCACATGCCGATGATGCCGTTGAGGGGGGTGCGGATTTCGTGGCTCATGTTGGCCAGGAACTCGCTCTTGGCTCGGCTGGCGGCCTGGGCGTCGGTGAGGGCGGCCTCCAACTGCTGCCGCCTGCGTTCGAGCTCTGCGTCGCGGCTCTGTATCTGGGCCAGCATCGCGTTGATGCCGTCGCAGAGCACCCCGAGCTCGTCGTTGCTCGCCTTGCTGACCCTGATGGCGTAGTCGCCTTGTGCGGACACGGTCCTCGCGGCTTCGGCCAGGCGCAGGATGGGATTGGAGATGACGCGTTGGAGGAGGAGCGACACGCCGACGCAGACCAGGAGCATGGCGGCGAGGACGGCTGTGATGGTGGCCAGCGCCGCCCGGGCCTGCGCGCGCACCTCGCGCGTGTGCGCGCGCAGGAACACCGTGCCAATCGTCTCCGCGTTGAGCACGACAGGGCGTGCGAGTTCCATGTAGCCCTCCTCGGTCAGGCGGATGCCGGGCTGCGGGGCCGACGCTGGGAGGGTTCCGGCCGGCGTGCCGGCGGGGTAGGTGGCGAAGGGGCGCCCCGCCTTGTCGTAGACGCACGCGGCGACGACGGGCGGCTGCCCGCGCAGCACGCCGAGGTCGCTCTCCGCCGTCTTCCGGTCGTTGAAGGCCAGGGCCGCCGCGGCGCCCGTGCCCAGCGTGTCGGCCAGGGTGGCCAGCGAGCGCTCCGAGGCCGACTGCGCCCGCCTGATCTCGCTCGTCACCAGGATGCCGGACGCGATGAGCAGCGGCACGGCGCCCATGAGCGCCAGCAGCAGGCTGAGCTTGAGGCGAAGCGGCATGTCACGCAGGAACCGCAAGGCAACCTTCCTATTGGATGAATGGATGAATGGATGGGTGGATGGGAGTCAGGCAACCATCCAATCATCCATTCACCCAATCATCCCCCTTGGTTCTGGCCAACGTCCTCATCGAGTCACGGGCTCTTCGGCTCTGCGTCCTCCACGACGCGTGCGAGGCGGAGGAGCTTCGCGCTGAGCTTCAGCCCATCGCGTTCCGCCGCCGCGGGATTCGCCTCGAATCGCACGCGGTCATCCTCGATGTAGAAGCCGATGTGAACCCCCCGCCGCGCGAGGCCCGCGGCGTCGCCCACGAGGAGCGCGCCGGAGCCGGCCACCTTCTTGAGTATGGCTGGGAGATGGCTCTCGACGGATGAACTGATGAAGAGGATGTGGCAGGGCGCGTAGTCCTCGACGGCGCGGAAGCGGCGGACGGCCATCTTCTTGCCCCCGACCGCCTTGGCCTGGGCTATGCTGTCGAGGGCCTTGCCGAACGGGTCGTCGCCGAGGATGCCGATGGTGAAGAGCTTTTCCCCGCCCTTGGGCGCCCCTGCCGGCCAGGAGACGAAGCTTGCGAAGTGGAAGAGGAAGGCGGCCTTGACCTCGTACTCGGGCGCCGTCGGCGGCTCAGCGCCGTGGGCGGGGCCTCCGTGGGCCGCGGGGCAGAGACGCCCTGCCCACAAGCAGAGACGCCCCGCCCACAGCAGCGCGAGCCATGCAGCCACGGAGCATGCGGCCAGGGTGCCGCCTGCCTTGGGCGCCACGATGTGGCCTGCGACGTGCCCCACTCGCTCCCCTCTCGGCTTGGACGGGCTCCTAGAAGCGCAGGCGCGCGCCCAGGTAGACGCCGCGTTCGACCTCGGTCTCTTCAGTGCGGATGAAGGACGAGCCCCCCTCGCGGTGGTGCCGCTGGAGGAGATTCTGCCCGACGATGAAGAGCTCGACGTCGCGGCGCGGCTTCCAGCACAGGCGCGCGTCGAGGGTCAGGTAGCTGGGGACGCCGAAGGCGGGCTGGGCGTCCACGAAGCGAGCCCAGAGGTCGAGCTCGAGGTTCCCTGGCAGCTCGTGGGAGGAGCGGAGGGAGATGATATGGCGCGGGATCTGCCTCTCGGCTGTCGCGCTCGCGGGGTCGGCACTGTCCGACTCAGGGATGAAGCGGAGCTTCAGGAAGGAGTAGGCGGCCTGGACGCGCCAGTGGTCGAGGACGCGCCAGGCGGCGGCCGCCTCGAAGCCCCAGGTGGACGCCCTGGCCTGGTCGTCGCTGCGGAAGGGCAGGACGACGTGGGGCACGGGCGCGCCCTCCGGGAACGGGGCGTCCGGCTCCGAGGTCCACAGGTGGTCGTAGCGGCTGTGGAAGGCCGTCAGGTCGAGCGTCAGCCGGCTGTTGAGCTGCGCGCGGTAGCCGAGCTCGAAGGCGATGTGCTCCTCGGCCGGCTGGCCGCGCGAGCCCCGGAAGGGGACGAGTGCCGGCGTGCCGTCCTCCAGTGGGAAGGCCTCCTGGAGGATGCGCACGTCGGTCTCTGCCGGGGTCGGCACGCGGACGGCGCGCGTGGCCGCGGCCCACAGGGTCTGCCGCTCGGTGGGCGCCCAGGTGAGCCGCAGGCTGGGCTGGAACTCGTAGCCCGTGTAGTCGTTGTGCTCGGCCTTCGTGCCCGCGGTCAGCCACAGGCGGTCGCGCACGAGCGTCACCTCGTCCTGGAAGAACACGCTGAAGAGGTCGTCGCGCCGCCTGTCAGGGTCGAAGCTCACGAGCTCCGTGCCATTGAACGCCTGCCAGGTGCTCCGGTAGCCGACGCCCCAGGTGATGCGGTGGCGCTCGGAGGCCCGGAAGGTGTGGACAGCGTCGACGTCGAAGATGTGGATGCGGCTCGTCCCCACGTGGCGCGCGTGGAAGTCCGCCTTGTCGAGATAGGCCTGCACCGTGACCACCGAGTCCTCCGAGAAGCGGTGGTCCCATCGGAAGACGATGTCGCCGCCGTGGAAGTCCGCCACGGCGTGCCGCACCACGCCGAAGGGAGGGGCGAGGGTGGGCACCAGGAGCTTGTGGTGCGCGAGCGTCCTGTAGAAGTCCGCCTGCACGGTGAACGAGTCGGCCTCCGTCGTGGCCCAGTCGAGCCGGAAGCCGAGGCGTCCCGCGCCCCACTCGTCGGCGGTGTCGTCGTTCGTGCGGTCAATCTGTCCGTCGCGCGCGAAGCCTTCGGCGTAGAGGCGGTAGAAGGCGGCCTCGCCGAGCTTGCCGCCGTAGCGGAAGCCGCCGAAGGCCCGCTCCTCGCTCCCCGCGCCGAGCGTCAGGAGCGCCCCCTGGGTCTCCTCGGCACGCTTGGTGATGATGTTGATGACGCCGTTGACGGCGTTGGCGCCCCAGACCGTGCCGCCTGGGCCGCGGATGACCTCGATCCGCTCGATGTCGGCCAGCGGCACGTTCTGGGCCTCCCAGAAGGTGCCGCCCACCATCGGCGAGTAGACCGTCCGCCCGTCCACCAGCACCAGCAGCTTGTTGGCGAACCTGTGGTTGAACCAGCGCGCGCTCACGGCCCACTCGCTGCTGTTGATGCGCGCGACCTGGATGCCGGGCACCATGCGCAGCAGGTCGGGGATGCTCCGCGCCCCGGACCGCCGGATGTCCTCCTGGCTGATGACGAACGCCGCGGCCGGCGTCCGCAGCAACTGCTGCTCCCGCTTCGACGCGGAGATGATGCGGACCTGCATCAGGCGCTCGAGGTCCAGGTCCGTCAGGTCCACGGCCCGTTCGCCGCCCAGCGCGCCTGTGGAGAGGAGAAGTGCCAGGCCCATTGCCGCGGCGACGCCTGCCGAGCGCGGCCTCCCGCGTGCCTTCCTGCTGCATGCCTCCGAACGCCGCCCCATGACTCTTACCCCTGTGCTGCGTCGCCCTGCTCAGCGAGCACAGACCCCAGCGGGCAAGAGTTTACCACCATCGCCTGGGAAGCGCAAGGGGAGGGACGAGGGGGGGACGTGCTGACGGAGCCGGCCTTTCAGACCCTGGCCGTGCTCATTCGCGGGGCAGCTCGCGCGACAGCCGGGCAATCTCATCCTCCGCGGGAATCTCCTTCAGCGGCAGGTCAATCCGGCGGTGGTCGAGGGCGCTCAGAATGAGGGCGGCCATTATCTCGTAGCCGTGGCAACTGATGTCGCCATTGCAGGGGTGGACCTTCTTCTCGTCGTCCAGCCAGTCGGCCAGGTCGCGCAGGTAGGGGCCTTGAAGCAGGCTGTTCTCCTGCTCGGGCCAGAAGGCGAGCTGCTCGCCCACCATCTCGCCGCCCGAGCCACGGGTGAACGCGCGCCACTCGCCGTCCGTGTTCGCCCAGGCGTAGCCGTGGGTGCCGTAGAGGGTGATGCGGTTATCGGTCCAGAACTTCTCCTTCACTAGCCACTGTGGGGATAGGTAGCCGAACTCCACGAAGGCCCGCACGCCGTTCTCGAAGGCTATCTCGCCCATCGTGTAGTTGGGCGCGGGATGGCTGTCGGCCAGCCCCTCGCGGCCGTGGACGTGCCCCACCACCCACTTGGCCCGCTTCGCACCGTTGAACCAGAGCACGTAGTCAACCAGGTGCGTGCCCAGTTGCGAGAGCCAGGCGAGCGACGAGGCGTGGATGCGGACGAGCTGGCCGATGCCGCCGCGGTCGGCCACCGCCTTCGCCCTGTGCCACTGCTCCCCGTACTTCTGCTGATGCGAGACGATGAACTTCACGCCCGCCTTGCTGCACGCCTCGTGGATGCGGCGGGCCTCGGCCAGCGAGGTCGCCATCGGCTTCTCGAACGCTATCGCCTTCGGCCCGTACTTCAGCCCAAGCTCCACAAGCTCCATCCGAATCTTCGGCGGCGTCACGAAGCAGAACACATCGGGCCGCTCCGCCGCCAGCATTTCCTCGGCATTCGTGTACTTCTTCTCGACGCCATATTCCTTCGCCAGGGCATCGAGCCGTTCCTGATTCAGATCGCAAATCGCCGCCAGCTCAAACCGATCGGGGTTCCTCTGAAACCCCTCGATATGCCTCCTCCCCCGATGCCCGCAGCCCACCTGTGCGACTCTGTACTTCGCCATGTCTTCTCCTCTATGGCGGTCGTCGGCCGCAACCGAAGGGGATGATTGGATGGGTGGATGGATGGATGGATGAATGTAAGACTCCAGAACTCCTGACACGGTGCTGGGCCATGGTGAAACATCCGGGGGTCTTGACCATCGCTACGCGGTCGAGATTGGCTCTCCGAGCCTTTTGCGTTGGCTGGCCCCTGGAAATATGTTTCACGAATTATCAGCCGGCCTGCAGCCGTAAATCCAGCCGGATTGCCCATTTGGGCCTCTCCAGATGGGTATGTCAGGAGTTCTGGACTCAGGCCATCTGACATCCATCCACCCATCCAGTCATCCATTCATCCCCCGCCGACGCGCCGCAAAGCGTTCATGGTGCGGCCGGAGGACTTGACGGTGCGTGGCCGCATTATCCCCCGCCGCCCGCTCCGCGTCAAGGCCCAACTCGGCCTGTAACGCCGCGCCGAACCCGGCCCCCCCGCCGCCAGAACGCCAACTCAATCGCGCCCAGAGGTTGGAGTTCTGAGAGGCGCAGGCGGCGTGGGGCAGCCACCATCGCCGTAACCACACAGCTTCATCCCACTCGCCCACCCCCCAGTCCGCACACGAAGCGTGCGAAGCCAGGGGCAAACGGTCGTGCCGCTGTGCCGTGGCGGGCCAGGACACGGCGGCCGGCGGCTGAGCACGCTCAGACCGCCGTCACGCCGCAAGGCACCAGCCACGCCGCGGCACAGCGTCACGCCCGTTGCCCCATGAGCCGCTATCGTGTGCGGCCAGGGGGGTTCAGCTCATGCCCCGCACAAAGCTCTCTCCCTCCTAGACGAAGAGAAGGCCCTCGCGAAAAGCCCATCTGCGGCTTCCGA
>VGYW01000063.1 GCA_016872875.1 Planctomycetota bacterium | reverse complement strand
ATCTCCCACTGCTTCCTGCCCAGGACCGAGCGCAGCCGGATCGCGTACAACAGGGTTGAGGCCTGGCACTTCCTGACTGGCGGCGGGGGAGGCCCCGGCCTTGGCTGGGGGACGAAGCACTCGATCTTCGAGAACAACCACATCGTCGCCCCGCGCGGCTCCACGCCCGGCGCACACATCCACGGGCGCGTCCACAACTACCAGATCAACAACACCGTGGAGCGCACGCTGACGTGCGACGGCGAGGCATATCTGCTCGAAGAGTGCGGCATGCGGTGGTATGCGAAGCCAGGCGAGGCGCGCTTCACGCGCGACAGCGTGACCGTGCCCGGAGCGAGCTTCAAGGTGACGTGGGACAAGGAGCAGGGCCTTGCGGACCACACGGTGGCCATCACGGAGGGGCGGGGCGTGGGACAGTATCGCCTCATCGTGTCGAGCACGGCGGACACGGTGCGGCTCGCGGAGCCGTGGCGGATCGTGCCCGACGGGTCGAGCGCGTGCATCATCATGGCCGGCTCGTTTGAGGAGACACTCGTCGGCAACAGGGCGGAGAACTGCAACGGCTGCCCGCCCGGCTTCTTCTACGCGGGGGCCGTCGGCTGCATCGTGGACAGCCAGTGGGCGCGCAACACGGGCAGCCCGTACCTCTGGAGCACTTTCCGCAACGTCGCGAAGCCCAGCGGCCGCGACCCGGGCAAGCACAAGAACACCAGCGAGTGGGACTACTATCTGAAGCCCGACTACTTCAACCAGTTCATCCGCTGCACGTGGGAGGACACTGCGGGGCTATACCTGACGGCTCAGCCCTACGGCGCCGATTCGCAGCGCGACATCGCGGGCGTGAAGCAACTGGGCACGCGGGTCTCCCGCTGCGTCCTGGCGGGGAGCAACGGCCGTCCGCAGAACGACGACCCGCGCCTGGCGGGCACATCGGCCGTCTACATCGAAGGCCCCGTGGGCCTCACCTGCATCGAGAACAACAGGATCAGCGGCTTCGACTACGGGATTCGGGTGGACGACGCGCCCCGCGACGTGCTCCTTCGACACAACGACATCGGCGCCCTCTTTCAGCCGCTCCTCGACCCCGCCCGCCGCACGCACGCCTTGCCAGCCGCCAAGTGACCGCGCGCCCACGCGCAAGCTGGGGGTGCGCGAAGCGGAGCACATCCATTGTCCTTCGGGCCATAGCCGTCGGCGCGCGGGACCCTTGCCGACCGCTGTTCCCCCAGAACGCCAACCTTCCGCGCGCACAGAGCTGGCGTTCTGGGAAATTCCCGCAGAAACGTGCCCGGATCGCCGATCCGCTTAGAATGCCAACTGCCTGCGCGTGTGAGGGTGGCGTTCTGAGAAGAGCCTGCCGTCGGCGCGAGCACCTCTGCTCCGTGAAGCTGGCGTCACCAGGCAGCATTTCCCAGCGCCCTGAGTACAGCCCCGCACAAGTAAGGGGACAGGATTGCAGTCCCGAAGGGACAGCAGAGGGTAGCCGGCGGCTTCAGCCGCCGGACAGGGGCGCACCCACGACCCAGTCCCGAAGGGACGGCAGCCCCCTGCGGTGAGGCGGCCGGGCACACGCATCTGCCGTCCCTACGGGACTTTCCCACCTTTGGCTCCCGAGTCCGGCGGCTGAAGCCGCCGGCTACCCACTACGCTCCCTTTGGGAGCGAGACGCCGAAGCCCCCGGTCTTGTCCCGTCATCTGTGGGGGGCTGCACTGAGGCACGCTGAATCGTCGCGCGGAACCGCTTCGGGGAGACGTGCGTCTAAATGCTGGTGAGGCCGCTAGCGGAGTTGACTTTGCAGCAGAAAGCCGGTAAGGTGTGTCTATAGGTAAGGAACGGTGCGCCCTGCGCGGCGGGGTGTCCATGGCCATGTTGACGGAGCGCCGCAAGTTGATCAAAGCCAGGGTGTTCATCGTGGTGGCGTGGGCGTTGTGGCCCGCGCTGGCCGCGGCGGGGGCGGCGGCGATCGCGCGCGAGAAGCCGCAGGCGGTCCCACTCGCCCCCGTGCCTGCCGCCGTCGCGCCCGTCCCCCTGCAAGCCAAGGCCATCGCGCAGCCGGCTGCGGATGACAAGAAGCAGCAGGACGATGACCTGAAGGAGCTGACGCGCGGCGCCGAGCTGAACCGGGACTTCGAGGCCGACCGACTGCTGCGGCGGGTGAAGGAGCTGTTGGCCACCCCGCAGCCGCAGTACCGCGACCTGGTGGTCCTGCTCCAGAGCATCATTGACCGGCCTGGCGACGCCTTTGCGAGCGAGGACGGCGCGGTGTTCCGCCCGGTGCGGTTCGTGGCCGAGCGCATCCTGGCCGGCCTGGGCGCCGCGGGCCTCGATGCCTACAGGATGGAGGCCGACGGCCAGGCGAAGGCCCTCCTGGGCACAGTGGCGACGAGCCGCGACGCCGAGGCCCTCCGAACGGTCGTCCGCCACTACTTCCTGAGCTCGCATGGGGACGACGCGGCATACCTCCTGGGGTGTCTGCACCTCGACGAGCACGACTTTGCGAAGGCGCGCCGCCTCTTCCGCCGCGTCCTCACCGAGCACCCCGACCCCTCCGTGCCGCGGGGCGAGGTCCTGATGCGTCTGGCCGTGGCCTGCCGACGGTGCGGGGACACCGAGGGTGCGCGAGCGGCGTGGAAGCAACTGGCACGGCCTGAAGGCCGCACTACGACCGACGAGACCTTGAAGGCGATAGAGGCCGAGCTTGCGAAGGACGCGCGGGACGACGCGGGGCGCGGAGGCCCCGCCCACACCGGGGTCTTCCCGCCCCTGCCCGCCGGCCTGTTCGAGAGCCCGCGGTCGCTGGCCATCCCGTCGTGGCGGTACACGACGGGGGTCTCGCCGCGCGACCTGCCGCCCAACTCGTTCGGGCAACTGAGCGCGGCGGACTCCGAGGCGCTGAAGAGCCGGATGCTCGGGCGCTGGGAGAGCTCGGCCCTGGTCCCCAGCAACTGCGCGGTCTGGGTGGCGCCTCAGACGCGGGGCACGGAGGCCCCGCCCACAGATGCGGGGCACGGAGGCCCCGCCTGCATCTTGCTGAGGTCGCAGGGCACGCTCACCTGCCTCGACCCCGCGAGCGGCCAGGTACGTTGGCAGACCAAGGCCGCGGCCGCGCAGCCGCCGGGCAACCCCAACCTCGCCATGCACTACATGCACACCGGCCAGGGCCACCCCCTCGAGGTCCTCCAGTTCGACGACCAGATCGGCCGGGCCATCAGAGTCATCGGCGACGGCGTCTACCAGGTCGAGGAGTTCTACCAGAACCGCTGGGGGCAGAACCGCTTCGGCGGCGTGATGTTAATCGCCAGGCAGGGCGGCGAGCAGGCGAAACAGGTGACGGGAAACGTCCTGGCCGCCTACGACATCCGGACGGGCGCCCAGCGCTGGCGGGTGGGGCGGACGCTGAAGGACGACGACGAGCTGGGGGCGGTGCAGTTCGTGGCCGCGCCCGTGGCGAGCGCCGGGCGGCTCATCGTGCCCGTCGAGAAGAAGGGCGAGCTGTGGCTCGCCGGCCTCGACCCGGCCAACGGGCGGTGCGCGTGGCAGACCTTCCTGTGCTCCTTCGTGACCAATCGGATGGAGTCGTGGCGCCTCGTCGGCCTCGCCACGCAGGGGAGCGACGTATACGTCGCCTCCGGCCAGGGCTTCATCTTCAGCCTCGACGGCACCGACGGCAGCCTCCACTGGGCCTCGCAGTACGAGCAGGACTGGGACCGGAGCACGTCCACGCCCTTCTTCGGTCAGACGGCGGCGATACGCGGCTGGCGCGACAGCCAGGTGGCGGTGGAGGGCAGCAGCCTCATCGTGCTGCCCAGCGACGCCGAGTGCGTCCTCGTGCTCGACGCGGCATCGGGCAAGGTCACGGCTCGCCACAGGACGCCTGGGCTCCAGTATTGCCTCGGGCTCGACGGCACGAGCCTCTACGCGAGCTCAGCCGCCTGCGTGCGGCGGCTCGACGCGCTCACGGGGCAGGCGGCCTGGGAGCGGAAGCTGGAGGAGCGCGACCGCGCGTGCGGCCGCGGCATCCTCACGCCCGACGCACTCTACGTGCCCAGCGGCAAGTGCATCCTCCGCCTCGACCCCAAGAAGGGGGAGCTCCAGGCCACTATCCGCGTGTCAACCGAGGAGGAGGAGCCGGTCGGAAACCTCTTCTCCGATGGCGCGCGCCTCGTCGTCGTCGGCCTCACCGACACCTATCCAGTGGTCAACGCCGCGCCGAAGCTCGCCGAGGCCGAGACCCGTGTGGCACAGCTTGACCTGCAACTGGCCAGATGGATTGCGGATTGCGGATTGCGGATTGCGGATTTTGGAATGAAATCCGAAATCCGAAATCCGAAATCCGAGATTGCGGAGATCCTCAAGAGCCGCGCGGAGGCCTGCTTCGCGCGGGCCGGCCTGCGACTCAAGTACGACCGGGTTCACGACGCCGTGGAGGACCTCAAGGCGGCGGTCAGCGACACACCCGACGCCAAGCTGAAGGACAAGGCCCGTCACGACCTCGTGGACTGCCTGACGGAGCTGGCCCGCCGCGAGCCGAACCGGCGGCTTGAGTTGCTCCGGGATGCCCACGCCGCGGCGAAGGGCAGCCCGGACGAGGGCCTCGCCGTCCTGCCCCTCGTGGCGGCCCACCGCGAGCGCGGCGACCTCGACCAGGCCATCACCCTGCTCCTGGAGTTCGCACAATCGGGCAAGGGCACGCCCGTGGAACTCGACGCCGGCGGCGACGCCTGGAAGGCATCGCCCCAGGCGATGGCGACCGGCGCCATCCAGCGCCTCCTTGCCGAGGGCGACGCCCGCCTGGCCCCGCTCCTCGCCAGGCACGCCGACGCCGCGCTCGCCGCGGCGCGCTCGGGCAACGACACGCCCTCGCTCCGCGCCATCCTCCGCCTCTACCCCGGCACCCAGGCCGCCATCGAGGCTGGGCTGAAGGCCGCGGCGTCCGAGGCAGCGACGGGCATCTTCGAGAAGGCGGAGGCCATGCTCCGCGAGATGGCTCGCTCGCCCCATCCCGGCACGGCCGCCGCGGGGCTGGCGGCACTCGCCGACCTCTACCAGAAGAAGGGCTGGCTCTGGCAGGCACGCGGCACCTGGGAGTTTCTGGCGAAGGAGTACGCCGACGCGCCGGTGGCCCTCGAGGGCGCGACGAAGCCCGCCAAGGAGCTCGCAGCGGCCCGCCTCGCGGACAAGGCGCTCGCCGAGGCCGGCCGCGACATGTTCAGGGGGGTCCCCGAACCGCCCTGGCGCCAGCTCTGGGCCTCCCAGACCCAGCCCGGCTACGCCAATCCGATCAAGCTCCGGCAGTCCCCCTACGCCGGCGTGCTCGGCTTCTCGCAGTTCCTCGAACAGCACCTGCTCTTCCAGCGGCACGGCGCGGACGGACGCCTGGTCTGCCGGCGGCTGAGCGACGGACAGACGCTCTACGAGGCGCCGATGGCCCGCCCGCCGCACTATCTCCAGTTCCAGGCCCACGAGGGGGCGCGCGACGGCCACGTCGCCCTCCTCCAGGGCCAGAACGCCTGGGAGGGCTTCGGCCTGGTGTCGGGCAAGACCCTCTGGAGCCGCACCCAGCCCGCGGCGCAGCCGGGCGGCGTCCGCTACGCTACGTCGTTCGCCTGGCGCATGAACATCCAGTACCGCGCGGGCGGCGGCGCGCCCGCCGGCTGCGTGGTCCTGCGGCCAAGCTCCAACGCCATCCGCGTGCTCGAGCTGGCGACCGGCGAGGACCGCTGGGAGCGCAGCTTCCGCCGCCGCCAGATCACCTGGGCGCAGGAGGCCGGACGCTACGTCATCTTCTCCCTCGAAAGCGGCGAGTGCTGGATATGCGACGTCTTCTCGGGCGAGCGGGTTGGCACGGTGGACCTCGGCGAGGGCCAGCGCATGGGCTACCCGCGCTCCTTCCAGGTCACGCGCCGCGGCGCGCTCTTCCAGAAGTGGGAGCCCACGAAGGGCGGAAACAAGGTCTCACTCCTCGAACTCCCCTCGGGCAAGATGCTCTGGAACCTCGACCTCGGCCAGGAGTACCGCCAGCCGGCGCTCCTCAGCGACGAGCTCTTCTACCTCCAGGGCGGCGCCAACCGCGGCATCGAGATACGCGACCTCGCCTCCGGCGCCGTCAAGGTCACTGTCCCGCAGGACAAGATTCAGGGCTTCATCTCCCAGCTCAGCCTCAGCCCCGACGGCAAGAAGCTGGGCTTCTGGGCGCACGACGGCCAGGGCAAGATGCGCGGCGGAACCGTGGACCTCACCACCGGCAACGTCGCCCTCGGCCCAGCCAGCAGCGGAAACGTCTTCGGCATTGACCTCTCGGAGCTCTGGGCGCGCTCGGGCGACCTCGTGCCCTGGATGGAGGTTGACATCATCAAGGAAGGCAACAACATCCGCCACACCAACCTCCGCAAGATCGGCTTCGTGCGGAAGTCCGACGGCAAGGCCCTCGAAGGCGTCAGCCTCCCATCCAGCAGGGCCGATGGCAAGTTCGAAAACGTCAACCAGCTCTTCGTCCAGGACGGCATGATCATCCTTGCCCGCCACGACGGCATCCAGGTCTTTGGGCGCGACCCGAGCCCGCCCGCGGAGAAGAAACCATGACGAGCTGTCGGAGATTGCGGATTGGCGATTGCGGATTGCGGATTGCGGATTGCGGATTGAAGTCTGAAATCCGAAATCCGAAATCCGAAATCCGAAATCGTCTCGCCTTCTCCCTTCTGCCTTTTGCCCTTTGCCTTTTGCCCTTCGCCTTCCCCCTTTCGCCTCTTGCCTTCTCCCCTGCCCACGGGGCCGAGGCGCGGGTGCGGCCCGACATGGTCACCCCCGAGGCCGAGCAGGCGATGCAGAAGGGCCTGGCCTACCTCGCCCGCACCCAGGCCAAGAACGGCTGCTGGCGCACCGAGGGCATGGGCGGCTCCTACCCCACCGCAATGACCGCCCTCGCCGGCCTGGCGCTGATGGCCGCAGGCAACACGCCCTGCGAAGGGGAATACGCCGAGAACGTGCGCCGAGCGGTCTACTTCATGCTCAACTCCACCACCCGCAGCGGCCTCATCACCGCCATCGTGGAGGAGAACCGCTCGATGCACGGCCACGGCTTCGCCACGATGTTCCTCGCGCAGGCATACGGCGCCGAGCACGACACCGACCTCCAGCGCAAGCTCCACGAGGCCCTCAACCGCGCCGTCGGCCTCACCGCCAAGAGCCAGTCGTTCAACGGCGGCTGGCTCTACACGCCCGACCAGAACGGCGACGAGGGTTCGGTGACAGTGACCCAGATACAGGCGCTCCGCGCGGCGCGCAACGCCGGCATCAAGGTGCCAAAGAGCACCATCGTGCGCGCCTGCGAGTACATCAACAAGTGCGCCAACGAGGACGGCGGGATCAGCTACTCGCTGATGAGCCGCGGGGGGAGCCGCCCGGCCATCTCCGCCGCGGCCGTGGCCACCCTCTACAACGCCGGCCAGTACGAGAACCCCGTGGCACTCAAGGCCCTCGCCTACCTCAAGAAGCTCCTCAAGGGGAGCAACTCCGCGACCGTCTTCCAGGGCCACCGCTTCTACTCGCTCCTCTACACGTCCCAAGCCATGTTCTTCAGCAGCGAGGAGGACTGGCGGGAGTTCTACCCGAAGCACCGCGACGAGCTGATCAAGCAGCAGAACGCCGACGGGAGCTGGCAGGGCGACTTCGCGGGCCACGTCTACGGCACTGCCATCGCCCTCCTTGTCCTCCAGCTCCCCTATCAATACCTGCCCATCCTCCAGCGTTGAGCTCGCCCTATGTCCCTTCGGTCCCTTTCGTCCCTTAGGTCCCTTCCCTCGGACAGGAGAAGCCTTACGCATGTCCTCGGACACTGAAGCAGCAGTGGCCCAGCCGGCGCCTTTCGCCTCCCAGGACCTCGAGGAGCTCGCGCGGCTGCGCGACGCGCACGGCCGCGTGCGGGCCGAGCTGGCCCACGTCATCGTGGGCCAGGACGACGTGCTCCACCAGCTCCTCATCGCCATCTTCTCCCAGGGCCACTGCATCCTGGAGGGCGTGCCGGGGCTGGCAAAGACCCTCATGGTCAGCACGCTCGCAAGCTCGCTCCAGCTCTCCTTCCACCGCATCCAGTTCACGCCCGACCTCATGCCCTCCGACATCACGGGCACCGAGGTCATCCAGGAGAACCGGGCGACGGGCCAACGCGAGATGCGCTTCCTCCCTGGCCCCGTCTTCGCAAACGTCATCCTCGCCGACGAGATCAACCGCACCCCGCCCAAGACCCAGGCCGCGCTCCTGGAGTCCATGCAGGAGAAACAGGTCACGATCGGCGGAGTGCGCCACGTCCTGCCCATCCCGTTCTTCGTCCTCGCCACGCAGAACCCCATCGAGCAGGAGGGCACCTATCCCCTCCCCGAAGCCCAGCAGGACCGCTTCATGTTCAAGGTCTTCGTCAACTACCCGAGCTTCGACGAGGAGTACAAGATCGCGGAGACGACCACCGCCATCTTCTCCCCCCAGGTGAGTCAGGTGCTCGCCAGCGACCAGATTCTACGGCTCCAGGAGATTGTGCGGCGCGTCCCCGTCCCTCCTCACGTCATACGCTACGCCCTGCGCATCGTCCGGGCCACGCGAGTCCACGAGGGCGACGTGCCCGACTTCATCAAGCAGTGGGTCACGTGGGGCGCCGGCCCCCGCGGCGTCCAGTACCTCCTCCTCGGCGGCAAGGCCAGGGCCGCGCTCGACGGTCGCACATTCGTCACCACTGACGACGTTCGCGCCGTCGCGCACCCCGTCCTCCGCCACCGCATCATCACCAACTTCAACGCCGAGAGCGAGGGCGTGACGCCCGACAAGATCGTTGACCGCCTGCTCGAGACGATTGCCGCAACCGAGGAGCCCGAGGCCCTCGCGGGCGAGGCGGCCAGGGCCTTCACAACAGCGGAGGAGCCTGCGAATCCAACAGGATGATTGGATGGGTGGATGAATGGATGAATGAAAGAACACGCCTCCTCTCTTACATTCATCCAGTCATCCATCCCTCCATTCATCCTCCTTGTCGTTGAGGGATGCGCACTTGCCCGAAGCTGACGGCCGCCAATACCTCGACCCGAAGGTCCTCAACCGCATCACGCGCCTTGAGGTGCGGGCGCGGACCGTCGTCGAGGGCTTCATCAGCGGCATGCACAAAAGCCCCTATCACGGCTACTCGGTCGAGTTCGCCACCCACCGCGAATACGTGCCAGGGGACGAGCCGAAGCACATTGACTGGAAGGTCTGGGCGCGCGCCGACCGCCTCTACGTGAAGCAATACGAGGAGGAGACGAACCTGCGGAGCACGCTGCTCGTGGACGCCAGCCGCTCGATGCGCTACGGCGACGGCCACGGCGGGATGCGGAAGTTCGACTACGCCTGCACCGCCGCCGCCTCGCTCGCCTACCTCCTCCAACAGCAGCAGGACGCTGTCGGCCTCGTGACCTTCGACACGGAGATCCGCCGCAACCTGCCGGCCAGCTCGCACCCCTCCCATCTCAAGCTCCTCCTTCACGAGCTGGCGAACACGCAGCCCGACCACCGCACGGACGTGGCCGACATTTTCCACCGCCTGGCCGAGCAGATCACCAGGCGGGGCCTCGTCGTGCTATTCTCGGATTGCTTCCTGGACGTCGCGAGCCTCACCCGCGCCCTCCAGCACTTCCGCCACAGGCGGCACGAGGTCATCGTCTTCCACGTCATGCACGAACACGAGCTCGAGTTCCCGTTCCAGGACAACATCCTCTTCCGCGGCCTGGAGATAGACCTCCAGGTGCTCACGGAGCCGCGTGCGCTGCGGAAGGCCTATCTCGAGGCCGTCGAGCGCTTCCTCACACGCGTCCGCTCCACGTGCGCGAACAACGGCATTGACTACATGCTCATGAGCACCTCCGACCCGCTCGATGCGGCCCTGGCGAGCTACCTGGCCTTCCGACGAAAGGCCGCCCGGGCCGTCGTGAAGCGGTGAGCGGATCAGAGGACAGAGGGAGAAGGCAAAAGTGAAAAGGCAAAGGGCAAAAGTGAAAAGGCAAAGGGCAAAAGTGAAAAGGCAAAGGGCAAAAGTGAAAAGGCAGAAGGGAAGATGTCTTGCGCGACCCCCTGTCTTCTGCTTTTTTTCCTTCCGCCTTCCGCCTTCCGCCTTTTGCCTTTTGCCTTCTTCCTTTTGCCTTTTGCCTTCTTTCCTCTGTCCCGTCTAACGCAGGACTGTCAGATTAATGGGCAACTGGCTAGGCATCGGAGCGGTGAACGGCGCGCTCCTCTGGGGCACGCTGCTGATCGCCTCGCCCATCATCATCCACCTGCTGAGCCGGCGGAAGTTCCGCATACTCGACTGGGCGGCGATGGAGTTCCTCCTCGAGGCCGAACGGCGGAACCGCCGCCGCATCCAGCTCGAACACCTCATCCTCCTGCTCCTGCGGTGCCTGGCCATCATCCTGCTGGCGTTCCTCGCCGCAAGGCTCTTCCTGACCCGCAGCGGGCTGGCCGGACGGATGATCGAGACGGCTCGCACGGAGCGCATCGTGCTGCTCGACGACTCGCCGAGCATGGCCGCACGGCTCGCCTCGCGCACGGTCTTCGAGGAGGCGAAGCAGGGCCTCGCCGAGCTCGCACGCCGCACCGCCGCCGAGCACCCAGGCGACACCCTGACCCTCATCCTCACCTCGCAGCCCAACCGCCCGGTCCTCAGCGGCCAGTACCTCACGGGCACCAAGGTGGACGCCGTGGTCAGGACGATCGAGAGCCTGGAGCCGTGCGACAAGTCGGCCGCCTTCGAGGTCGCCCTCGCCGCCCTCGAGCACACCCTGGCCTCGCCGCGCGGCAACCTGAATCGAGCGCTGACCATCATCACGGACCTGAGGCGGCGGGATTGGCTTCCGGAGGAAGCCACGAGCCGCGAGCCACGAGCCGCGAGCGAGGAGGGCGAAGGCTCGAAGCCCGAAGCTCGCGGCTCGAAGCCCCCTGAGGGGCCGCTGGTGATCCTGAAGCGGCTGGCGGAGCGGGTGGACAGCCTGGTGGTGGTGAACGTCGGCGGCGCGAAGGCCCCGAACCTGGCGATCACCGAGGTCGCCTTCCGCGAGAAGGCGCTCATCGCGAACGTGCCCGCGCAGTTCGAGGTGGCGGTTACGAACTGGGGCGAGGGGGCCGCCGCGAGCGTACCGCTGACCTTCGCGGCGGGCGATGCCGTGCCGCTCCGCGCGACGATTGACCTCATCGAGCCTGGCGCACGGGCGACCGTGCCGTTCACCTTCAGCTTCCGCGAGACCGGCTCGGCCGCGGTGCGGGCCGAGATACCCGCCGACCCGCTCCCGCGCGACAACGTGCGGCACCTGGCCGCACGCATCCGACAAGGCATCCCGATCCTCCTGGTGGACGGCGAGCCGACCTCCGAGTACGGGCAGACCGAGACCTTCTACGTCGAGCGCGCCCTGGCTCCGCCCGGCGTAACGCTCAGCGGCAACGACGTCACGGTCGTCACCGAGAACCAGTTCGAAGAGCTCACCCTCGACCGCTTCCAGGTGGTCGTCCTGGCGAACGTCTATCGAGTGACGGACGGACGCCGCAAGGCCCTGGAGAGCTGGGTGGGCGCGGGCGGCGGCCTCATCATCTTCCTCGGCGACCAGGTGGAGGAGGCGGCCTACAACGAGAAGCTCTGGGCCGAGGGCAAGGGGCTGCTCCCAGTGCGCTTGAGCACCATCGCGGGCGACGAGGCCCAACGCCAATGGGTCCACCTGAGCGAGACCAGCATCCACCACCCCGTGCTCCGCATCTTCGAGGGCACGGCGAACCCCTTCCTGCGCCGTGTGAAGTTCTTCCGATGGTGGGGCGGCGCCGTGCGAAAGGACGACCTCGCGAGCGGGCGCGTCCAGCTCCTCGCGTCGTACTCCGACTCCGATGCCTCACCCGCAATCGTCGAGCGCAAGGTGGGCAACGGCCGCGTTCTCCTGGCGACCAGTTCCGCCGATGGCGAGTGGAACAACTGGCCGTCGGACCCCAGCTACCTCGTGACCGTGCTGGAGATGGCCCGCTACGCGACGCGCGAGGCGCCCGACGAGGGCTCGCTCGCCGCGGGCGCGCCTATCAAGGTCAAGGTTGACCCCTCTCTCCACGGCACCGAGGTCCAGGTGGAGCCGTCCGATGGCCCGGCGGCCAGCCTCCAGGCGGCGCCCGGCGAGGACGGCCAGAGCTTCCGAGCGCAGTTCAACGACACCCTCCGCAGCGGCCTCTACAAGGTCCGCCTCAAGCGCCACGACGGCAGCGTGGACACCGAGCTCTTCGCGGCAAACGTGGAGGCGACCGAGGGCGACCTGACCCCCGCCGAGCCTCGCGCCCTGCGTCGCGGGGTCAGCGGCACCAAGATCGCCTTCCTCGAAGGGCGCGAGTACCTCGCCCAGGGCGTCGCGGGGGCCAAGAGCGAGCTCTGGCGCGGACTCCTCCTGGCGATGGTGGTCACGCTCTGCGTCGAGCAGGCGCTCGGCTGGTGGTTTGGAAAGAGACGGGAGACCACAAAGTGAGAAGGGGGATGAATGGATGTCTGGATGATTGGATGAATGAAAGACTCAGGCAGCCGTTGCTCTTCTCATTCATCCATTCATCCATTCATCCATTCATCCTCATAGTCGTTTCGTCACACGCTGTTGGGCCAAAATGAGCGAATTCTGGCTGCGCATGCTCGGGTTCGACCTCAGCCGCATCCCGAAGGGGGCGGCGACGGAGTTCGTCTGGACCCACGCCCCCGCCTCGTGGGGGGTGTTCGTGCTCCTGGGGGCAGTGGCCGGGCTGGCCTATCTCGCCTTCTGGCTCTATCGCCGCGAGATGACCACGTGCCGCCCGCGCGTCAAGGCCTTCCTGGCGGTCGTTCGCATCGGCGTGCTGCTGGTGCTGGTGGTCGTCTTCATGGGGCCGGCCCTCGCCATCTCGCTCCGCCGCACGGTCGAGCCCTACGTCGTCCTGCTCCTCGACGAGTCGCTCTCGATGGGCATCCAGGACCACTACGACCCGGACACGCGAGCGAAGGTGTCGGCCGGGCTTGGCCTTGACTCTGCCGCCATGGGGGAGAAGCCGCCCACGCGCGCGGAGCTTGTTGACGCCCTGATGCGGAAGGACCGGGCCGCGTTCCTCAAACAGCTCCGCGCGCGCGGCCGCGTGCGGGTGATGACCTTCTCCGATTCGCTCAAGGTCCGCGAGACGATTGCGGGGATTGCGGACCTCAACCAGGAAGCCGCAGTGCCCATTCCGCAAGCCCCCGAGCCCGTGCCGCCAGTCGTGCCGGCCGGGACGAGCACCGACCTGGCCCGCGCCATCCGCGAGACCCTCGCCTCCCTCGCCGGCAACCCCCTCGCCGGCATCGTGATGGTGACCGACGGGCAGAACACGGCCGGCTCCGACCCCCAGGCGGCCGCCGAGCTTGCCGCACAGCAGCGCGTGCCCATCTTCACCATCGGAGTGGGCGACCCCAGGAACCCGCAGAACCTGCGCGTGGTGGACGTCTGGGCGCCCGAGACGGCCTTCGCCGGCGACCCCTTCCAGGTGCAGGCCAAGCTCAGCGCCGAGGGGCTGGGCGCCGCCACCGTGGCCGTCGAGCTCGTCGAGCGCAGCGCCACCACCTCCGAAGAGGCCCCCGCACAGGAGAGCGTCCTTGACCGCAAGCAGGTGGCCCTCCAGGGGGAGCCCGGGCAAGCGAGCGTGGCCTTCACCCACACGCCGAAGGTGCCCGGCCAGTTCATCTACACGGTGCGCGTGGCCCCGCAGCCCAACGAATTGCTCAAGAGCGACAACGAGCGCTCGGCCACGGTCCGCGTGGTGAGCGAGCAGGCCCGCGTCCTCCTCGTCGCTGGCTCGCCGACCTGGGACTTCCAGCCCCTCCGAACCCTCCTCATCCGCGACAAGACCATCAACGTCTCCTGCTGGCTTCAGTCCATTGACCCCGACATGCGGCAGGACGGCGACACTGTGATCGAGAAGCTGCCCGACAAGGCGGAGGAGCTCTTCAAGTACGACGTCATCCTGTTCCTCGACCCCGACCCCTCCGAGTTCAACGAGGCGTGGCTCGAGGCGCTCAGGAAGTTCGTGGGCGACCACGCGGGGGGCATCCTCTGGCAGTGCGGCCCGAAGTACAGCGTCCGGTTCCTCACCCAGCACCGCACGCGCGAGGCGCGCACCCTCCTGCCCGTCCGCCTCGGCGAGTTCACCGAGGCCGACCTCCGCCTCCTGAGCGAGACCCACACCCGCCCCTGGCCCCTCCGCATCACCCCGGCCGGGAGCGACCACCCGCTGCTGGTCTTCGACAAGGACCCGCAGCTCAACGCCCGCCTCTGGGAGGCCATGCCAGGCGTCTACTGGTCCTTCCCCCTGCACGGGACGAAGCCTGGGAGCACAACGCTCATCGAGCACGGCGACCCGCGCCTTCGGGTGAAGGAGGAGTGGCGTCCGCTCCTCGTCGCAAGCCAGTACGGGGCGGGGCGGTGCCTCTACCTCGGCCTCAACGCCACCTGGCGCTGGCGCAAGCTCGGCGAGCGCTACTTCGACCAGTTCTGGGTCCAGGCCATCCGCTACCTCGTCGAGGGCCGCCTCATGGGCGGCAAGAAGCGCGGGCGGATCGAGACCGACCGCGACGTCTTCACGACCGGGAGCCGCGTGCCCGTGGCGGCCACGCTCTACACGCCGGCCTTCGAGCCGCTGGCGACGCCCACCGTGCCCCTCGTCGTGCGGGGGAGGCCGGGCGCGCCGCCAATCGAGACCGAGCTGCGCCTCGTCCCCAACCGCCCCGGCCACTACGAGGGGGCGTTCGTGGCCACCCAGCTCGGCATCAACGACCTCCAGGTGGCCCTCCGCGACGACCCGAGCGGGAAGCCGGTCATCGTGGCGAAGCAGATCACGATAGAGACCCCGCGAGTTGAGTTCGCCGACCCGCGTCTGAATCGCGCGCTCCTGGCCGACATCGCCGAGCGCTCGAAGGGGCGCTACTTTGCCCTCGAGGATGCGGGCGACGTGGCCGCCGCGATCCCCGACAAGCGCGAGACCATCATCGTCCGCGAAAAGCCCCAGAACCTCTGGGACACCACCCGGCTCATTGGCCTTCTCGCGATCCTGCTCACGATTGAATGGGCAGTCCGAAAGTACAACCGCCTGATGTAGGTCCCTTATGTCCCTTACGTCCCTTTCGTCCCTTCCTTGCCCGGCCCCGATCGAGGCCAAGCTGTCCGCCTTGCGGCGCGCGGTGCGCCTATGGCTGATTCTCGATGGCTTGGCCGCGCTCTGCGTCGTGTTCGTCGCGCTCTCGGCCGTGAGCCTGGGGGTTGACCGCTATCTGCGTATGGACGCGACGCAGCGGGCGCTCAGCCTGCTCCTGGGGCTCGGGGTGCTGGGCTTCATCGGCTGGCGGCGGCTGGCGCGGCCGCTGATGCGGAGGCTGGATGACGAGGCGCTCGGGCTCCTCGTCGAGGCCCGCCACCGCGAGCTGCGCGAGCGCCTGATAAGCGCTCTGGAGCTCGCGCGGATTCCCGACCCCGAAGGAATCGGCTCCTCCCCCGCCCTCGTGCGGGCGACGATTGACGACGGCGTGCGCGCCGCGGCAGAGGTGGACTTCGCGGACGCACTGGACGACCGAGGCAGGCGGCTGAATGTAGCGGCTGTGGCCTTCGCCATCCTGCTCTTCGGGGCTGCCTGTGTAGCCTTCCCGTCCACGATGCGGTTGTGGGCAGCGCGGAACCTCCTGCTCCTGGACCGCTCCTGGCCGCAGGCCACGCATCTGACGATTCTCGGCGCCGAGGACGGCGTGCTCGTCTGCCCGCGCGGCGACGACTTGACGGTGCAGGTCCGTGCGGACCGAAGCGGAGTGGTGCCCTCAATCGTGATGATCCGCTTCCGCCAATCGGGGGGCGGCTCCGGCAGCGAGCCGATGGTCGGAGTGGGCGACGACACCTTCAGCACCACCTTCCGCAACGTCCTCGAGCCGCTCCGCTTCTACGTCTGGGGCGGCGACGCCGAGACGCCCTGGTGCCATGTGCAGTTGGTCGAGCGTCCGGTCGTCGAGAGCCTCACGCTCATCTGCACGCCGCCCGGCTACGTGGGCAAGGGGCCTCACCCGCTGCCATCGGACATCGGCTCCTACCCCGTCCTCCTCGGCAGCACGATCGAGGTGCAGGGCACGGCGAGCAAGCCGCTGGCCGTTGCCGAGCTGTCCTTCGGCAAGGCCAAGCCCCTCCCCTTCGCACTGGGCGGAGAGCGGGACTTCCGGGCCAAGCTCGCCGGCGAGACGCTCCAAAGCGCCACCTACACGATTTCGCTGACGGACCGCGACGGCTACGCCTCGCGGCAGCCGGCGCGCTTCTCGCTCAAGGTCGTGCCCGACCAGAAGCCGGCCGTGCGCGCGCGGCTGGAGGGCATCGGCGACATGATCGTCCCGCGCGCCGTCGTCCCCGTCCACGCGAGGTTGTCCGACGACTACGCGGTGGTCAGCGGCGAGCTGGTCGCCGCGGTCAGCGGCGATGCCGTGAAGGAGCCTGCCACCCACCGCCTGCCCTTCGGGGACCGCAAGGACGCCTGGGGGCCGAAGCAGGTCGCCCTCGCGCACCGCCTGGAGGTCGGGCCGCTCAATCTTCCCCCCGGAGTTCACGTGGCTCTCCACGTGGAGGCCAGGGATAACGACACGGTTTCGGGGCCAAAGGTCGGCCTCTCGGGCACATTCTCGCTCCGCGTGGTCACGGAGGACGAGCTTCGGAACGAGCTCCTGCGCCGCGAGCAGGAGCAGCGCCTCGAGTTCGAGCGCATCCTCTCCGACCAGCAGCGGCTCCTGGAAAACTCGCGGGCGTTCGAGGCCACGCTCAAGCGCGACCCCACCCTGGCGGCGAAGGACCGCGAGCTGCTCGGCAGCTCGGAGAAGCTCCAGCGGCTCATCGGCGGCCGGGCGCTCGCCATTGCCGGGCAGTTCGCCCAGCTTCTCGCCGAGGTGGAGAACAACCGCCTGGAGGCCGACCCCCAGGTGGCTCGCGACCGCCTCCACGGGCGCATCATCGAGCCGCTCGAGGTCCTCGCGCGGCGCGGAGTCCTCCAGGCCGCCGACCTCCTCGACGGCGCGCGAAAGACCATGCCGACCGCCGACGGCCAGCCGAAGGCCGAGTGCCTGGCCTCCCTCGCCGACGCCGCGAAGGAGCAAGAAGAACTTGTGAAATCCATGCGAGAAATCCTCCGCCATATGGTAAAATGGGAGGGCTACCAGGAAGCACTCAACCTCCTCCGTGAGGTCCTCAAAGCCCAGAGGAACGTCAACGAGCAGACCATCAAGGAGTACCAGCGGCGCATTCAGAAGATCTTCGAATGACCCGCCACAAAGGAGCCCTGCGATGAGACGCCTCGCCCTCGTCCTCGTGGTTGTTGGCGCCGTCGGGCTGCGTGATTTCGGATTTCGGATTTCGGATTTCGGATTTCAATCCGCAATCCGCAATCCGCAATCCGCAATTGGCGACCTGTCTCTGAGCGCGCTCGCCGCTGAGCCGGCCGCCAAGGGCAAAGAGGCGCCCCCCACCGACCCCAAGCCGCTCAGCTCCCCCCTCGGCATTCGCCAGGACGGCGTGCGCCAGATGGTGGCCGAGCTCGAACAGCGCTTCGCGCGCCTCGCCGAAATCCTCAAGGCCACCGAGCCAGAGCAGTCCTCGAAGCTCCTCCGCGCGCTACAGGAGTCCAAGGAGGCACTCATCGAGCGCCACATGGCCAAGATCGTCAGCCTGCTCGACAAGGGCGACCTCGACGGCGCGCGCAAGGCCCAGGAACTTGTCATCCAAGACCTCCTGCGCCTCATCGAGGTCCTCACCGCCGATGAGAAGGACGAGCTCCAGAAGCGCATCGAGCAGCTCGAGGCATGGAAGAAACAAATCCGCGACCTCATCCAGAAGGAAACGGGCGAACGGCGCGAGAGCGAGAAGGTCGCCAACAAGGACGAGGTCCTCAAGACCCTCGACCGCCAGATCCGCGAGCTGGAGGGCCTGATCGGGAAAGAGAAGGACATCGTGGCCAAGACCGGCGCGGCCAGCAGCCAGGACCTCCAGGGCCTCGGCCGCATCGCTTCCGAGCAGAAAGGCGTCCGCGAGGACACCGAACGCCTGGCAAAGGACATCGCTGGCGAGGGCGGCGGCCAGCCCGGCTCCCAGGGCGGCCAGCCAAGCGGCGCCCAAGGGAGTCAGCCGGGTTCTCAAAGCGGCTCGCAAGGCGGGTCGCAAAGTGGCTCCCAGGGAGGTTCCCAAGGCGGCTCCCAGGGCGGCTCGCAAAGCGGGTCGCAGGGCGGGCAGCAGGGTGGGCAGCAGGGCGGCGAGCCGGGCCAGCAGGCCCTCGGCCGCGCCACCGCGAGCCAGAAAGGCGCCGAGGAGAACCTCGTGCGCGGCGCACGCAAGGCCGCCGAGAGCAACGAGCGCGACGCCGTAGCCCGCATGCAGGATGCCCTGGACGAATTGAAGAAGGAGCGCGACCGCCTCGCCAAGCTCCCCGAGGACCACTTCAAGAAGCTCGCGGAGCGGCAGGACCGCATCGCAGACGAGACGCAGAAGCTCGCCCGGAGCATGGAGCAGGGCGGCGAGGGCGGCTCGCAAGGCGGTTCGCAGGGCGGGTCACAGGGGGGTTCTCAAGGCGGCTCACAAGGGGGCTCTCAAGGTGGCTCGCAGGGCGGCTCCCAAGGCGGCTCTCAAGGCGGGTCCCAGGGTGGGAATCAGGGCGAGCAGCAGCCCGGCCAACCCCAGGTTCAGCAGGCCCAGCAGTCCATGCAGCGGGCCTCCCAACAGCACCGCAAGCAGGACCCAAAGAGCGCCGCCCAGAACCAGCGGCAGGCAGTTGACGAACTCGAGCGTGCGATGCAGGAGATCGAGAAGGCCCTCGCCCAGCTCCGCGAGGAGGAGCGCGAGGAAATCCTCGCCGCACTCGAGGCCCGCTTCCGCGAAATCCTCGAACGCCACCGCCCCATCACGGCTACCACGATTGACCTGGAGAACGTCCGCGCCAAGCGGCAGTGGACCCGCGCCGACCGCCTCCGCCTGACCGACATCACGGACGAGGAGGGCAAGCTCGCCGTCCTCACACAGAAGGCACTCGACATCCTGGTCGAGGACGGCACCACCGTCATCTTCCCGCAGATCGTCGCGCAGCTCCGCGACGACATGCGCAGCGTCCAACAGCTCCTCGGCCGCGAACTGACCGCCCAGTACACCCAGGAGCTCGAGAAGGAGATCGAGCAGACCCTTGAGGAGCTCATCGCCGCCCTCGAACGCGCGAGGAAAGAGTCCCAGCAACAGCAGCCGTCCCAAAGCCAGCCCTCCCAGCCCCAGCTTCAGCCGCTCGTCCCGAGCTCTGCCGAGCTCAAGCTCCTCAAGTCCGCCCAGCTCCGCGTGAACAAGCGGACTCAGGCATTCGACCGGGCGCGGCCCGAAGCCTCGCTCGACGCCCTGATGAAGAGCCACCTCGACAAGATCGCCCAGCGCCAGGCCGAAGTGGCCAAGATGACACAGGAAATGATTGAGCGTTGATACGAGCATCCGCTGGGCGCTCGTTGCAATGTAGAAGGGGATGAATGGATGACTGGATGGGTGGATGGGTGTCAGACAATCATCCATTCATCCAACCATCCATTCATCCCCCTTGGTTGCGGCCAATCGCCGCACTAGGAGTTGTTAGGGGCAGTCCGATGCGAACGGCTCTCGCCTTCACGGTCGCGTGTCTCGCCGCCGTTTCCTTCGCCGCCGGGCCAAAGGAGAAGGCCAAGGAGGCCAAGCCCGAGGCCAAGCCGCCCGCCGCCGCGCCAGAGAGGCCCGCCGAGGCGCCGAACATCCAGCGCATCACCCTCGATGAGGATGGCACGCTCACCTATCACCTCTGCCTGCCGAAGAGCTTCGACGCCGCGAAGCGCTACCCAGTGCTCTACGGCTTCTCGGCCACCGACAACGACGGCGAGCTCTCCGCCAAGCGCTGGGCGCCCATCGCCAACCAGTTCGGCTGGGCCATCGCCTGGTGCGACCGCGGCGTCACCGACGCCCCGAAGGCCGCCGACCTGAAGCCGATCTGGGACGCCGTGATTGCGAACGCCGAGAAGAAGCTCAAGGCGCACCCGCGCCGCTCCTACGCCGCGGGCTTCGGCGGCGGGGCGAAGGCCGCCGTCGCTCTCGCACGCTCCTATCCCGCGAAGTTCGCGGGCGTCTTCGCCGACGGCGCGTTTGATCCTGGCACCCCTGCCGACCACCCGAAGCACGTCGCCGTCTTCGCCACCACCACGCGGATGAACCCCAACGCGCGCGAGATGATGAAGGCGAGCGCCGAGTGCCAGGAAAAGAGCATCCCCTTCCGCCTCCAGCCCTTCGACGCCAAGCAGCCCGAGCCCGCACCCGCACGCATCCTCGAGGACGGCGCCAAGTGGATGAGCAAGCTCTGGTTCGTCCACCAGGACGACGACTCGCCCGAGGCCCGCAAGGAGCGTCTCGCCGCCGCGACCGAGGCGTTCGGCGAAGTCCGCAAGCTCCTCAAGGAGGACGAGCGCCCCGCCGCCTACGACAAGGTGCTGGAGTTCCGCGAGACCTTCCAGAACACCACCGACCCCGCCCTCAAGGCCATCATCGCTGAGGCCGCCACGATGATCGCCGAGATGGAGAAGGACCCCGCCGTGGCCGGCATGAAGCTCTACAAGCCCCCCGTGCCCGCCAACGTCGTGGCCGCCTTCCTCAAGGCCGTCGAGGCCGACCCCAAGGTAGCCGAGCCGGCGCGGGCAGCGATCAAGCGGATATTCGCGGAGGCCAAGGGCGACCCCGCCCAGTTGCCTGACGCCCTCACGACCGCTGTCGCCGTGCTCCACGCGAAGCTCAGGGACGCACTGGGCGCGCTGAACAACGAGGACACTCAGAAGGCAATCGCCGTCCTCAAAGAGCTTCGCCAGGCGCCCGACCCCTATCTGGCTGCCCACGCCGCCTACTTCGAGGGCCGGGCGCTCATCATCGAGGAGCGCTACGAGGACGCGTTGCCCCTCCTCTCCAAGGTCGCGGGCGAATGGCTCGAGCGCACGCTCTACGGCGGCGACGCGCTCTTCCTCGTCGGCGTCTGCCAGGCCGAGCTGCTGCGCCGCGAGGCCGCGCTCAGGGTCTTCCGCGACTTCGTGAAGCTCTACCCCGACGCCCCCGAGCGGATGCGCGTGGGCGCCGACCACGTGGCGCGCACCATCCAGGCCCTCGAAGAGGGCTCCCTGAGTGACGTCCAGGACCGCATGGACGACTCCCGCCGCCGCCTCCGCATCGAGCAGTCGGGCAAGCCCACCCAGGAGCGCCAGGAGCGCATCATCGCCATGCTCGACAAACTGATCAAGGAGGCGGAGGACCGCGAGCAACAGGGCGGCGGAGGGGGCGGTGGCGGCGGCGGCCAGGGCGGCCAGGGCGGGCCGCCCAGCGGCAACCAGCAGCCGTCCGGCCCAGCCAGCCAGTCCTCCGTGGCACCTGGCCAGGGCCGCATCGGCGCCCTCGGCCGCCTCGCACGCGGCCGCGCCGACGAGGTCTGGGGCAACGCCCGCGCACGCGAGCGCGCCGAAATCCTAAACGTCCTCAAAGCCAAGTTCCCCGAACGCTACCGCGAGCTCCTCGAGCAATACTACAAGAGCCTCCAAGAAGGCGACCGCTAGCCGGCATCTCTGGAGAGATGCGGGAAATCCGAAATCCGAAATCCGAAATCCGAAATGCGGCGACACTGTTTCCCCGTCCTCTGCGTGGCGCTCGCCCTCGTGGCACCCATCGGGTGGGCCGCCGACAGGCTGGTGCTCCTCGACGGCAGCGCGGTCCAGGACACGGTGACGGCTATTGACGCTCAGGGCATGGTCCGCTGCCAGGGGCGGCCCGAGCCCCTCGACCTCATGGGCCTCCGCCGCATCGAGCGCTCTGAGGCCGCCTCCACAGCCCAAGCCCCGTGCGACGTGTACCTGAACAGCGGCGGCGTGCTCCACGCGCAGAACGTCTCCTTCGACGGCCAGGTGTTCACCCTCAAATGGGCCGACGCCGACGGCCTTGCTCTCCCCCTGGCCCTCGTCCGCGCCGTGCGCATCGGGGTCGCGCAAGAGGCCAGCCCGCCAGCCTTCGAGGCCAGCCTTGCACAAGACGAGGCGAGGCTCGACGAGCTCTTTGCCGTCACCGAAGGCACCATCCAAGCCGTCCGCGGCGGCCTCCAGGCCATCACGGGCGACGAGGTGCGCTTCATCTGGAACGACGCCGAGCGCAAGCTCCCCAGGGCAAGGGTCTACGGCATCGTCCTCGCCCACAGGAACGGGCGCCCCGACCACATGGGCCAGTGCCTCGTCCACCTCAAGGACGGCTCCTCGCTCTGGGCCACCGTGAAGGGCATGGAGAACGGCCGGCTCGACCTCCGCCTGGCCGACAAGCTCGACCTGTCGCGCCCCTGGGACGCCGTCTGCCGCCTGGACGTTCGCAGCTCGCGGTGCGCCTTCCTCTCGGACCTCGACCCAATCGAGGCCGTGGAGGAGCCGCTCGTGACCTACGCCGGGCCGTGGCGCCGCGACCGCAGCGTCCTCAACCAGCCCCTCACCCTCGGCAAGACAGTCTACGAGAAGGGCCTTGGCGTCCACTCCCGCTGCCGCCTGAGCTACGCCCTCGACGGCAGGTTCGACCTCTTCGCGGCCACCATCGGCATTGACGCCAGCGCGGGCGGCAAGGGCGACTGCGTGTTCGTGGTCCTTGCCGACGGCAAGGAGCTCTTCCGCAAGCCGATGCGCGGCGCCGACCCGCCCGCCGACGTCCGCGTCAAGATCACCGGCGCCCAGCGCCTCACCCTACTCGTGGACTGGGGCGAGGACCTCGACCTGGCAGATAGGGCCGATTGGTGCGATGCGCGCGTGATTCGCGAGACGAAGTGAGCTGGCAATGGCCCGTGTCCCTTAGGTCCCTGTGGTCCCTGTGGTCCCTTAGGTCCCCTCTGCACCCTGCGGAAGAAGGGACCACAGGGACCACAGGGACCACAGGGACCACAGGGACCACAGGGACCACAGGGACCACAGGGACCACAGGGACCACAGGGACCTAAGGGACGACACGAACATGTCTCCACTGTTAGCAGGCATCAACAAGTGAGGCCCATCGCTTCCATCCTGTGGTTCGCTGCGCTTGCCTACGCGGCGTCGGAGCCCCTCTCCCCAGAGGAGCTCGCCCGCGTGAAGGGCGCCGAGGCGGCGCGCGTGCGGGCCATTGAGAGCGTCTACGGCGCCGTCGTCGCCGTCTATGGCCCGACGACCGACCGCGGGGGCGGCTCGGGCGTGCTCTACGACGAGCAGGGCTTCGCCCTCACCAACCACCACGTCGTCCGCGCCGCAGGCAGAGCGGGCAAGGCCGGCCTCGCCGACGGCAGCCTCTACGACTGGGAGACCATCGGCACCGACCCCGGCGGCGACGTCGCGGTCATTCGCCTCAAGGGAAAGCCCAAGTTCCCCTTCGCCCCCCTGGGCGATTCCCGCGCCGTCCGCGTGGGCGACTGGGCGATGGCGATGGGCAACCCCTTCGCACTCAGCGAGGACTTCAGGCCAACCGTCACCTTCGGCATCGTGAGCGGCGTCGAGCGCTTCCAGCCCGGCGAGGGCGGCGGCCGCACCCTCGTCTACGGCAACTGCATCCAGTTCGACACCTCGATCAACCCCGGCAACTCAGGCGGGCCGCTCTTCAACCTCGCCGGCCAGGTCATCGGCATCAACGGACGCGGCTCCTTCGAAGAGCGCGGCCGCGTCAACGTCGGAGTCGGATACGCCATCTCCATCGAGCAGGCGAGGAACTTCCTCGGCGACCTCCTCGCCACCAAGGTCTGCCAGCACGCGACCCTCGACGCCACGTTCCGCGACGATGAAGGCAAGGTCATCTGTGACGCGATCAACGAGGACTCCGCCGTCGCCAAGCTCGGCCTGGGCCTCGGCGACCAGCTCATCGCCTTCGACGGCGTCCGCATCCGAACCTCCAACCAATACCTCAACCTCATCTCCACCTACCCCGCCGAATGGCCCGTCAGCGTCACCTTCCGCAAGGGCGCCGACGAGCGAACCGTCTGGCTACGCCTCCGCGCACTCCCCTACGGAGCCATGCCCCAGCGCCAGCCCGACGTCCGCCGTGTGCCCATGCCGAAGGACAAGGAGAAAGCGCCTGACCCCAAGGAGAAGGCGAAGGCCCCGCCGCGGCCAGAGCTCGAGCCAGGCAAGATCATGAGCAAGGACCTCAACCGCCAGGAGTGCGAGCGCCTGTTGCGCCGCTGGAACGCCTTCCGCACTGGTGGCACAGGCGTCCCGCCTGTGGCTGTCCGATGCGAGGAGAATGTCATCCTCGATGGCAAGGTGGCCGGCCGGCGCCGCGTCCTGCGCGCCGCCGACGGCCGCTTCCGCGTGGACGTGCTGGAGGGCTACAGCGACCTGCCGAAGGGCTACGCCTGGGCCTGCGATGGCAAGGTCTTCTGGCGCCAGGCGCCCGGCCAGGCCGCCGAAAAGAAGAGCGAGGCCGATACGGGCAAGGACAGCGAGGTCGCCACCGCCCGAGCCCTCGCCGCCTTCGGCCGCGACAAGCCGCTCGACGCCTTCGCCGCCGTCGAGCTCGAAGGCGGCGACAAGGCTCAGGGCCAGCGCGCCTTTCGCCTGCGAGTGGAGGACAAGGCGGGCAATAAGCTCCTCTTCTGGTTCGCCCTCTTCGGCGAGGAGTGGCCCGCGGCACGCCTCCTCAAGGCCGCGGTGGACTCGCCCCAGAAGGGCTCCGACGGCGCCTGGGCCTCCGGCGACTACCGCGCCGCCGCCGGCCTCCGCGTCCCGCACCGCACCTGGCGCGTCGTCGGCCTCGAAGAGCGCGTGGCCCTGGAGTTCGCCGTCGCCTCCGCCGAAGCCGTCGCCAAGCTTGAAGACAACGCCTTCGCTCCCCCGGAGGGCGCCAAGTGAGCCATTGGAACTCCCCCAACCTGGGCCGGATGATGGCGACCGTGGCAGTAGTCATCGGTGGCACAGGCGTCCCGCCTGTGGCACACGGGCAGGATGCCCGTGCCACCAGAGAGTTGAAACCGGCAGGGGAGGCGACGGGCACGCTGGCCTTCCGCGACGCGATGGACTACGCGCAGAAGCGCTGCGTGCGGCTCTATGGCGGCGGCGCGGGACGCGAGCACGGCTATGCCACGGGCCTCCTCGTGTCGCCCGACGGCCTCATCCTCACCGCCCAGGGCATCTACCTCGGCAGCGACTCCCTGCGGGCCGTCCTGCCCGACGGCCGCCGCTGCGAGGCCAAAGAGGTCCGCCGCAGCGAGAAGCTCCAGGCCGCGCTCCTCCAGGTCGAAGCCAAGACGCCCCTCTACTTCAACCTTGCGGATGAGGCCAGGGTGGAGCAGGGCGACTGGGTGTTCGCCGTGAGCAACACCTTCAACGTGGCCGCGGCCAACGAGCCGCTCTCCGTCTGCCTCGGCGTCGTTTCGCTACGCGCCGAGATGGAGGCCCGACACCGCAAGCAGGACGTCCCCTACGAGGGCGAGATGCTGCTCGTTGACGCAATCACGAGCAACCCCGGCTCCCCTGGCGGCGCCGTTTGCACGCTCGACGGCAAGCTGGTGGGGATGATCGGCAAGCTCTTCCAGAGCGTGAACACCCGCACGCGCATCAACTACGCCGTGCCCGCCGACATGCTCCGCCGCTTCGTGGAGGGGAAGGACGACAAGGAGGAGACGCCGCCGCCCGTGGAACCCGCCGAGCCGCCGCCCGGCCAGGGGGCCTACGTCGGCATCAGGCTCTTCAAGCTCAGCGGGGAGAAGGCGCCCGCCTTCGTTGACGCCGTGGCGCCCGGCTCCCCCGCCCAGGCCGCCGGCATCCGCAAGGACGACCTGCTCCTCACCATCGGCCAGGAGGTCGTCCGCAACTGCCGCGAGTGCGACGAGGCCCTCGCCAGGCTCAGGCCGGGCCAGGAGGTCAAAGTCATGCTCAAGCGCGGCATGACCATTCAGTCCCTCATGCTAACCCCCGCGGCGCAGTCGGAGAAGCCGAAGTGAGGCAAGTCGAGTCATTGCTCCTCTGTTGCGTGCCGCGTGCCGCGTGCCGCGTGCCAGGAAAGGAGCCCAACCCCGCTCCTGTGCGGGCACGTGTCCCCTCGCCCTTTTCACGCATCACGCATCACGCACCACGCATCTTCCGTTCCCCGGCACGCGGCACGCGGCACGCGGCACGCAACGCCCTGTTCGTGCTATGCGCTCTGCTGGCACCAGCACTCGCCGCGGAGGAGGAGGCCCATCCTCGGCTCGTCTCGAAGGCCTTCCGCGCCGCGGCCGCCAAAGTGCTCCCCTCTCTTGTAACCATCGAGAGCTACGGCGGCGTGCTGGCCCCGCCCCCGCCCCCGAAGGCGAAGGGCGGCCCGATGCCCCGCCGACGCATGGCTCCCGTCAGCAAGCCAGGCGAGGGGCCAACCACGGGGGTCGTCATCTCCCCAGACGGCTTCATCGTCACCAGCACGTTCAACTTCCTCCGCCAGCCGCCGGTCATCACCGTGGTGCTGCGCGACGGCTCGCGCCACGTGGCCAAGCTGTGCGGACGCGACGAGACGCGCGGCCTGTGCGTGCTGAAGATTGAGGGCGTGAAGGACCTGCCCGTGCCCGCCGTGGCTCCACGCGGCGGCCTCAAGGTCGGCCAATGGGTCGTCTCGATGGGCGTTGGCTACGGCGGGGACGCCCCCGCCCTCTCCGCCGGCATCGTCAGCGCCCTGGAACGCTTCTCGGGCAAGGCGATCCAGACCGACGCGAACCTCTCCCCCGCCAACTACGGCGGGCCGCTGGTGGACGTCGAGGGCCGCGTGGTCGGCATCGCCGTGCCCCTCGCCCCTGGCGGCGGGGCCGCGGGCGAAGGCGTCCAGTGGTACGACTCCGGCATCGGCTTCGCCGTCCCGCTCTCCGACGCCGAGCCGGTCCTCGCCCGGCTCAAGAAGGGCGACGTGCTCCGCCCGGGCAAGCTGGGCATCATGCCCCAGCCGGGCGCCGCGCCGGGCGGCGGCGTCACCGTGCAGGACGTCCAGAAGGGCTCCCCCGCCCAGAAGGCGGGCATCCAGGCGAAGGACATCGTTCTTGCTATCGGCGACAAGGCGGTGCGCGACCTCCTGGCCCTTCGCTCGCTCCTGGGACGCCACGTCGCCGGCGACACCGTGTCCGTGAAGTTCAAGCGCGACAAGGAGGAGAAGACGGTCTCGGTCACGCTCGACGCCGGCGAGGAGCAGTTCCCGCAGCCGACGCCGCTGATTCCCGATCACCACCCTCCTGCCCCGAAGCAGCCGTGAGGGGGGATGATCCAACCGATTCGAATTATTCGAATGATTCGAGAGTGTAGCATCATTACAGAGTCAGTTCCACATGCAACAGGCCCTCGCGCGGTGAAGAAGGCCGATGGTCTGGGTTCGGCCGTCGGCCTGGGCGTCGCGTTGCATGTCGAGGGCGATGCGGCCAT
>VGYW01000062.1 GCA_016872875.1 Planctomycetota bacterium | reverse complement strand
TTTGGCGGCTCGGGCTTCGGCGGGACAGGCTCCACTTTTGGCGGCTCCGGCTTTGGCGGTTCTGGCTTTGGGGGCTCCGGCTTGGGGGGAGCTGGCTCCACCTTTGGCGGCTCCGGCTTCGGCGGCTCGGGCTTCGGCGGGACAGGCTCGACTTTGGGCGGTTCGGGCTTGGGGGGAACAGGTTCGACTTTGGGCGGCTGGGGACGCGGAACGGCAGGTTCCTTGGCAGGCTCCGCAATCGCAACTGTCTCTTTCGGGGACTCCTTGATGGTTCCGGGGGTTGGGGGCAGGGGTTCCTTCGGCGGCTCGGCTTTCGCCAGCTCGATGCCCTTGGCCTTGAGGATTTCGGCCTCGACCAGGGCCGGGTCGAGCGCCTCGGGCATCGGGCGCGGCTGAATGCAGGTGGAGAGGCAGACCGCCAGGGGCACCAGGCAGGCTACAAGGCACAAGGCTTTCTTCACAACGCTTCTCCCATGTGTCAGTAGGGGCGGCGTTCGCAGGGGGCTACGAAGAACGGTTGAACACTCATCAAGTCTAGCGCACGCCCCACGCGCCGTCAAGTGGCTTACTGCCGCCGGGTCTTGACCCTGAGCTTGGGCCCCCCAATCGTCGTCGTTGTCGTCATCGTCCTCGTCGCCCTCGTCGTCGAATCCCCTGATGGGGGAGAGGGCAATCGGACTCGACGACGACGACGAGGACGGCCGGCCGCGGCCAGCCCGCCACAAAACCACAAATTGGCGACGAATAACCACTTGACACGGCTGTAACAAAGGGTATACTAAGGTAGTGTGCTGAATGCGCCGGTCTGCTGTTGCTGGCCAAGCAAGGACAAGTCATGCTCAGGCGCGCGGCAGAGCGCTTGCGCCGCTTCCTGCTGGGCGAGGCGGCCCAGGTGACGGCAGAATACGCGCTCGTCGTCTCCATCGTCGTCGCGCTCCTCATCGGCATCTCGGCGATGGTCCTCAGCGGACTCTCCGCCCACTACCAGGAAATCACCTCTGTGGTCTGTTTGCCCATCCCGTAGGAGTCCCATCCCTTTGCTAGGAGGCAGTGCATGCTCTTGGGACGTTCCAGTCGGAGAGGCCAGTCCACGACCGAGTACATCCTGATCGTGGTCCTGGTCGCGGTGCTCTCGATTGGCATCATCACGGTCTTCGGGAACCAGATCCGCGACCTGTTCCGGGTCTCGACCGAGCGCCTGGGCGGCGACACCGATGCCACGCTGGATTCTGGCATCACGGACAGCGCCGCGGGCAACGTGCGGAAGAGCCTCACCGACCTGAAGGACAGCCAGTGACGGCGGCGCGGCGGCCACAGCCGCCGCCATCGTCACGCTGAGGTGAGCGCGGCTTCGGCCCGCCCGGAGTTTGGGGTCCGGTCTGGAGGACCGCCCGGGAGACTGTACCCAGTTCCCGTTGCGGGGGTCCGCGTTCGTAGTGCGGCCTTCAGGCCGTCCCTTTGGTTCGCGGGAGTGCGCGAGGACACGGGCTGAAGCCCGCACTACGAACTTGGCCTCTGGGGACGCAGGCCGTGCTGACCTACTACTTCGACGTGGCGCGCGAGCTGCTCCTGCTCGCGCTCATCGTCGCGGCTGCGTACACGGACCTGGCGTCGGGCAAGGTTTACAACTGGATGACCGTCCCGGCCACGCTGCTGGGACTGATGCTGGCCATCGTCATTGGCGGGGCGGGCGGCCTGTCGCAGACGCTTCCGAGCGCCTCTGCGCTCGCGGGCAGCCCGGAGGCCGGCGGCCCGAGGCAGGGCTTCTGCCTCCTCGACAGCGTGATGGGCATCGTCCTGGCCGGCGGCGTCTTCGGGCTGTTCTTTCTGCATGGGGCGTTCGGCGCCGCCGACGTGAAGCTGGCGGTGGCCATCGGCGCCCTGAAGGGTTGGTACTTCGCGCTCCTGGCCATCGTGGCCTCGGGGCTCGTGGGCGGGGTGCTGGCGCTCGGCATGCTCGTCTGGAAGGGCCAGCTCGCGCGTGGGCTGCGCGGCTCCCTGGTCGCTCTCGTGCGGCCGGGCAAGGCTGTGAAAGCCCAGGAGGGCGAAAACCCTGCGCGGCTGACCGTGCCCTATTGCTTCGCCATCAGCGTCGGCACGCTCTGGGTGTGGCTTGTCCGGGCCGGGGTGTTCGGAGGAGGATGAATGGATGAATGGATGAATGGATGAATGAAAGAGAGGAAGCGCGAGAGTTCTGACATTCATCCACCCATCCAATCATCCATACATCCTCTCCACGGAGCGTTGCGGCCAATGCGTAGTCTGCGCGACGAGCAGGGCCAGGTTCTGGTGGAGACGGCCATCGCCTTCCCCATCCAGATGCTGATCACCCTGGCCATCATGCAGTTCTGCCTGCTCGCGGTGGCGAAGCAGGTGGTGAACTACGCGGCCCACGCCGCGGCCCGCGCGACGCTGGTGGGCGAGGACCCCGAGCGCGCGGCCCATATCGTGTGCAGCCCAATCGCGGGCTCCAACTGCACCACCGCCTCCGGCGCGCCCATCTTCATCCCAGGGCGCGGAAACCTCCCGCGCTCTCCGCAGTCCCAGGTCAAGACCCACGTGGCCGTGACCAACGCCCTCGACGACGGCGACAAGGCGGTGACGGCGGAGGTCACGCACGACTTCGAGCTCATCTTCCCATTCGTCAACGCCACGCCGTTCCGGGACTGGCACCCCATCTGGGGCCGCATCGTGAAGCTCGGCCCGCGCGGCGTCGTCCACAAGCCCCTCACCCAGACCGTCACCATCCCGCAGCCCTGGGATGGCGACCTGCGGGGCGTCACGGGCCACGAGGTCATTCCCGATGTCTCCTCTGGCTCGGGGAACTAGGGATTTTCGATTTTTGATTTTTGATTTTCAATTTTTGCCTTTTGCCTTTTGACTTGGATTGCCAGGAAGGCGAGCTGCCCATGAAACACAGGCTCCGGTCGTTGGCCGCGGATGAGCGGGGGCAGGCGATGGTGTTCGGCGCGCTCACCCTCTTCATGCTCGCCGCCTCCGTCATCTTCGTCGCCGACTCCGGCATGGTCACCAGCACCCGCATCCAGGTGCAGAACGCGGCCGACGAGTGCGCCTACGCGGGCTGCCTCTACGAGGCCAACGTCATCAGCCAGGTCGCATACCTCAACGAGGCCATGGCCTGGTTCTACTACGACGGCGTCCGCTACGCGGCGAACACCACCATGCTGGGCGTCCTGGCCGGCCTCAGCCGCTGGGGGCCGCCATTCCCGCCCGACGACCTGGTCCGCCAGGATGGCCCCACCCCCATCATCGGGGACACGGACCCACCGAACATGCCGGGCGACCCGGTAGCCGTGTACGACGCGGCCTACGCGCGCGCCCAGGAGTGGATTCCCCAGGTGGAGCGGACGTTGAACATGTTCGCGCGCTGGGAGTGGGGCATGGCCCTCGCCTGCGCCGAGCTCGTCAAGATGGAGATCGAGCGCACCGCCCTCAAGCACGGCATCGAGGCCGTGGCCCTCTACCCCGACATTGACTTCTTCCCCGCCAACGGAGTGCAGTTCGACCTCCACATCCTCAAGCTCATGGAGGGCGGCCAACACGTCGGCTGGCGCGTCTGGACCGACGACCCGCCCTTCTACGTCGAGGCCCGCCGACTCGGCCCCTTCCACTGGCTCATCACCAACACCGCCCGCAGGACCTACGAAATCCAGCGGATTGACGAGAAGACCTATCGCGTGAAGACCGACACCGAGGACATCACGGTCGTCCGCGAGAGCGACGAGCACATCAAGCTCAAGCTCGTCTCCCAGGACCGCAGCGGCACGACGACGACGAACGTGGACGCCCAGTACCTCCCCGGCCTCGGCTGGGCCGTGGCCATGGCCAGCGACGACTACTCCGTGACCTACAGGCCCATGGGCCAGGGCGGCGGCTTCTGGATAAGCGTCTCCGGAGCCGCCGGCTCAGGCTCCGCAGGCGTCCGACGCGACCCCCAGACCGGCAACGTCCAGCAGTGGGACGGCTCCCAGTGGAACGACGTCCCCGGCCAGCGCGACTCCGTCACCATCGGCGGAGTCAGAATACCCGTCCAGATCGACACCCGCATCAACCTCGGCCCAAACACCTGGTTCAACATCCCCAACGAGCTCCACCTCAGCGACATCACCTACCTCATCCCAAACGTCTTCCAGATGCCCAACATCTGGGTCACGCTCCTCCAGGACAGCGTGCGGATTGACGCGTTCATAGACATCCGCACCCCCGGCGGCTCCCGCCGCCTCCGCTTCACCATCGAGGAGAACGACCCCGAGTTCCTCACCATCTTCGGCCTCATGGGCATCAACTACCGCGTGCCGGGGAACACCCTGTGCAAGTGGTTCGCCAGCGCCGACGGCAACGAACGCGACAGGATGTGCCGCGACTGCCAGCTCCTCGAACGCCACTGCGACACCCCCGAGAGCGAAGAGACCCAGTGGACATATCAGTACCGCCTCGGCAAGCCCTACTTCATCAGGGAGGACCTGCGCCGCTTCTGGCACCACGCTCTCCTCGACCGCGACCAGTGGGCGCGAGCCAACAACTTCACTTATCCCGTCTGGACCGAATGGTACGACGGAGCCCAGGGCGCGCCAAACGCCCAGGACTACTACCAGACCCGTCCCCAGTGGAGCCAGCGCGCCAACTACGACTACGACGGCGACGGGCGGAACGACTCCGTGCGCATCGGCGCCTCCGACCGCGGCGCCCTGACCCGCGACCCCAACCGCACCTTCGACCCCTTCTACCAGCAGGTCAAGCCCTGGCAGCTTCAGGACGTTGCCGAGGCCTCCCTCCGCTACGCCCCGCCCATCCGCCTCAGCGAGGACTTCTTCTACTACGCACTCACCGTCGGCTGCTGGAAGAGCCGCTTCGACAAGCAGAGCACCCCCCTCACCCTCTTCCGCAACCCCGAGTGGGGCTACGTCGGCGTCGCGAGCGCCAGGGCCGGCTTCCTCGAACTCCGCAACGACGACGACACCGAGCCGACCCCCCACTACCGCTTCACCTGGCGATGGCCCAGCCAGGTCGAAGCCTTCGTGAACTCAGGCTACGAGAACCTCTACGAGCCGGTCTGGACCTCCCACCTCTGGCCGCTGGACGACGCGATCCGCAGCGAGCACCTCGACGCCTTCGTGGACAACCAGACCGGCCTCTCATACCTCCTCTACGGCCTGATACACACGAACTGGTACGAGCCGCGGAAGCCCGACCAGTGGGGCGTGGAGCCGCGCCGCCGGCCCGACGTCAACCACGCTCTCCGCTCCATGCACCTCGACACCGACAGCCCCCGAATCGGAGAGGTCATCGAGCACTAGCCGATTTCGGATTTGCGATTTCGGATTTCGGATTGAGGAGGGAAGAAACCAGGCATGGAGTTAGGTGTCAACCAATGAGAACGCGGCTTCTGAGAAATCCGCAATCCGCAATCCGCAATCCGCAATTCCGCCGTGGCGCCATGGCGGCCGAGCTCGCCCTCCTCACCGCCTTCGTCTACATCCCCCTCATTTTCGGCTCCATCTACGTCGGATGGCTCGCCACCGCGCGCCAGCGCGTCCACGAGGCCAACCACTACAGCATCTGGGCCGAGGGCGACCAGTCCGAGGACTTCCCCAGCGTCGGCGAGGTCCACTCCGTCGCCTTCCGCGAGTTCACCGGCCAGGTGCGGGTGCAGGAGACGGATCCCGCCGACGCCGACGTGCCCGGCCCCGGCGAAATCCGCGACCTCTTCGAGGCGTTCACCCAGCTCAGGTACTCCCCAGGCGGCACCTCCGCCGTCGGCAGCTTCGCCCTGGAGGGCAGCCGCGTGGTCTACCGCGAGAGAATCGTCCAGACCCCGCCCTCCTGGAGCATGCGGCCCGAAGGCCAGCTCGTCGAGGCCTGGAAGCTCCTCGACGACCAAATCCCCGAACGCATCACCGAGCAGCTCGTGGACTACCTCCACCGCCGCCAGGCTCACACCAACTACCAGCACATGTGGTATCACGACAAGGACAAGGTTGTGGCCGGCGACGCTCAGGTGGGCGCCTGGAACCTCCAGGTGCCCAACGACGCCATCGCCACGAAGGACGAATGGCACCCCGCCGCCGCCGTCAGATGGAGCAAGACCCGCGAGGCGCGCGACCAGGCGCCCCCAGGCGCTCAGCAGCGCTCCTGGCTCGGCACGGGCAACGACCCGCCCGCGATCGAGCCGAACGACTACGATTTCTGGCACCCCTGCGAGGGCTGGAAGGCGGGCCAGCAGCGGCAGCCCCAGCCCTGAACCGCATTTCTGGCGAAATGCGGGAAATCCGAAACCCGAAATCCGAGATCCGAAGGAACCACCAACCCAAAGAAACCAATCTCCAAAAGAACGAAAAACAGAAGGTGGCGGCGGGTGCTTTTCTTGTTTCAGTCATTTGGTTTTCGGATTCTGGATTTCCTTCGGATTTCGTGATTCGGATTTCGAGTTTTCTGCATTTCTCACCAAGACCTGGTGAGAGATGGGAGCTAACCCTGCGACGGAGCCGCAAGATGAAACTTGATCGCAAGACCCTTCTCCGCTACGCCTGGCGGATGGCGCTCATCGGTGCCATCGCCTGCGGCGTCCTGGGCCTCGGCTACACCCACGGCAGGGCCTGGCTCAGCCCGCGGGCATCCTCGCCCCTCTCGGGGCCGGCCAGGCTCCAGGTCGAGGCGCCCCTCGGACCCTTCGCCGGCGCAACCCTTCTCCGCTCCCATGAGTGCGTCTTCAACGGCGACCGCGCGACCTTCGCCCAGTACCGCTCCGACCGCTCGGCACGCGAGGTCATCGAGCAATTCGAAGAGGTCTACGGGAAGCCCACCGACCAGGCCGCGCCCACGCGCGGCACGATGATGCACGTCGCCGCCCGCGCCTACTCGGCCGCGGGCGCGGTGGACGCCCAGGGCTACCACGTGGCCGTCGTGGCCCACGACGACCCCAAGGCCGGCGGCTCCACCTACTTCGTCGGCCGCAGCAAGCCCAGCGACCCCAAGGGCTGGCGCCACGGCGACGTGCCTGGTGCCGAAGTCCCAGGCATCCCGCGTCCGCCCCACGCCCGCAGGGTCTTCTCCATTGACGGCTTGGGCGGCATCACCTCGCGGCTCCTCGTCTACGAGGGGGCGGGCACCCTCGACGACGCGGCGCAGGTCTTTGCCGACGAAATGCCGAGGAGCGGCTGGACCCGCAACACGGACGCCGAAGGCGTCGTCCAGAAGCACCTCGACGGCCGGTTCCTCTCCTTCATCAAGGGCACCAGCCGCACCCTCGTCTACATCGAGCGCGACCCCGGCACGGCCAAGGTCCGCACCGCGGTCGCCTACAGCGTCAAGGACTGGCTGCCCCCCGACCGGGGCCTCTAGTTCGTAGTGCGGCCTTCAGGCCGTATCCGAAGATACGGGCTAAAGCCCGCACTACAAACCCTTCAGGAGGATTGGATGCGCACGAAGCTGGCTCTTCTGGCCGCGGTCATCCTCGGCTTCCTCGCGGCCATCGGCGTCAGGGCCTACATCGAGCAGAGCAGGAAAGAGCTGGAGGGGCCGCGCAAGCGGGTGGACATCGCGGTGGCGGCCGAGATGATCAAGCGCGGCACGCCCCTGACGCGGCAGATGATCAGGCCGCTGAGCGCCGAGGAGCCGACCGTGACCGGCATGAACATCTTCTTCGACCAGCACCGGCGCTGGCTGGGCGTGCCGCTGGCGCGGGACGTCAAGCCGGGCGAGCCGTTGCTGATGTCCGACTTCATCGGCGCCGGGCCGCCGCCGTCGGGCAGCGTAGTCCAGGACGGCTGGCGCGCCATCACCATCGGGGTTGACCAGATTTCCGGCGTGGCCGGCCTCATCGCGCCAGGCTGCCACGTGGACATCCTCTACACGTTCCGCGAGATGACGAAAGGCCCGGAGGCCATGGCGCCCGTCGTCCTACAGGTCATCGCCCAGAACATCCAGGTCCTCGCGGTGGACAACCGCACGGACATCAGCACGCCGGTCCGCGCCGGGGTTCGCGCCCCACAGCTCGAACGCGGCTACAGCTCCATCACTCTGCTCGTCACCCCGCTCGAGGCCTCGCTCCTCACCTACGCACAGGGGGCAGGGAAGCTCACTTGCACCCTCCGGCGCGCAGGTGACAACCGGAGCGAGGTAATCTCCGACATCGCCCAACCCCAACTCAGGGCTCTTATCATGAAGGCCGCGGCCCAGCGCGAGCAGCTCACCACGCGCCCCGACAAGCCCGCCACCCAACCGTGAGGAATCGCCGTTTTCTGGTTGCTGATCTCCGAATCCGTAATCTGGAATCTGGAATCTGGGATTGGGCCTCCGCCATGCCGTTCCTGCTCGTGACCGATCGCGAGACGAACACCCAGCGCCGCATCGCGCTCACCAAGCCTATGTTCGCCATCGGAAAGTCGCCCGCAAGCGACCTCGTGCTCGACAAGGTGGCCATGTCGCGCCAGCACTGCGAGATCATCCTCGCCAACGGCACCTACACGATACGCGACCTGGGGAGCCGGAACGGCACCTACGTGGACGGCCGCCGCATCGCCGCCGCCACGCCGCTGGCCGACGGCGCGCGCATTGACCTCGGGCCGGTGCAACTCGTCTTCTACGCCGGCGAGCCCCAGGGCACCGCAGCCACGACAGCCGCGGAGAGGAAGACCGCCGCCCAGCCCCTCAGCCCCGGCTCCACCCGCGAGGTTGCCGGGCCGACCACACGCCGCCTCGTCCCCGCCGACCTCAAGACCAAAATCCACGAGCGGCTCCTCGTGGACCTCGACCTGCGCCACGCCGACCTCACCCAGCAGACCGACGAGGAGTTGCGCGCGAAGACCGACGCCGTGGTCCGCAACATCGTCGCCACCATGTCCGCCGAAATCCCCATCTGGCTCCCGCAGGAGCAGCTCGTCAAGGAGGTCGTGGACGAAGCCGTCGGCCTCGGCCCCATCGAGGACCTCCTGGCCGACCACACGATAGACGAGATCATGGTGAACAACTGGGACCGCATCTACATCGAGCGGAAGGGGAAGATCGAGCTGACGGACAAGTGCTTCACCAGCAACGCCCAGGTCATCCACATCATCCGCCGCATCATCGCGCCGCTGGGCCGCCGCATTGACGAGAGCAGCCCGATGGTGGACGCGCGCCTGAAGGACGGCTCGCGCGTCAACGCCATCATCGCACCCCTCGCCCTCACTGGGCCGACCCTCACCATCCGCAAGTTCGCCGCAGACCCCTTCACCGAGAAGGACCTCGTCGAGCGCTTCGGCACCCTCACACACCAGGTCGTCGAGTTCTTCAAGCTCATCGTCCAGTACCGCGCCAACATCATCATCTCGGGCGGCACGGGCTCGGGCAAGACCACCCTCCTCAACGTCGTCTCATCGTTCATCCCGCGCGACGAGCGGATCGTCACCATCGAGGACGCCGCCGAGCTCAAGCTCCACCAGGAGCACGTGATCAGCCTCGAGGCCAAGCCCTCGAACATCGAGGGCAAGGGCGCAATCCCCATCCGCGAGCTGGTCCGCAACAGCCTCCGCATGCGCCCCGACCGCATCATCGTCGGCGAGTGCCGCGGCGGCGAAGCTCTCGACATGCTCCAGGCCATGAACACCGGCCACGACGGGTCGCTGACCACCATCCACGCCAACTCCGAGCGCGACACCCTCTCCCGCGTGGAAACGATGGTGCTGATGGCCGGCATGGACCTGCCCAGCCGCGCCATCCGCGAGCAGATCGCCTCCGCCATTGACTTCGTCGGACAGCTCTCCCGCATGACCGACGGCACCCGCAAGCTGGTGGGCGTCAGCGAGATAACCGGCATGGAGGGCGACGTCATCACCATGCAGCCCGTCTACCAGTTCGAGCAGCGCGGCTTTGGCGAGGGCGGCAAGGTCCTCGGCTCACTCAAGCCCACCGGCGCAATCCCGAAGTTCATCCACGACCTCCGCGCCCGCGGCATCCCAGTGGACATGACCCTCTTCCAGGACCTCTCCGTCCCGCCCCCCCAGCCCCGCCCCGCCGTGCGGCGCTAGCCATGCAGCAACCAGTTGACCTCGTGCGACTAATGGAATAAAGTAGGTACAGAGGGACCGCGGCCGGGCCAGCCCACAATCGGTGACCCGTTCGACGGCACCGGGCGGCAGCTTGGCTTCGTCAGCATGCTCCAACAGCCGAGAGAAGGGGAAGCCCGATGCCCGATGGCTTGCTCGACCGCCTCCGCAGGGCGGAAGACCTGCTCGACGCCCTGCGCGCGGATTGCCCCGATGCCCCCGCCGACACGTTGAACCGCTCGATCGAGGAATCGCTGAGGGCCGTGCGCGACGCGCGCCGCGAGATCGAGCAACTCGCCTTCGACCGCTACCTCCTCACCACCCTGATGGAGACGGTGCCCGACCACATCTACTTCAAGGACTCCGGCAGCCGCTTCCTGCGCGTCAGCCGCAAGCTGGCCCGCTGGTTCGGCCTCCACGACCCGGCCGACGCGCTGGGGAAGACCGACTTCGACTTCTTCGGCAGCGACCACGCCCCCCAGGCATTCGCCGACGAGCAGGAGGTCATGCGCACCGGCCAGCCCATCGTGGGCAAGGAGGAGCGCGAGGACTGGCCCGACGGCCGTGTGACCTGGGTTTCGACGACCAAGGTGCCGCTGCGCGACGCCGCGGGACGCATCATCGGCACCTTCGGCATCTCGCGCGACATCACCGAGCACCGCCGAGCCGAGGAGGCCCTCGCCCAGGCCCACGCCGAGCTCGAACGCCGCGTGGAGGAGCGCACCGCGCAGTTGCGCGCCGCCAACGCCGCACTCCAGCGCCTCGCCGACGAGCTGGCCCGCTCGAACCGCGACCTCGAGCAGTTCGCCTCCATCGCCTCGCACGACCTCCAGGCCCCACTCGTCGTCGTCGGCGGCTTCCTCCGCCTCCTTCAGCGCCGCTACAGCGGGCGCCTCGACCCCGACGCCGACAAGTTCATCGCCTCCGCCCTGGAGGGCGTCACCCGCATGGAGGCCCTCATCCGCGACCTCCTCGAATACTCGTGCGCCGACCAGCACGAGGAGCCGCCTCGCCCCGTGAACCTCGAGGCCGTCCTCTCCCAGGCCGTGGCCGACCTCCAGACCCCCATGGCCGAGACCGCCGCCGCCGTCACCCACGGCCCGCTCCCAACCGTCCCCGGCCACGAATGCCAGCTCCGCCGTATCTTCCAGAACCTCATCGGCAACGCCCTGAAGTTCGCAGGCGGCAAGAGGCCCGAAATCCACGTCGCCGCCCAGCGCGAGAATGGCCACTGGCTCCTCTCCGTCCGCGACTACGGCGTCGGCATCGAGCCCGAGCAGCGCGAGCGCATCTTCCAGATCTTCCAGCGCGGCAACGGCTCCGACGCCGTCCCAGGCAAGGGCATCGGCCTCGCCATCTGCCGCCGGCTCATCGAGCACCACGGCGGACGTATCTGGGTCGAGTCCCAGCCCCAGAACGGCTCCACCTTCTACTTCACCCTCCCCGCGGTCTGAGAGCGCCTGAAACGGCGAGGCCTGTGGGCGAGCCGTCCCCTGCCCGCGTCCGGTCACGCGGGTCAGGCATGGCTCGCCCACAGGCCCGGGCGTTTCCTCCGGGCCAATAGTAAGGGCGGGCAATTCGGACTAGCAGGTGGGGAGGGGGCACCTGCGTGGTGTCGCGGAACTGCCCGCCCAGAATCAGCAAGCTCTTTTATGTACCGCACAAATAATATAGCGCTAGGGGAGCCACAGGTCAAGCGCACTTTGCACTTTTTTTTGCGGCCCGCCGCCGCCGCGACTCAGAAGGCCCCCGGCTGGCCAATGTTCCGGGCGGTCCGCGCCCGCCAGCGGAGCGCCTCGCCGCCACGCAGGGACTCCAGCGGGCAGTAGTCGTCGGTCAGCACCAGGGCGCCGGCTCTCTGGGGGCGCACGGAGAACCGCTGGATGGCCTGGCTCACAGGGTCTGGGCCGCTCCCGCCGCCCGCGTCGTCCAGCCACCCCTTGTTGAAGCGCACCTCGCGGTCGGAGGCGAAGACCGTGATCGTCTGCACGTCGTCCCCCGCCTCGTTCTGGATGGCGAGGACGTGGGCGAAGACGGCCTCGAGCGTGGCGACGATTGAGGCGAACGCCCGCCCGCTGGGCGCGCCGATGCAGTTGATGGCCAGCACGCCGTCCGGCCTCAGCACCCGCTTGGCCGCCGCAAAGCCCTCCCGCGTGGCGAGATGAAAGGGGAAGACGTCGCCTGAGTAGGTGTCTATGATGCAGAAGTCGTAGCGCTCGGAGCACTTCTCGAGGAAGAGCCTGCCGTCGGCGGCCACCGCCCTGCCCCTGAAGCCGAAGTGCTCCCGCGCCACCTCGATCACCTCGGGGTCGAGGTCCACGCTGTCCACCTCGATCTCGTGGAGCCCGAGCATGGCCGCGGTCATCCCGCCCGCCAGGCCGATGAGGAGCGCCCGCCGCCCGCGCGGCTCCGCCACAGTGTAGGGCAGCAGCTCCTGGTAGTAGCCCAGGGCCAGGCACTGCCCCTTCGCCAGCCGCGTGAGGTCGCGCGGGATGCCGGTCTGCACGATGCCGTTGACGACCAGGAGCCGATAGCGGCCCTTGTCGAGCACCACGATGCGCCCGTGGGCCGAGTCGCGCACGGCCTTCACCTCCACAACCTGCCCGTCAGGCGCGGTGTAGCTGCGTCCCACTCCCGGATCGGGCGACGGCAGGCAGGCGAGGACGAGTGGGACGGCCGCGGCTGCCCCGCCCTTCCACCCCAGAGAGCACGCGAGCCCCACGGCGCCGACCGCGGCCGCTGCCGCCGCCGCCACGCGGAAGCCCGTGGACGTCCCGAAGCTCGGTATCAGCCACAGCCCCGTCAGGAGCGTCCCCGCCACGCTGCCCAGGGTGGAGATGGCGTAGACCCCGCCCGCGCGCACGCCCACGCGCCGCCCCCCTTCGCAAAGAAGCCGAATGATGAAGGGGCTCACCATGCCCAGGAGCGCGAGCGGGAGCGAGAAGACGATTGCCGAGCTGGCCAGCGCCCCGCCCCGCGTGCCCAGCGCCCCGTGGCACGACTCAAGGATTGGGGAGGTGTGCGGCGAGACGGCGATCAGCGCGCCCGCGGCCACCAGGACGCCGTAGAGCACCGCCGGACGCGGCCGGCGGTCCGACAGCCAGCCGCCCACGAAGTAGCCGACGGCCAGCGACAGCAGCGTCACCGCGATCATCGCGGCCCACACCTCGATGCTTCCGCCGTAGGCCACGCCCAGCATCCGCGCGCCCAGCAGCTCCACCGCCATCACCACGGCCCCGCACCCCGCCGCGGCCACCAGCAGCCACACTGTCGCCAACCTGCTCATGTCGCCTCGTTCTTCTCCAATCGTCCTCGTCCTCGTCCTCGTCCCTCGTCCTCGACTCTTCTACCCACAGCCAAGGGGATCGAGGACGAGGGACGAGGACGAGGACGAGGACGAGAAGCAGGGAAGCCAGTCTTGCTCACTTCCCGGGCAGGTCCAGCCGCAGGATACCCGTGTAGGTCGAGAGCCACATCCTGCGGCCATCCGGGCTGGCGCACAGGAAGAGCGGGTAGAAGACCTCCTTGACGTAGTACCGCGGCTGGCCGCCGGGCGGCCCGCAGAGGAAGTTGCCCTGCGACTTGTCGAGGTGGTCCTTCCGATCGAACGGCTTGAATGACCACTGCGGCGCCGGCGCGGCGGGCGGCAGTTCCTCTGGCCTCCCCGCCGCCCGACCATTGCCGTCGAAGCGCGCCGCGTCGGCGTCAATCGCCTTCAGCTTGTCGGCCAGGAACACGGGGAGCCTGCCCAGCGGGGCCTGGCTGCCGGCCACCAGGAGCGAGCCGTCCTTTCCCTTCGCCAGCCGCGCTATGGCGCGGTCCTTGAGCGCGCCGAGGAACTCGAAGCGGCCCGCCTCGATGTCCAGGCGGCAGACGAGGCCGCGGTCGGAGCCGACGTAGAGCGCCTTGCCGTCGTCGAGCGCGGCGGTCGCCCGCCAGTACCAGCGGAACTCCGGCTCGGCCAGCCTGTGCCACGCGCCATCGCCCTCGTCGAAGTAGGCCACGCACCCCTCCGTCACCGCCCAGTGCCGCCCGCGGTCGGGGAACAGGCCCAGCACGGAGTCGTGCCCCACGGCCTCCCAGAGCTGGTCCTTGAGGCTGGAGCCGATGCGGGTGAGCTCGCCGCTGGAGATGTTGAGCGCCAGCGGCTGCTCGCCCTGGAGACAGGTCTCCTGCGGGCGGTGGGCGAACGCGGCGGCCCACGCGGCCTCCGCGCTCGGCCGCGACGCCACCTGCTCGATGCAGGGCCAGTAGCCCCCGAAGAACTGCTTCGGCATCAGCCGCGCGAGGGCGAAGATGCGCGTCCCCCCCACGCTCAGCTCCTCAATGAACTGCGGCACAATCACGTCCGGGCTGTGCTTCCCGTCCTGCCCGCAGATCAGGCGGCTCTCCAGCTCGGGCATCTTGAGGGGGAACGACTCCCACTTGCCCGCCTTCTCGCTGAAGCAGTGGAGGGCGAAGCCGGCCGCGTCGAAGTCAAGGCGCGAGGTGGTGGTCATTCCCGGATGCGCCGACCTGGGCCTGTAGGCGCCATCCATCGTGACGGCCCACACCTGCCCCCCCTGAGCCGTGAGGCACGGGATGCTCCTGGCCGCCAGGCCGTTGATCTCCGACCAGACCTGCCAGGTGCGCTTTGCCAGGTCGAAGCGTGCCAGCGCTGCGGTTGGGGGCGGCCCCTCTTTGCCCGCCGCCTGCGGCTCGGCCACGAGCCAGGCCGCCGTGTCGGTCACAAGGAGCCGCGTGTAGCGGCCCCGCACGCCCTCCGGTGGCGGCGCAGGCGTCGTCTTGCCCGATTGCGGATCGTACTCGGCCAGGCCGTTGGCGGTGATGAACCAGAGGCGGCCCTGTGCCGCCGCCTGCTCCCAGCCGCCCTCGGCGAGCCGCCGCCACTTGCCCTCGGCCAACTCGTAGATGTCGCCATAGGAGCCCACGTAAAGCCGCTCGCCGATGCTGGCGGGCGCTGTGATGAGGTGCGCCGTCCGCCGCCGCCAGTGGGCCTCCCAGATGCCGTTCTCCACCGCCCGCCGAATCTGCTCAGCCGTGGGGAGCGCCGGGAACTCCATCGCCCCCTCCCGAGGGGGCTTGAGCCGAAACGTCCCCGTGTCGGCGATCACCCACGTGCTGCCTGCATCCGTGAACGCGCGGACGAAGGCCGCCTTGAGACGCGGAAGCTCCGCCACGCGCCCCTCCGCGATGTCCAGCGCCGCCACGCCCCCGCGGTGGACGACCCAGACGGTCCGCCCGTCGCTCGCCAACTGGTAGATGACCTTGTCGGGCAGCCCCTCCTTCCGCCCGAACGAGCGGGCCAGCTTGCCCGCGGCCAGATCGAACTGGAGGAGCTCGTTGTCCGCCGCGACCCAGAGGAACCTGGCGTCGCGTGCCCAGGCGGTGAACTGGCGCTTGAGCGTGTAGTGCCGCCCGGCGATTGGCGTGGCCCCGTGGAGGTTGGCGGGCGCCGCCGCGTTGCGGGTGGCCGGGAGCACCACGCAGGCGAGGCAGCGCATCCGCCGCCAGTATTCGTGCCCCGCCGCCACCCGCTCGTCCGCGTAGTCGCTCACCTGGAGCCATTTCGCGCCGTCCTTCACCGAGGGCAGGGCGATGATCTCAGCGGACTCGCCGTGCATCACCGCGGCCAGGCTGCGGCCGCGCTCGTCCATCGCGACGTTGTAGACCTCGCCCTTCGGGGTCGTGAGGGTCGCCGCGCGAATCTCTCCACCCTCCCGCGTGGCGGCCACCCGCCCCGAGAGCTTGACCGTGCCCTGTGGACGCTCCGCTCCATCGGCGGTGCATGCGAGGAGAAGCGCGAATAGAGGCGCAGTGCAGCAGTGCTTTCTCATCCCGATCCTTTGCTCACTGGTACTCGACGACGGCAGCGATGGCGGCCGCGATCCCCTCCATGAGATTGGCCGACACCTCGCCGATCTTGCTGACGAACCGCCTGGTGTCCACGCCACGAAGCTGTAGGGTGTCTATGGCGCTCACTTTGTCCAGGCCGTTCAGGGAATCGGGCTCGATCCGGACGTGCCAGATGTTGGGGGCGAAGGCGTCCTTCCATTCCGTGATGGGCGCTACGAGCCTCAGGGGAAGCTTGCCCATGGCATCCTAGCTGACCACAATGACGGGCCGGCGTTTCCTGATCTCCGCGCCGACCGCTGGGTCGAGGTTCACCCACCAAATCTCACCGCGCTTCGGCCTGGCCGACTCAACAGTCAAGGAAGTCCCCTCCCCCGAGGTCCCGGACCTCCGCGTCGTGCTCGTAGTGGCTCGCCATTCGCTCGGCCTGCTCGGCGAGGATGCGGCGGCGTTCCTGCATGGGAAGCCTCATGAAAGCTCGGCGCTGCGCAAGGCCGAGTGGCTCCTGCATGCCTGCCTCCGGGTGCTCCCCTGGAGTGCGTTCGGCCTTCTCCAGCACTATGACCTCGGCGTGGGCGCCGGGCGTGAGCTCAGGGGACACGATCTCGATGCGGCCGCCGGGTAGCACGACGACCTCTTGGCGGATTGCGGTAATCATGCGCGCCCTCTCCTGGCGTGCGGTCAAGCGTCCGACCTCCCACGCCAGTATGCCACAAACCCAAGGGCGCTGCAACTCAGCCGCCGCGGGCAAGCTCCACTGTTTGAAACAGCGTGCCCCCGGCGCTAGAATGCTCGCTCGCCGGGGCGGCGGCCCCGGCCACGCTCGCAACACACAACGCAGGAGGACGCGCCATCGGCAGCTTCACGATCATCGGCGAACGGATCAACATGACCCGCAAGAGCATCCGCGAGAAGGTCTACGCGCGCGACGCGGCCTTCATCGCGGGCCAGGCATCGCGGCAGGAGGCGGCGGGGGCGACGCACATTGACGTGAACGCCGGCGGCGAGCCGTCACGCGAGGTGGACGACATGGCCTGGCTGACGGGCGTGGTGGCCGAGGCGACAAAGCTCCCCCTCGTCTTCGACTCCACCAACCCCAAGGCCATCGGGAAGGGCATCGCGCTGTGCAACCGACCGGGGACCCTCATCAACTCCATCACGGGCGAGAAGGACCGGCTGAAGAGCATCCTCCCGCTCGTCAAGAAGCACAAGACCGGCGTGATCGCGCTGACGATGGACGACCGTGGGATGCCCGACGACGTGGCGGGGCGCATGGCCCTCACCCGCACCATCGCGGGCGCCGTGAAGGCCAAGGGGATTGGACTCGACCGCGTATACTTCGACCACCTGGTGCGTCCAGCCTCCACCAACCCCGGCCAGGCCCGGCACATCCTCGAGGCCATTCGCGCCACGCGGGCGGAGTTCCCCGAAGTCCACATCGCGCTTGGCCTCTCCAACATCTCCTACGGGCTGCCGGAGCGCAACAACCTGAACCGTGCGTTCCTCGCCATGCTCATCGCCGCGGGCGCCGATGGCGCCATCGTTGACCCCTGCGAGGAGGGGATCGTGAACACGCTCCTCTCCGCCCGCGCGGTGCTGGGACTCGATGAGTTCTGCATGGAGTACATCGGGGCGTATCGGGAGGGGAAGCTGGGCGGGTAAGCGGGACGCGTGACGCGTGACCCGTGACCAGGGGACGGAACGCGAAGGAGCTTTTGAAGAAATCACACGGACGCCCACGGACAAACACGGACAGGTAGATTCCTGGGCGACGGGCGTGTGTCCGTGTCCGTCCGTGTGGGTCCGTGTCATTTCTTCACAGCATCGAAGGCGTTCCGCTCCAGGCACGCGGGACGTGACCTCGTGAGGAGAAGATGACCGCAATGAGGCCAGCGTGGCCACGTGGCTTCGTTCAACTCTACACCGGCGATGGGAAGGGGAAGACCACGGCGGCGCTGGGCCTTGCGCTCCGGGCCGCAGGCCGCGGCCTGCGCAGCTACATGGGCCAGTTCATGAAGGGCCGGCCCGGCGGCGAGCACGAAGCCGTCGGGCGCCTCGCCGGCCTCATCACCATCGAGACCTATGGCAGCGGCAGGTTCCTGAGGCCGGATGAGCCGCCCGACCCAGTCGAGGCCGCCCTCGCGCGGGACGGACTCGCCCGCGCGCGGGCCGCGATGCTCTCGGGCGAGTATCGCCTCGTCGTGCTCGACGAGGCGTGCGTGGCCGTCGCTTACGGCCTGCTCTCCGTGGGGGAGGTCCTCGCCTTCATCCGCGAGAAGCCCGATGGGGTCGAGCTGGTCCTCACAGGCCGCGGCGCCCCGCCCGAGCTCATCGCCGCCGCCGACCTCGTCTCCGACATCCACGCCCTCAAACACTACCTCGCCCAGGGCGTCGAAGCCCGAGAGGGAATCGAAGAGTGAAGAGGCCAATTGAATGGGCCGGATTTGGTTACCAGTCAGGTCGGTGACCGGTCTTGGGGGGCCGTAGGCAGGAACATCGGGAGGGTGCGCGCGAGGTCGGGCACGTCTCTGGACGCAGTATCCCACACAATGTCCAGGTCTATCGCGGCGTAGCCGTGGACCAGCCAGTGCCGCATGCCAATGATGTCGGCCCATTGCACCCCAACGGCCAGAGAGCGGAACTCGTGGGACAGGAGTCTGGCCGCCTCCCCAATGATCTGGAGCTGTCGGATGATGGCGTCCCGGAACATGGGGTCATTCGTCAGGCGCGTCCTGTCGCCCTGAGCCACATACGCGCTGACCTGCGCGCAAGCATCCAGAATGTGCTTGACGTAGAGGGCGTCACGTGCCGGCATATTGCACCTGAGCGACCGAGAGCACCTCATCTTTAATGTAAGGGCTGAGGCATCCCGGGGTGAACAGGTCAACCTGGCGCCCCAGGAGCACGGTGAGCTCGCGCTGCATCCGGGACATGTCCAGGAGTGATACCTTCGCGCCCGGGCAGAACTCGACGAGGATATCCACGTCGCTCTCTGCGTCGAAATCCTCACGGAGCACTGAGCCGAAGAAGGAGAGCTTGCGGATGGCGTTGTGGCGGCAGAAGTCGGCCAACTCCTCGTCGCTCGCCTTCAGCTCGGGTCTGATCACTGTTGGTCCTCCGACGCCCGAAGCCTCCACTCCCATTATACCACTACTCGGCCAGCCAGCGGGCGAGGTCTTTGGCGTGGTAGGTGATGAGGATGTCGGCCCCTGCGCGGCGGATGGCGGTGAGGACCTCGGTGGCGACGCGACGCTCGTCGAGCCAGCCGCGCTCGGCGGCGGCCTTGAGCATGGCGAACTCGCCGCTGACGTTGTAGGCGGCCACGGGCACCCCGAACCGCTCCTTCACCCGCCAGATGATGTCGAGGTAGGCCAGCGCAGGCTTCACCATCACGATGTCGGCGCCCTCCGCGATGTCGAGCCCCACCTCGCGGAGCGCCTCGTCCCCGTTCGCGGGGTCCATCTGGTAGCCGCGGCGGTCGCCGAACTGCGGGGCGCTCTCGGCCGCCTCGCGGAACGGGCCGTAGAAGCCCGACGCGTACTTCGCGGAGTAGGCCATGATGGGCACGTGGCTGCGGCCCGCCCCGTCGAGGGCCGAGCGAATGGCCCGGACACGCCCGTCCATCATGTCGCTGGGGGCCACGATGTCGGCCCCTGCCTCGGCGTGGGAGAGCGCCATCTTCGCCAGAAGCTCCAGCGTCGCGTCGTTGTCCACCTCGGAAAAGACACCAGGAGTCGTTTGCCGGAACGGCCTTTCAGGTGCTTCGCACAAACGACTCCTGGTGTCTTTTCCGAGCACGCCGCAGTGGCCGTGGCTGGTGTATTCGCAAAGGCAGACGTCGGTGATGGCCAGCAGGTGGGGCAGGGCGCTCTTGATGGCGCGGATGGCCTGCTGGACGATGCCGTCGGGGGCGTAGGCCTCGGAGCCGACGGGGTCCTTCTCTGACGGGATGCCGAAGAGGAGGACGGCTGGGATGCCGAGCGCGGCGGCCTCGCGGCACTCCTTCACCAACTCGTCGACGGAGAGCTGGAAGTTGCCCGCCATTGACCCGATGGGAATCCTCACGCCCTGGCCGGGCCGCACGAATAGAGGGAGGACGAGCTGGTCGGTGGCCAGCCGGGTCTCGCGGACAAGGCGGCGGAGGGCCTCAGTGCGGCGCAGGCGACGCATGCGAATCTCTGGGAACCCCATGATCATGCCTCCTTGCTCCGCAAATCCCAAACATCAAGCTCCAAATCCCAAACAAGCTCCAAACACTAAACCCTCAATGACCAAACCAACCCTCCTGCTTCGCCTGGCCGGTTGCCGTTTGGCACTTGGCCATTGGAGCTTGGCTGGAGCTTGGGGTTTGAAGCTTGCAGCTTTCGGCGTCAGACGGGCTCCCCTCCTTCGCTGAAGTCGTAGACCTGTTCCATGTCGTCGGGCCACCACTCGATGAGCTCCGCGGGATCGAAGAAGAGGGCGATCTCGCGCTCCGCGGTCTCGGGCGAATCGGAGCCGTGGACGAGGTTGAAGCGGTTGCTCACCGCGAGGTCGCCGCGGAGGGTGCCCGGCTCGGCGTCCGGCCCGAACGTCGCGCCCATCATTCTGCGAACCACCTTCACCGCGTTCTTGCCTTCCAGGACGGCGGCCACCGTTGGGCCGCCGGTCATGAAGCGGATGAGCGGCTCGTGGAAGGGCTTCCCCTCGTGGGGGGCGTAGTGCCGGCGCGCGAGCTCCTCGCTGATCTTCATCAGCTTCATGGCCACGAGCTGGAGCCCCTTCGCCTCGAAACGGGCAAGAACCGCTCCCACCAGGCGGCGCTGAACCGCGTCGGGCTTGATCAACACAAGCGTGCGTTCCATCCTCTCTCCTGAGGTTGTGAAGGAATCACACGGACGCCCACGGACAAGCACGGATGGGCAGATTCCTCGGCGATGGGCGTATGTCCGTGTCCGTCCGTGTGGGTCCGTGTCATCTGTTCACAGGCTCTCCTGCGTGTGCTTCAGGTGGCCAGCGGACGCGAGACTTCGAGGAGGCCGCCGAGGATGAAGACCAGGGCGTCCTCGCCGTCGTCGGCGTAGGCGTTGTGCTGGACGCGTTCGAAGCGGAAGCCGAAGCGGCGATAGAGCTGCTGTGCCGCGAGGTTGCCGCGTCGGACCTCCAGGTATGCCTGGGCGAGGCCCAGGCGGCGGGCCTGGTCGAGCAGTTGCTGGAGGAGCGCCGTGCCGATCCCCCGGCGCCGATAGCCTTCCGTCACCGCCACCTTGGCGATGTGGGCCTGGTTGCCCTCCACCCACATGCCCGCGTAGCCCACCAGGCGGCCGTCCAGCTCCGCCACGAAGAAGTTGTGGTGCGGGTCGGCCACCGCCCGCGCGAACGACGCCTGCCGCCAGGGCGCGCCAAACGACGCGTTCTCGATGGCCACGACCGGGCTGACGTCGTAGTGGCACATCGCACGAATGCGCAGGGCGCCGTCGCCGGGGGCCGCGCGCTCGCCGTGGCTCAGCACGGCCCGAATCCGCCGCAGGAACGCGCCCATCGCACTCATGCTGTCACCATACCGAAAAGGAAGCGGCGAGTCAAGGTGGGCGGGCATGCACCTTCTCTTATCGTCCTCGTCCCTCGTCCTCGTCCTTCGTCCTCGATCCTCTTGGCTCGGGGAGGGGAGAGTCGAGGACGAGGGACGAGGACGAGGACGATTGAGCCAGAATCAGCGATTTGATCCCCCTATCCGACGCCCCTATAATGGCAGGAGTAGGTAACAGAGAGGAACGGACGTGCGCTTACCCGCTCTTGTGGCTGCCTGTTGGGCGCTCGCGCTCACCGCTCGTGCCGCCGAGGCGCCGCCCAAGGGGGGCGAGGACCCCCTCGATGCCCTCGCGGCGCAGATGGCGGAGCTTGTGAACCGCGACCGCGCGGAGCACAAGCTGCCGCCCCTGGGCTACCACAAGGGCCTCGCCGCCGTCGCCCGCGCCCACTGCGCGGACATGAGGGCCAACCGCTTCTTCGCCCACGACTCGCCGCGCACGGGCTCGGCCAAGGACCGCATTGCGGCCGCCCGCATCCCCAACCGCGGCTCAGGCGAGAACCTCGCGTTCGCGCTCACCATCGAGGTGGCCGAGAAGAACCTCATGAACAGCCCGAAGCACAAGGAGAACATCCTCAGCCCCCAATTCACCCACGTGGGCATCGGCCTCCTCCGCGCGGACGACGGCCACCTGATGGTCACCCAGGTGTTCATCAAGGCGGTGCCGATCCACGACGTGGCGGCGGTGCGCGACCAGATAGCCGAGGGGGTCAACAAGGAGCGCCTCGCCAAGGGCCTCCGCCGCCTCCTGCCCGACGACGCCCTCAGCGAGCTGGCCCTCGAACACAGCCTCCGCTCCGCCAAGCTGGGCAAGCACGACCCCCTCTGGCTGGAGGACCAGATCAGCCGCCGCGACAAGCGCTGGCGCCTGACCATCGGCGGCTACTACCTCACCGACAAGCCCGACGAGGTCATCCGCTCCGACATCGCCTTCAGCCCCTCCCCCGACCACTTCGGCGTGGGCGTCGTCCAGGCCCCCGCCGAGAGCAAGCAGGCCGGCTCCCTCTGGGTCACCATCCTCTGCGCCCAGAAGAAGTAGCCCTTCCCCTATTGGCGAATCGCCCAAAGCAAGAGGGGATGATTGGATGACTGGATGAATGGATGGATGTCTGACGCCCATCCACCCATCCACTCGTCCATTCATCCATTCAGCGTCAGCGCTTGCGTGGGGGCTTGCGGGCGCGCTCGGCGGCACGCTCCATTCGGTCGGCGAGCTCGAGGGCCTGACGGCAGACCTCGCGGCGGAACCGCTCGTTGCGGTAGAGCTCGGCGGACACGGAGTCAACTGTCCAGAGCTCGGCCTGGCGGACCTGGACGGGGTAGCGTCGGCCTGCCCACTTTCCCCAGCGGCGGAGGCGGCGGTCAGCGAGGGCCTGGGCCTGCTCGGCGGCGAGCTTGCGGGCGAGGGCCGCGGGCTTCCCTTCGGCCACGTAGCGGCGGTCGCGGTGGATGAGCGATTCCTCGACGATGATGAGGGTCTCGACCTCGCGCTCGCGCTGGTAGTACGACAACTGGGCGGAGCGCGCGGCCTCGGCGGCCTCGTAGAGGACGCGCTGAACGCGGTCGCCCGTGGCGGCGACGCGGCGGCGACGTTCCTCGCGCAACTCCTCCTCGGCGCGCTGAGCCTCCGGCGTCTCCCCCCGCACGCGCGGGGCGAGGGCGGAGAGGCAGACCAGCAGTAAGAGGGCGCGCTTCATCCTATCGCCTCGCGTATCAACTGCCAGAGCCCGTCGTCGCGCGTCAGGCCGCAAACCTCGCTGAGCACGGCCTCCAGGCCGCGGCCGCGAAGCATCGCCTGAAGCCTTTGGGCCTCGGGGTCGTCGGGCTGGCCGTAGGCCAGGGCTGCCCGAATCCCCTCTATAATATGCCGGGGCGCCACGCCGTTGTCAAGGCAGAACTGTGCCGCGCCCACGAGGCGGTCGTTGCGCCCGAGCTTGCGGATGGGGTCGCGCCCCACGCGCGCCACGGTGTCGCCGAGGGCGCGGTTGGCGAACCGCCGCAGGAGGTCTGCGACGTGCCGGGCGTGCTCGGCGGGTTCGAAGCCGTGCGTGGCGATGAGCGCCTGGCCGGTCTCGGCGAGGCCGCCGGCGACGAGCTCGCGGACGCTCGGCTCGCCGATAGCCTCGGCGATGTAGGCCAGCCCCATGCGGTAGCCCGCGTAGGCGCACAGCGCGTGGCCGCAGTTGTGGCAGAAGAGCTTGCGCTCCTCGTGCGCCGCGATGTTGGGCACGGGCAGGAAGCCCTCGATGGGCGGCGGCCCGCCCACGAACGCCGCAGCGTCCACGGGGAGCGTGCAATACGCCTCCACCGCCACGTAAAGCGGGTCGCGTGCGCGCACGCCCTCGGGCACGACGGGCACCATTCGGCTGACCACAGTGGAGACGAAGCCGACCCTCTCGGCCACGAATGCCCGCGCCGAGGGCGGCACTGCCCCCAGCACGCCCTCGCGGAGCGTGTGAGCCGCGTCGAGCAGGTTCTCGCACACCACCACGTTGAGCGGTTCGGCGGACCGCTCGGCGCGGAGGGCCAGCCCCGCGGCCAGGGAGGGAACGACGAGTGGGAGGGCGCGCACGCCCACCGCCGTGCTCACCAGGCCGCAGGCAGCAATCGCCTCGGCCACCGCCTCGGCGTCGCGCCCGTGGATTGCGCGGACGTGGTCAATCGTGAGCGCGCGGCACTCAGCGTCCACGATCTGGAGCGTGTAGGCCCCCCGCGCGTTGAGCGCGGCGACCACCGCGTCCAGGACGTCCACGAACACGGTCTCCCAGCCGCTCTGCCAGTAGAGCTGGCCGAGGAAGCCGCGGCCGATGTTCCCTGCGCCAAAGTGAACGGCGGTGCTCATTGGCTGTAGGCGGGGCGTCCTTGCCCCGCGTCTCCTCAATCCCGGTAGAGCCCCTCGGCGACGATGTAGCGTCGGACCACCTCGGGGACGAGGTAGCGGATGGAGAGGCGGTCGCGGACGCGTCGGCGGATTTCGGTGGAAGAGACGCCGATGAGTGGCATCTCGAAGGAGCGCGCGGCGATGGCGGCCACTTGCTCCTCGGAGAGCGTTCCGCGCAGGCGCTCCAGCGCGTCCTGTGGGCGGGGCGTCCCTGCCCCGCGCTCTTCAGGTCGGCTGAAGACCACGAACCTGCACATGTCGGCCAACTCGCCCACACGATGCCACGTCGCAAGCTCGGCGAGCGAATCGGAGCCGATGAGGAAGTGTATGTCCCACGTCCCGCCGCTTTGCACCCGAAGCTCCTGCACCGTGTCAATGGAGTACGACGGGCCTTCGCGTCGCAGCTCGATGTCGCTAGCCTCGAAGGCCGGGTTGTCGGCGATGGCGAGTTGCACCATGCGCAGCCGGTCCTCGGGCGGCGCGTGGGGCTTCCCCTGCTTGTGAGGCGAGACGTATGCCGGTACGAAGAGCACCCGTTCCAGGCCCAGCCGCCCCCGTGCCTCCTCCGCCAGCACCAGGTGGCCGAGATGGATGGGGTTGAACGAGCCGCCGAGGAGGCCGATCTTCGTCACGCCACACCTGCTCCGCAGACGATCTCTTCCTGAGCGAATTATACTGGTCAGCACGGCGCGGCGCAAGGCAGCGCGCAGCCGCCTTGCCAGAACGCGCTTGACTTAGCGCCACTGAAGAGTCATACTCTAGCAGCAGGGAACAGTGCTGTCAGTTCTGCCTGCGCGATTGGGGCGCTCATGGTCGCCATCGTCGAAGAGAAGCTCGATGCCATCGTTCGCCTGTGCCGGCGGTACAGGGTCAGGAGTCTGGAGTTGTTCGGCTCCGCCGCCACGGGGAAGGGGTTCGACCCCGCACGGAGCGACGTTGATTTCCTCGTGGAGTTCCTTCCTCTGGAGCCGGTGGAGCACGCCGCGGCATACTTCGGCCTGCTCCGCGCCCTTGACGACCTCTTCCAGCGCGAGGTGGACCTGCTCGAGGCAACGGCCATCTCCAACCCCTACTTCCTGACTTCGGTCAACAGGAACCGGTCTTTGCTCTATGCAGCCTGACACGCAGAAATACCTCTTCGACGTCCAGCGCGCCTGTGAGCTGATCGAGCAGTTCAGGCGGGCTGATCACACCTTGCCCATCTTCTTGAGATTGTCCATCACCCGCTTGATGGTGTCGAGGGGAGAGAGCTTGTTCGAGCCGTCCTGCTCGACGATGTACCACTCGGTCTTGCCTGTGGTCTCGCAGAGGGCGAAGATTTCGGGCCAGGGCGCCTTGTCCTCGCCCACGATCCCCTGGTAGCCCTTGACGTGGACGGTGATGGCGCGGCCTGGGAACTTTTTGAGGGTGGCTACTGGATCGCACCCGCCGCCCATGCCGTTCCCGATGTCGAGCTGCATCACTACGTCCTGGCTCGCGGCGCCAAAGAGGGCCTCCCAGGGCGTCTCGGGGTCGTCGGGGCCGAACTTCTTGAACTCGTGGGCGTGGTTGTGGTAGCCAGTGACCATGCCCTCGGGCTTGAGCTTCTCGGCAATGTCGTTGAAGCGCTTGGCCGCCTCGACCCAGCTCTCCTTCGACTTGCCGCCGACGCCGCCGGGGACGATGAGGTAGCGGTTGCCGAGCGTCTTGTTGAACTCCACGGTCTTCTTCAGGTTGTCGCCGAGGATGGTGCCCATGCCGGTGTGGGTGCCGCAGCAGCGGAGGCCGTTGTCGTCGAGCATCTTGCGTAGCTCTTCGGCCTTGCGGTTGTGGTAGCCTGCGAACTCAATGCCCTTGTAGCCGGCCTTGGCCACCTCTGCGATGGTGCCGGGGAGGTCCTTGGCGGCCTCGTTGCGCAGGGTGTAGAGCTGGAGGCCGATGGGGATTTTCTTCGCCGCCTCGGCCTCGGCCGCGAGCGCCCTGGCGCTGAGCGCCGCCACCGCGCCGGAGGCCAGGAAATCGCGCCTGGATACCATGCTATGCCTCTCCTGAATGATCGGTCGGATCAGTCGAATCAATCGAATCAATCGAATCAATCGAATCAATCGAATCAATCGAATCAATCGAACGAGTCGAATGAGTCGAATGAGTCGAATGGGGAAGAGGTCAGGCCTTGCCCATCTTCCGCAGGTTCTCGAGGCACTTGGCCACGCACTCCATCGGCGGATAGGCGTAGCTCTCCTGCTCGACGATGTACCACTCGGTGCCGCCGATGCCCTCGCAGAGGGCGAAGAAGGCGTCCCACGCCACGTCGCCCTCGCCCACGAGGGCCTGGGGGTTGGTGGCGGAGAACTCCTTGACGTGGACGGTGATGGCGCGGCCAGGGTATTTCTCGATGAAGGGCTCGGGCCGCGCCCCGCCGTGCATCGCGTTGCCCGTGTCGAACTGCATCACCACGTCGCAGTTCGTGTTCCCGAAAAAGGTGTCCCACGGCAGCTCGCCGTCGAGGGGCGTGAACTCGATGTGGTGGTTGTGGTAGCCGCACAGGAGCCTGTGGGGAGCGAGCTTGTCGGAGAGCTGGTTGAAGAACTCGGCGGTGCGGAGCCAGGCGTCGCGGCTGTTGCGCCACGGCTCGGGCAGGCCGGGCACGATGAGGAACTGGTTGCCGAGGGTGAGCGCGAACTCCACTGTGGCCTGGAGCTGGTCGTCCTGGACGGTTTGGATGCCGGTGTGGGTTCCGCAGCAGGCGAGGCCATTGTCGTCGAGCATCTTCCGCAGCTCGGCGGCTGAGCGGCCGTGGTAGCCTGCGAACTCAACTCCCCGATAGCCCATCTTCGCCACCTGTTGGATCACGCCCGGGAGGTCCTTCGCGCAATCCTCGCGCACCGAGTAGAGTTGTAGGCCGACCGGAATCCTGCCCATCGCCTTCTCCTGAGAGGGTGGAAGCCAAAGTGATAAGTTTACCGGTCCACACGGCCAAATGCAAATGTTTTGGACCCTTCGCCGGGTGCGTGTAATCTCCTTCGGTCATCCACACCGGAACTCAGGCACTGCACCCAGTGTCGCTCAGAGTCGCGCAGACTCGCTCAACTGCGGATCGGCCGATCCGCAGCCTCCGGCCCCAGAGT
>VGYW01000061.1 GCA_016872875.1 Planctomycetota bacterium | reverse complement strand
ACGGTCAGGTGATAGCCGATGCCGTGCGGTTCGTCTACGTGGGCGAGGACACGGCGCCGCCGACCCTGGTGAGGGCGACGGCGACGCAGATTTCCGTGGATGTTGAGTTCTCCGAGGCCCTGGACCCCGCGACGGCGCAGACGGCGGGGAACTACACGATTGACCAGGGCATCGCGGTCTCCACCGCCACGCTCCAGACGGACAAGAAGACCGTGCGGCTGGCCACCTCGGCTCACACTCCGGGCCAGACCTACACCTTGACCGTCAGCAATGTCAAAGACGAGGCGGGGAACACAATCGTACCGGGGAGCCAGGTGCAGTACACGTTCACGGCGGTCACGGACCTCATTGTGGACAACAGCGACCCTGGGTTCAGCATCGTGTCTGGGACCTGGACGCTGTATTCACAGCCAGCGAACTACTACGGCCCGAACCTGCGGTTCAAGTTGGCCGGGAGCGGGTCGGCGCGCGTGAGGTGGCAGGCGACGCTTGGCCTCTCGGGGCGCTGGGAGGTCTTCGCCTGGTGGTGCGAGAACTCCAACCGCGGGTCGAACGTGCCGTACATCATCAGCAACGTGGGCGGGCCGACGACGGTGCGGGTGAACCAGCAACTGCCCGGGGGGAAGTGGGTCAGCCTGGGTCTCTTCGAGTTCGTCCCCGGCCCTGGGGTGGTTGAGATGACGGACGATGCGAACGGTCAGGTGATAGCCGATGCCGTGCGGTTCGTCTACGTGGGCGAGGACACGGCGCCGCCGACCCTGGTGAGGGCGACGGCGACGCAGATTTCCGTGGATGTCGAGTTCTCCGAGGCCCTGGACCCCGCGACAGCACAGACGGCGGCCAACTACACGATTGACCAGGGGATCACGGTCTCCACTGCCACGCTCCAGGCGGACAAGAAGACCGTGCGGCTGGCCACCTCGGCGCACACTCCAGGACTGACCTATACCGTGACCGTCAGCAACGTGAAGGACGAGGCGGGGAACACGATACTGCCGGGGAGCCAGGTTCAGTACACCTTCACGGCGGTGACGGACCTGATCGTGGACAACAGCGACCCGGGCTTCAGCATCGTGTCTGGGAGTTGGACGCTGTACTCGGAGCCAGCGAACTACTACGGGCCGAACCTGCGGTTCAAGGTGGCAGGGAGCGGGACGGCGCGGACGCGCTGGCAGGCGACGCTTGGGCTTTCGGGGCGCTGGGAGGTCTTCGCCTGGTGGTGCGAGAACGCGAACCGCGGGAGCAATGTGCCGTACATCATCGGCAACGTGGGCGGCCCGACGACGGTGCGGGTGAACCAGCAACTGCCCGGGGGGAAGTGGGTCAGCCTGGGGGTCTTTGATTTCGTCCCCGGCCCCGGGGTCATTGAGATGACGGATGACGCGAACGGTCAGGTGATAGCAGATGCGGTCAGGTTCGTGTACGTCGGCGGCGCCGCGGCGCCGGCGGCGGCCCCGGCCGGGGAAGAGCCACTGGTCATCCTCGTTGATCCCGACCGTGGGGCCGCGCCGCTCGACGTCGTGGCGGCGGCACTGGGCGTCGGACCAGGGGCGGAATGTGCCTGGGACTTCGGGGATGGGTCCAGCGGCAAGGGCCTCGTGGCCGCGCACACCTACCTGTCGCCCGGCACGTACAAGGTTGTCCTCAGGGCCGGCGGCAAGACCGCTCAGGCGACCGTGACGGTGACAGACAGTGGAAAGAAGTAGAAGGGGGGATGGTTGGATGGATGGATGGATGGATGATTGGATGATTGACTGACACCCATCCACCCATCCATTCATCCCCTTCACGGCTTCCAGCCGATGGAGATCATGCCGAACGAGAGGAAGGAGCAGTTCAGGCGCAAGTTGAGGAAGCGCGAGAGGGAGCGGGTGGCCAGGTTTGCGGCGCCGATGGCGAGCTGGAGGGGCCAGAGGAGCAGGCGCAGGCCGCGGAGCGAGGTGAGGTAGTAGAGGGTGAGGCTGCCTACGTAGCGCCCCTCCACGCGAGTGAGACCGGCCCCTTCGAGCGCACGCAAGAGGGCGGGCAGATCATAGATTACGTGCTTCTCGCGCAGGCCGGGGTTGAGCGCCAGCGCGAGGCGGTGAATCCCCCTGAGGTTTGGCACATAAGTCACGAGTACGCCGCCGGGCCGCAGCAGGCTCGCAAGGGGCGGGAACGCCGTATCGCCGGTGAAGTGCTCGACAAGCCCGAAGGAGGAGACGACGTCGAACTCCCCCTCGTGCCGTCGGGCGTAGCTGAAGAAGTCGTCGCACTCGACCACTCCGCGGCAGCCGAGGCACTCGAGGTTCCGCCGCGTCAGCTCGGCACCGTGCGCGTCGTAGTCCACCCCGTAGACCTCATAGCCGAAGTCCCTCGCGTAGACAGGGAGGGTGGCGCTGGCGGCACAGCCGACCTCCAGGAGCTTGAGCGGCCTCCCCACCGGCAGCCGCTCCCGCTGGAACCTGAAGGAGTCCACCGCCCACGGCTCCCCCTTGCGTATCGTGATCGGCAGCCGCACCCGCTCCCACTGCGAATGCCAGTAACCTTGGTCAGTCAGAGCGGTCGGCCCGCGTTGGTGGCTATCTCCCATTGCTCTCCACTTTCGTTCCCTTGCCCACGATGCCTATGAACCAGCTCCTGATCTGCCGTAGGGTCTTGAGCGGGAGAGCATCATGCCCGCCTCTATAGCATACTCTATCAGCCGTCACCGAGCAAGCAGTGGTTGACTTCTCCGCCCCCGGCGGGTATCCTATATGATGGAAGGAATTGAAAGGAGGTTCGAATGCGACCTCGAGTGCTCGTGGACGATGTGAAGTACTGCGGGCGGTATGTCGCCCTCCGGTCTTTCGACGACAACACGGTCGTCGGCTCTGGCAAGACTCCGGCTCGCGCGCTCAAGCAGGCGCGGGACGCCGGGGTGAAGGAACCGGTGCTGTTGTTCGTTCCTCCAAAAGACGCGGTACTGATCTACTGATAGCCGTCGCATTTCTGGTTGCTGATTCCTGGTCGCTGATCTCAAGCCCCAATCTGCAATCCGCTATCGCCCCCTGGCTTCCTCCCCCGCCCCTCAATCCCGTTGTACCCGCGTCGCACGTCAATGTCAACGAGGCCGGCCTCGCGGTGCCAACTGCGAAAGGTGCGGAGGGTCTGCGGCTTGTCGTAGCGGGGAGAGAGGATGTCGAAGGTGTCGAGGTAGGCCCACTCCTTCAGCGTGGCGTCGGGCGCGCCGGGCAGCTCGCGCGAATAGTCGGCGACCAGGAGCCCCCAGTTGAGCGACGGCCCGATGCGCGGAATCCTGCGGAGGAGCCGCGCGAGCGGCCACATGAAGTCCACATACCGCCTCACGCCGCGGTAGAGCCGCTCGGGGTCGCGCCTGCGCGTGAAGAGCCGCACCAGGTACTTGGGGGAGAGGAGGCAGTGCTTGATGTCCTTCGGGTAGACGTCGCTCGCGATAGCACCGCCGGGCTTGAGTTGCTCGACGATGGCCATGAACGCCCGCCTGGGGTCGGGGGTGTGCTGGAGGACGCCGAAGCAGAAGGCCTTGTCGAAGGTGCCTGGGCGGAAGGGCATGTCGAAGACGCTCGCCTGGACGAGTAGGAGGTTCTCGTGCGCGCCGTTGGAGCGATAGTTGGCCTCGACCGCGCTCGAGTAGTCGAATGAGACGACGATCGCGCCCGTGGCGAGGGCGTGGCGCGTGAAGCGGCCTGAGCCGCTGCCCACCTCCAGGACGGTCTGGCCGCGCAGGTCGCTACCCCACTGGGTCTCCTTCTCGAAGCGCTCGCGGGAGACGGCGAAGCCCGAGACCTCGTCGTACTGGGTGCGAGCGTGGGCGTTCCACTCGAAGCCGAAGCTGCGCGCGTAGTTCTCCTGGGGCACGAACCGCGGGATGAAGCCGACGATGGGGTACCTGGCGCCGGAGACGGGCTCGACGAGCGCGCCCTCTCGGACGCGCGCGCCCTCCATCACGCACGGCTGCTTGAGCTCAAGCGGCCGCTTCGTGCGGGGGCATACCAAGAGTGACACGTGCTCGGCCTTCATCGCCTCACGGCCTCGAAGAGCGCCAGATAGGTCTTGGCGACACGTTCCCAAGAGAACAGCTCGACCGCCCGCTGCCGGGCACTGGCGCCGAGGCGCTGCCTCAGGGCAGGGTCCCGAAGCAGCAGGAGCAGCTTCGCGGCAAGCTCCTCCGGGATGGGCTGAGACAGGATGAAGCCGTTGAAGCCGTCCTGCACGATGGCCTGTGCGCCGGCGAAGCGGTTGACCACAGCGGGCAGACCGCACGCGAGGGCCTCGAGGAGCGCGTTCGGCATCCCCTCATGGCGTGAGGTGAGGACGAAGACGTCGGCGGCCTGGTATTCTTCGAGGACAGCGGCCTTGGTCTTGTGCCCGGCAAAGGCCACTTGGGGCTCGATGCCCAGGCGGTGGGCAAGCCTGCGCAGAACCGCTTCGTCGGGGCCTTCGCCCACTATGCGGACCTCGAACGCGCTCGTCTCACGCTTCAGGGCAGCAGTTGCACGCAGCAGGAGCGGGAGCTGCTTGATGTCCACCAGCCGGCCCACGTACAGGATGCGGGGCACCCCGGCTCGCTTGGCCGGTCCGGGGCGATAGTATTCGCCGTCAACCCCGTTGCCGATGACGGTTGTCTTCACCGGGGCGATGCCGTAGCCCTGCACCACCTCGGCACGGATGTGCTCGCTGCTGCACACCACGTGGTCGCTGAGCCGGAGGACGCGTCGCTCGACGGCGAAGCCAAGGGTTCGCTGAGCGAGCCGTTCGAGGAGCACGGCGGGGCGGAGCCCGCGGGTGTGGCGTGCCTCGCCGAGCGAGGTGCTGGCCACGCGGACGACGTGCGGGCGGAGCGCCAGCCCGCGGCCAAGCGGCGTGTGGGTGTTCAGCACAACGTCGTAGTCGCGCCGCTTGAGGGCGCCCGGGAGCTTTCGGGCGAACTCGAGGTTGTAGAGGAAGCGGATGTCGCGGACGGGGATGCGTGTGACGTTTCGGGCGGTCGAGGCCGCGTCAATCTCCGCCCAGCGGCGGAACGTCGGCGTGTAGACGTCCACCTCGCAGCCCAGCGCGGCGAACTGGCGGTCGAGGTGGTAGAGCACGTGCTGGTGGCCGCCGAGGAAGTGAGGGGGGGTGAACTGCGTGGCGAGGACCGCGAGCCTCATGGCGTGCGCCCCCGGAGAAACATGTCGCGCCAGAGGACGATGTTGACGATGCGCCAGAGGGGCCTTGTGGCGGTGGGGTGCTCCTGGTAGCGGCGCCAGAAGCGCCGCAGGCGGCGCGGGTCCCACCAGCCGCAGTCGTCCCGTATGGCGCTCTCCATCGCCTCGGCCACAAAGCCGCCCGGGCGGGGGCTGAGCCAGTCGCTCTCGGGCGTGGCGAAGCCGATCTTGTCGTGGCGCCCCAGGATTTCCTCGGGCACGATGCCGCGCATCGCCTGCCTGAGAATCCACTTCGTCTCCCCCCCGCGAATCTTCATCGAGGCGGGGAGCGAGAAGACGTAGGCCACGAGGCGCCAGTCCATGAACGGCAGGCGCGACTCCACGCCGTGGGCCATCGCGCTGCGGTCCTCATAGCGCAGCAGGCTGGGCAAGAGGTCGACCGTGAAGAAGTCGTAGAGCCGCTGGTTGAGCCTGTCCGATTTCGGATTTCGGATTTCGGATTTCGGATTTCCCGCAATGCGGGCGGCTTGGCGCAAGGCGGGGGTGGCCCAGGCGATGGTGCGGTCGGGGCAGAGGCGTGAGGCAAGGCGCAGGAGCTGGCGCTGGGAGAGGAGGCCTGGGGCGGTCATGGCGGCGGCGAAGAGGCGGCTCGTGGCCCTGTGGCGCGCGAAGGCGGAGAGCTCGCGCCACCAGGCGCCGAGGCACCCGCGCAGGAGCAGGCCGGCGAGCTGCACGGGACGGAAGAAGTCGTAGCCGGCGAGCTGTTCGTCGGCCCCCTGGCCGTCGAGGGTCACGGGCACGCCCTGGGCGCGGGCGAGCTCGAAGACCTTGAACTGTGCGTACATGCTCGTGCCGCCGAAGGGCTCCTCCTGGTGCCACACGAGGCGCGAGAGGTCCGCCGCAAGGCTCTCGGTCGAGGGGCGCACGATGTGGCTCTCAACCCCCGTGTGCCGCACCACCAGGTCCACGTAGCGCTTCTCGTCCTGCGCGAAGCCCTCGTAGCAGGCGGAGAATGCCTTCTGGTTCCCTGCCGTGAGGTGGGGCCGTGCCACACAGACGATGGAGGAGGAGTCAATGCCGCCGGAGAGCGCGGTGCCGACGGGGACGTCGCTTCGGAGGCGCAGGCGGACGGCGTCGGTGAAGAGCGCGCGGAGCTTCTCGGCGGCCTCGCGCTCCGGGGGCGGCGGCTCAAGATGGTCGGCCAGGCTCCACCATTTCTGATTTCTGATTTCTGATTTCTGATTTGCCGACAGGGCGCCAGGCCGAAAGGTGAGGATATGGCCGGGTGGCACGGCCGAGATGCCCTTGAAGAAGGTGCGCTCCGAGGCGTTCACCGTGTCGTTCACCAGGTAGTCGGCCACAGCCGTCTCGTCGGCCTCTCTCGGCACCCAGGGGACTTCGAGGAGGGCCTTGATCTCGGAGGCGAAAACTAGGCGGCCGCCATCGAAATAGTAGTGGAGGGGCTTGACCCCGAAGCGGTCGCGGCAGAGGACAAGCTCGCCCCGGCGGGCATCCCAAAAGGCCATTCCCCACATGCCGTTGAAGCGAGCGAAGCACTCGGTGCCCCAGGTCTCGTAGGCTTTCAGGGCCACCTCGGTGTCGCCGGTGGAGCGGAAGCGGTGGCCTTTGGCCTCCAGCTCGGCGCGGAGCTCGAGGTAGTTGTAGACCTCGCCGTTGTGCATGAGCCACAGCGAGCCGTCGTCGTTGGACATCGGCTGTGCCGCGGCGTCCGTGAGGTCGAGGATGGCGAGCCGGCGGAAGGCGAAGCCTCCGGGCCATTTGGGATTTCGGATTTCGGATTTCGGATTTTCAAGCTCGGCCCGGCCGAGCGACCGGGTGCCGTGGGGGTCGAGGGAGAGGAGGGCGAAGCCCTCGCCATCGGGGCCGCGGTGGCGCTGCGCGTCCGCCATTCGCTTCAGCGCGGCCAAGTGCGCCGGCGTCCACGCCCCATCCAGTATCCCTGCTATCCCGCACATCGGCACAGGCTCCCGAATCATCGGACAGCGCGAGGAGTTCGTAGTCCGGGCTTCAGCCCGTTCTGGACCGCGGGAGACGGCCTGAAGGCCGCACTACGAACCCCCGGCACCCCCAGCACACTCCCCATCTTCTCTTGTCACGCATCACGCATCACGCATCACGTCCTCTCCCCAATCTCTCTATCTCGCGCACCATCCAAGGCGTGAGGTCCTCTTCCTCGCTCAGGAGGCGTTGGCGGCGCTCGCGCCAGAGCTCGGGCGTGGCGGGGTCAGCGAGAAGGCGCTCGGCGATGCCGAGGGCCGCGGCCTCCTCCGACACGCTGAAGGCCAGGCCGTAGTGGTGCTCCAGGCGGTTGAGGTAGCCGAGCCTGATGGTGCTGACGTAGATGCCAGGGACGCCCAGGACGGCGGCCTCGGCGGCGCCCGTGGAGCCCTCGCCCAGGTAGAGGCGCGAGAAGGCGAGGAGGTGGTGGAAGTCGTGCGGGGGGGCGGGCAGGCGGAAGCGGTCGAACTCCCCCGGGAGCGGGGCCTCGGATGAGACGACGACGCGGGCGAAGCGCTTGAGGCGTTCGAGGACGTCCAGGCGGCGGGCGGGGTCTATCCCCTTCTGCCCGCGGTCGTGCGCCGCGGCCCAGGAGAGGAACCGCACGACCACGTAGGGCTTCGCAGGGTCCAGGCCCGCCCGCTCGACGACCTGCGGCTCCGGCGTGAAGCGGTTGGGGTGAAGGTAGGCCAGCTCGTCGAAGCTCTTGTAGCGGATGTGTTTGCGGCCCCAGTCCTTCTCGTAGTGTACCGCTGTGCAAACGCGGGTAGCGAATGGGAAGGAAATCCACTGCTGGAGCCGCGCGTGCTCGGTGTCCTCGAAGACGATGACGGGCTTCCGCAGGAAGAAGCCGACGTGCGCGGCGCAGGGTCCCACACGGCCCACGAGGACGTCGGGGCGGAAGCGGCGGCAGAAGCGCAGGAGACGCCAGTCCCGCACGAGGAGTTCCTTGCCCAGGCCCCAGAGGCCGAAGCCCTGGCGGCTGAGGGTGGTGAAGCCGAAGCCGTAAGCGCTTAGCAGCCCAGTGATTATGTCGCGGTCCCGCGCCGTTATCGCCGCCGTGTGGCCGCGGGCCTCCAGCTCGCGCACCGCGTGCTTGAAGAGGTGAACGTGTTTGGCGTCGGTGATCTCTACGAGAATCCGCATCGGGTCAGTCATCCCTCAGCGGTTCCACGGCGAACTTCTCGTGGTTCCAGCGATAGAGCTTGCGGGTCGGGCGCGTCTCGGCGAAGAGGCTGTTGTTCGGCCCGAGGTCGCGCACGTAGAGCACCGGCCCGTCCAGCGCCGGGTCGTTCCGCCCCAACGCCGCGTAGAAGCGGCTCGTGGCCGTCTGGCCGAAGGGGACAGGGACGAAGACGATGGCGGGCCGCCTGACGCTCGCCTCCACCACGCGGAACATCCGAACGTCCACTCCATGTACAGTACGGTATGTTGGCACCTGGGTCAAGAGGGTCCTCCCCCAGGCGTAGGCGAAGCAGAAGACCAGGACGAGTGCGAGGGTTCTCCACACCCGCCGTTGGGCGAAGCCGCGGGCCGCGAGAAGCTCTCCGAGCCGCCACAGCCCCCCTGCCAGGAGCACGACGACGACGGGCAGGGCCTCGAAGGCGTAGCGCGGCCCGTCGAAGCAGTCGGATTGCGCGGCCATCCTGGCGTGCACGACAAGATGCGCAAGGCCAGAGAGAAGTATGATCAGCGGGGCATTGGGATTTCTGATTTCTGATTTCTGATTGCTGATTGAGCCAGGAAGCCCAGCGAGCACGAGGAGCACTCCGAGCGCGGCGACCTCTGGGAGGGGCCAGCGGAGGGTCGCCGCGCCCAGGCCGTAGAGCATCTCGAAGAAGAGGATGGGGCCTTTGATGGGCCGCCAGTGCCAGTCAGTCTGGGCGATGAACTCGCCCCGCAGGCGCGCCCAGTCGTATGCGGCGAGGCGATAGGCGAAGGTGGTCGCGCTCCCCGTCGTCGCCGCGTTGTAGGCCAGGAGCGCCGCGAGCGGCACCGCCAGGGCGGCGAGGAAGGCCAGGGTGGGCCGCCAGGCCTCGCGCGGCCGCCTCAGCAGCCAGAAGGCCCAGGCCGCGGCCAGCGGCAGGCAGAAGCCCGCCGCGCTGACGGGGCGCACGAGCGCCGCCAGGCCCAGCGCCAGCCCAGCGCCCAGCCCCGCCAGCCAGGAGCCCGTTCGCATCGCCCGCAGCCCAGCCGCCAGGAACAGCACGAGCGGCAGGGCACACGGCACGTGGGTGAGGTACTCCGCCGACATGAAGATGAGCCAGGGGGAGAGCGCCGCGAGCGGAAGGGCGAGCATCGCCGCCGACTCGCCGAACGCTTCCCTCGTCAGGAGGTACACGGCGGCCACGATGCCCCCGGCCAGGAGCGGCCCGACGAGCCAGGGGCAGCCGAGCAGTATCCCCGCCGCGTAGAGCAGCGGCGCGCCAGGCAGCGCCACGCAGAACCAGCGCTCGCCCACGAACGCATAGGTCGGCTGCCCTGGCCACGGGCACAGGCCGGGATCGAGGAACGGCCGCATCCCCAAGCTCGGCGACGACAGGCGGCCGGCGGCAAAAGTCTTCGCCTGAAAGAAGAACGCCGTGGCGTCGTTGAAGTGCGGCTGCCCGCCGAGGACCTTCAGAGAGAAGGCCACCGCGAGCGCCGCCGTGGCCAGCGCCGCCCCCGCCACGAAGCAGTTTCTGATTGCTGATTGCTGATTGCTGATTGAAATCCGAAATCCGAAATCCGAAATCCGAAACCGAAGGAGCCAGGCGCCGAGGGCGAGGAGGGCGGCGAGCCAGAAGAGCCTGGGGGCGGCCACCAGGCCCAGCGTGCGGAAGAACTGGTGGCGCGCTCCCTGGGCGCCATCGGCCCAACTGATGGCCAGGTGGAGCGGGAGGGCGCAGAGGGCGACGACCAGGAGCGCGAGGAGGCGATTTCTGATTGCTGATTGCTGATTGCTGATTGGAAGAGAGAAGAGGGAGAGCGCGACGGCGGCGAGGCCGAGGAGCGCGGCGGCGATGGCGAATGCTTCATAGAGGGCACGAGAGAGAGCAAGGCGTGGCAGCCGGCGGAGTGCGAAGACCATGCCGCCGTCGGGCGTGGGGTTCCGGGCGAGCCAGAGGCAGTCGAGCGCCCCCGCTGCGATGGCCACAAGGAGGCCAAGCCACAGCAGGCGGGGCCGGGAATCGCTGATTGCTGATTGCTGATTGCTGATTTCAATCCCCATTGCGCGCTCTGGGTGGGTGGCCCCTACTTGGCCGCCTGCGGCGCGGCGCGGAGGCGGGCCGGGCCGAGGAGGGTGAGGGATTCGAGTTGCGCGGCGGGACGGCGGTTGACGATTCGGAAGCACAGGCGCAGGCGCTCGGCGTCCTTCGCCGCATCCGTAACGTCCAGCGTCGCCCACTCCTGCCCCTTCCGCGCCAGAGTGAGGTCCTCCTCCCACACGAGGCGGCCGTTGGCCCATAGTTGCGCGAAGCGGGTGCCGCTGACCTTTGGCGAGCAAGCCGACTCGCCAACGAAGACGTCGAGCGCCAACCGGCCGGGCGCGGCAGGCACCGGCAGCTCGCCCTGGAGCTCGATGAAGTGGTGCGTCTCGCTCGGCTCCCAGGGGGTGCGAGCGAGGCCGACGGCGCGGGCGGCCTCTGGGGGCACGAGGCCGACGGCCCATGGGCCGACGCAGGCGATGGCGCCGCGCGCCCAGTCGGCGGCGGAGAGCTCGGCGAGGGCCTTGCCCTCGGGGGGCCTGGCGGCGGCGGCGAGGGCCTCGGCGGGGGCCTTGCCGGCGTAGTGCTCGAAGCGCTTCTCCAGCGACGCACGGTCGGGGTTGGCCCTCGCCGCGGCGTCGGGGAAGCCGGCGGCGCGGCGGCGCCAGTGCTCGGTGTACTCGCCGAGGCCCTTCAGGCCGCCGAGCGCGTCGGGGACGGCTGCGGCGAGGCGCAGGAGCCGCTCGTGCCCCTCGCGGAAGGCTGCCTCCGCTGCGGGGACCTCCCCCTTGGCGATCAGCTCGCCCACGCGGCGGTCGAGCTCGGGGACCTCGTACTCCGGGTAGTCCTGCTCGGCCATCTTGCGGGCGAAGTCCACCGTGGCCCGCATCGGCTCGAGGTAGAGCTCGCGGAGGCGCTCCGGCGGGAGCATGGACTCCCCGGCCGCTCCGCCCTCGAGTTGCTTCAGAAGTGAATCGAGCTCGTCGAGGAGCGCCAGGGCGCGAGGGCGGGCGGCGGGCGAGTTGAGGTGCGGCGGCCAGGTGACGCCTGGGCGGAAGATGTGCCTGGGCAAGTAGAAGAGACGCTTCAGCTCCATGAACTTGTCGTCGAATGCTCTCGCCGCGGCGGCGTGGGGAGGGCCGAAGACGAATGTGTAGATCGCGCGCCGCGTGCGCGGCCAGTCGTGCTCCGCGGGGTCCCAGGCCCAGAGGCCCAGCGCCCCGCAGCAATACTCTTCGGGCCAGAAGGTCCAGCACATGACGGCGTGGACGCTTCGTGCGGCCGGGCGGAGGGTCTCGTAGCTCGGGCTGTCCCAGCCCATCTCGAGCGGGGGGACCTCCAGATAGGCGGGCTTGCCGTCGGCTCGGAGGCGGGCGGCGTCGCCCGATTCGTGGAGGAGGCCGCCGGAGTGAGGGAAGGGCCAGTTGTGCCACCAGGAGGGCGGGCGGCTGAGGCCGAGTTGCCGCGCCGCCGCGGCGTCGTGGGCGTTAGGCGCGCGGGTGAAGAACCACACGGCGTCGGCCAGCCCGGGCACGGCCGCGAAGCGGCGGTTGAACTCCGTGGCGATCACCCCGTAGGAGCCCATGGGCGGGGTGACGGCGATGCGCTCGCCGGCGATGCCGCGGCGCTTGGCGAGCTCGATGATCTGCGCGATGAGCGCCTCAGTGCCTTCCCCACCGCCGGGGTCGTCGAACGAAATCCACAGGCCGTCCACCCCCAGCGCGATCAGGTCCCCGCAGGTGGCCAGCGCCGCGGGGAACTGGTCGGGCTTCACGCCGCAGAAGACAGTTCCGAAGACGAAGAGCGCCCTGCGGCGTGCCTCGGCGAGGAGGCGCTGGGCGCGCGAGCGGTCGAATGCGAAGCCGGGCGGAATCCCGAACTGGCCCCGCCGCGGCGGCGGGCCGTCGCGGAAGTCGAGCCAGTTGAGCCGGAACTGCACGTAGGCATCGAGCACGCCGGGCGCCAGGTGGGTCTCTGGCACGCCGATGGGCCGCCCGCGCCAGGCGATGCTGGGCCAGTCGCGCACGGAGACGACGGGGAAGACGACCCGCTCGCCGTCGCGGCGAAGGGTGTCGCCGAACGCGCTCTGGCCGTAGATGACGCCGCGGGCGTTGCCGCCGCCGATGAGGACCACCTGGCGGCCCCCGTCGTCCACGGTCTCGATGATGAAGCCGTCGTGGCCGGGAGAGGTTTCGGTGAGGTCGAGCTTCTTCTCGCGGCAGAGGCGGTCGAGCCAGGCGTTGGTGCCGCGCTGGCCCAGGAGGAGCGCCTGCCGGACAGCATCCTCGACGTGTCCCTCAATGGCGATTGGGAGGTTCAGCAGGAAGCGGCGCTCGATGAAGTTGGCGAGCCGCTCGGCGGCGTAGCGCTCGGGCTCCGTGGCGTTGGCGCCGAGGACTATCGCCGCGGCGGGCGCATCGAGCAGCTCAGCCCTGCGGCCAAGCTCCTTGTAGACCTTCGGCACGGGCACGATCGGGCAGGTGATCGGCGGCTTGGCCTTCGGCAGGAGCGGGGTGACTTTCTGAGGCGTGGTCGGGCGCACGGCCACGGGGGTCCAGGTCCCAGGAAGCGGCTCCTGCCTCGCGCGCATGATGGCCTGATAGGCCATCCTCGCGCCGACCGCGAGGAGGGCCAGGCAGCCGAGGCCCGCCGCGGCGGCGAGGAGCCTGGCCCAATTTCGGATTTCGGATTTCGGATTTCGGATTTTCGTCACCTATTCGCTCTGCGCCGCGGCGCGGCATTGGGCGCAGGCGTCCAGAAGCTCTTGAGCCGACAACTGGGTCCAGTTGGAGACCAGCCGCGCCGTGTTAGCCAAGAGCTCCTCGCTGGGGAATCGCGCGAACAGGCGGTCGCGGTCAAGAGCCGCCGGATCGAGCGCGCCAGACCTCACCAGCATGTCCCAAAGCTCGGTCCCCGGCAAGGGGATGAGCAGGTTGACCGCCACGCCGTCGAAGCGCGCACGCTCGATGAGCCGCACCCGGTGGTGAACGGCGTCCCAGGTCTCCCCTGGGAACCCGATGATGAAGAAGGCGTAGACCCGCATCCCGGCGTCCCGGATGAGGCGGACCGCTTCGAAGACGCCTTCATCAGAGACCGGCTTGCCCATGAACCGCTTGTGGTCGGGGTGGGTGCTCTCGACCCCAATCGAAACGTACTCGCAGCCACCTTTCTGCATGGCCCCCAAGAGGGCCTGGGAGAGGGCCGTGGTGCTGGTCATGCAGCTCCACTTGACCGGCTGGCTGAGCCCGCCCAGGGCGGCGGCGATGGCGCGGGCGTGACGGGGCACGGCCGTGAACGTGTCGTCGGCAAGCCAGAGGAACCGCTCGCCATAGCAAGCCCGGAGGAGGCGGACCTCCTCCGCGACCGACTCCGGGCTTCTCAGGCGCACGCGCGGCCCTGCCACCAGGTTCGACGCGCAGAACGAGCACCCGTAGGGACACCCCCTGCTGGTGAGGACCGCGAAGCGGGTGTAGCGGGCCATAGGCAGAAGGTCGTATGCCGGGAGCGGCAGCCGGTCCAATGCCTCTACGTGCCGCGGTTCGAGACTTCGGGAGTCCAGCGGCGCCTTACGGTCCAGGGAACCCATCAAGAGAGGCGCTGTGGGCTCCCCCTCGCCCCTCAGGACCACGTCAATGGCTCCGCCGCTCGATGCGAGCAGGTTTTCGGCCTCGGCGGAGGCGTGGTTGCCGCCGACGAATACGAGGCACTTCACCCGCTGCTTGATCTCGCGGGCGAGGAGCAGCGTGGGGTTGTGCTTGGAGATGTAGTTGCACGAAATCCCAACCGCGTCCGGTGCCCGGCTCTCCAGCCTCTCCAGCACTTGCCCAGGCGCGAGGTCCTCGGCGTCGGCGTCAATCATGGAGACCTCGTGCCCGGCCTCCCTCAGGACCGCGGCCACGAGTGCGGCGCCGAGCGGCGGCGCCGTCGGGTCCCCGAAGAGGCCCCGCAGCACGTAGTTCGGGATGACGATGGCGACCCGTGCCATCACGGACCTCTCTTCCTCACCTGCTGATAGAGGGCCTCGAGGTGCTCGGCCACGAGGCCCCAGCTCAGGTGCTGTGCCACGAAGTCCCTGCCGCCGCGCCCGACGCGGTCGCGCATCGCCTTGTCGCCCAGGAGGGCGGCGATGCGGGCGGCGATCTGCCCAACGTCCGCCCCGTCCACCAGCACCACGTGCTCGCCGTCGCGCAGCACGCCGGGGCCGTAGGCGTCGGCCGGGGCGTTGGTGACGACGGGCGTCCCGAAGTACATCGCCTCGACACCCGTGGAGCTCAGGCCGGCGTAGCGGCACTGGTGCAACACCGCGAAGACGTGCGCCCGCGAGACCAGCCCGGGCACCGCATCCACGGGCACCTCGCCCAGGAACCGCACCGAGGCCCCAAGCCCCAGCCGCTCAGCTTCCTCCGCGGGCCGCCGGAATTGCACGCGGCCAGCGATGTCGAGCTTCGCGTCCGGGAACGCCTTGAGGATGACGGGCATGGCCCGGATGAGGTTCGTGGGGTCGCGGATTTCGTGAACGTGTCCGACCGAGACGATGCAGGGCCAGGGGGCCTTTGGCTCCGCGGGGACGGCGCGGATGCGCTCGCTGACCCCGCTGTGGATGTGGGTGATGAGACGCCCCCTCACCGCCTCGGGGTAGGTGTCGAGGATGTAACGCACGTGGGTCGAATCTGGTGCGATGACTCGCTGCCAGTGCCGGACCCCGAACCTGAAGACGACCCAGCGATCGAGCGCGCGCATGAGGGCCTGCCGCAGGGTGGAGAGCGACTGGATGGGGGTCGTGATCGTGCCGACGAGGGGCGTGCCCGTCGCCCGCGCCGCGTAGGCCGACAGGAACACGGTGTCGAAGATGTGGTTCACCTGATGGATGACATCGGGCCTGAAGTCGCGTATGATCTCCAGCATGCGTCTGCGATTCGCGTATGACCACGCGACTGGAACCATGGAGAGTCCCAGGAGAAACCTGTTCTTGGGCACCACCCAGGCCGGCAGGTGATAGAGCACTTCGTCTTGCGCATCTGCCGTGGGCTTGCCCTTCCAGTCCGTGGTGATCACTCTGACGTCGTTGCCGCGCTTCCGGAGTGCCTTGACCATGGCCTCGGCCCAGAGCGCCGAGCCGGAGCGGATGGGGGGATACCAACTGCTGACGAAGAGCACTCGCAAGCCCGACTCCACACTGCGGCCACTGGCCGCAGTGAAAGGGGATGATTGGATGGGTGGATGAATGGATGATTGTCTGACACCCATCCACCCATCCATTCATCCATTCATCCAATCATCGCTTCGCAGACACGGTGCCGCGGCACCCAGCCGAGGTCGCGCTTGATGAGCGAGTTGTCCCCGAGCAGGTCGCCTTCGTCCTTCTCCCCGGGGCGGACGACGGCGGAGCGGCCTGTCCGCCGCTCGAAGAGCCGAACAAGGTCGAGGAACGTCACCACGTCGTCCCCCGCCAGGTTGTAGGTCCTCACCCCGCCATGCTCCCGAACCAACAGGCGGACCGCGTCCACGACGTCCTGGACGTGGACGGGGTTCATCTTCGGAGCGCCCCGGGGGTTGATCGTGAGCGGCGTTCCCTGCTCGAGGGAGCGGCGTATCCGCCCGAAGATGCCCGACTCCTGCCCTGGGCCGTAGGGAAAGTAGAGCCGGAGAACCGTCACGTCCAGCCCGTACAGGCCGGCATGCATCCGGCAGAGGGCCTCTCCGAGCGCCTTCGTGTGGCCGTAGTAGCCGATCGGGCTCAGGGCCTCCTGCTCCGTGCGGTAGCGGTCCCTGGCGTAGCCATATACGCCGCCCGAGGAGGTGAAGATGAAGTGCTTCGCCCGCGCCTTGGCCGCCCACTCCAGGACGTTGCGGGTGCCCGTCACGTTCGCGTCCCAGAGCTCGTCTGGCTTCCCGGAGTCCATCGAGGCTGCTGCATGGAAGAAGGTGGCCCCTGGTGGAATATCGCACTGGGGCAAAGGCTGGCGGATGTCGGCCTGAAGGGTCTGCATTCCCGCGCCGCGCGCGCCGCATGGCTCGCGGTCAACGGCGACGACTCTGGCGACGGCGGACAGGGCCTCGGCCACCCGCCCGCCCACGAAGCCCGCGGCGCCGGTGACGACGAAGCACTCGGGAGCGCCCATCAGGGGAACTCCCTGTAGTAGTCGGCCGTGCGGCGGATGCCTTCGTCGAGGTCCACCTTCGCCTCGAAGCCGAGCAGGTCGCGCGCCTTGCGGACCGAGGGGACGCGCAGCTCGACGTCCGCGTAGTCCTTGCGGACGAAGATGATGTTGGACTTGGCGCCGAGGACGCGGATGACGGTGTTGGCGAGGCCGTAGATGGTGACGACGGCGCGCTGGTTGCCGATGTTGAACGACTCGCCGACGGCCCGCGGGTGGGCCATCGCCAGGAGCAACCCGTCCACCATGTCATCAATGTAGCACCAGGCGCGCACCTGGGTGCCGTCGCCGTGGATCTCAAGGGTCTCGCCGCGTATGGCGCGCCGCACGAAGGTTTTCAGTGCGCCCTCGCCCACCTGGCCCGGGCCGTAGACGTTGAATGGCCGGACGGTTGTGACGGGGAGCCCCTTCTCCTGGAAGTAGGCGTCGGCCAGGTGCTCGGTCGCCAGCTTGCTCACGGCGTAGGTCCAGCGTGCCTCGCCCACCTTGCCGATGCTCGTGGAGTCGCTCTCCTCGGAGTTGAAGGCGTGGGTTCCGAAGACCTCGCTGGTGGAGAAGCAGACCACGCGGTCGCAGCGGGGGAGCTCGGCGGCGGCCTGGAGGACGTTTGCCGCGCCGAGCATGTTCACCCGCATCGTGGTCACTGGGCTGCGGATGACCGTGTCTATGCCCGCAATGGCCGCGCAGTGGACCACGATGTCGGCCCCGCGCATGGCCTCACGGATGGCAGAGAGGTCGAGCACGTCGCCCTCCACGAGGTGGAGGTTCGGGTGGCCGGCGAACGGCTTGTCGCGGAGCGAGTCGCGCGAGAGGTTGTCGAAGACGGCCACCTGGTTGCTCTCGACGAGGCGTCCGGCGAGAGCAGAGCCTATGAAGCCGGCTCCCCCGGTAATGAAGATGCGTTTGCCTTCAACCATGCCCATGCCCTTCGATCCTCGATTGCCGGCAATCCAGAGAGGAAAGTCAAAAGGCAAAAGTGGCAAATCAAAAATCAAAAATCAAAAATCGCAAATCCGTTCAGAGCTTGACAACGCGCGCCTGGCCCGCGAGGCCCTTGGTGGCGTTGCGGGTGTCGAGGACGAGGCGCGCGTGGCGGACGATGGCCGCGTAGTCGAAGGCCGAGTGGTTGGCCACGATGGCGACGCAGTCGGCGGCGGCGAGGCGCTCAGGCGTCGGCTCCACCGCCGCGAGGTCCAGCCCATCGTAACGCAGCCTGGGCACGTGGGGGTCGCTGTAAGCCACCGTCGCGCCGCGCGCGAGGAGGTGCTTGATGATGTCGAGCGCGGGCGACTCGCGGACGTCGGCGACGTCGCGCTTGTAGGCCACGCCGAGGACCAGGATGCCGGCGCCGCGGACGGGTTTGGCCTCGTCGTTGAGCGCCGCGGCAATCTTCTCCACCACGTGGCGCGGCATGGCCGCGTTGACCTTCGCCGCGAGGTCTATGAAGCTCGCCTCAACGTCGAGCAGCTTCGCCTTCCACGACAGGTAGATGGGGTCAATGGGCAGGCAGTGGCCGCCCAGGCCGGGGCCGGGGTAGAAGGGCATGAAGCCGAACGGCTTCGTCGAGGCCGCCTCGATCACCTCCCAGACGTCCAGCCCCATCCTGTCGCAGATGAGCGCCAGCTCGTTGATCAGGCCGATGTTCACGCTGCGGAACGTGTTCTCGAGCAGCTTCACCATCTCGGCGGCCTTGGTGGAGGAGACGGGGTGGACACGCTCGATGATCTGCGCGTAGAGCGCGGAGGCGACGCGGGTGGAGGCCTCGGTGATGCCGCCGACGACCTTGGGGATGTTGCGGGTGGTGAAGCGCTTGTTGCCTGGGTCCACCCGCTCGGGGGAGAAGGCCAGGAAGAGGTCGGCGCCGACCTCCAGGCCGCTCTCGGCGAGCATGGGTGCCACGAGCTCCTCGCAGGTGCCGGGATAGGTGGTGCTCTCGAGGACCACGAGCTGGCCCGCCCGCGCGTGGGCGCGCACGCGGCCGACGGCGTCCACGATGAACGACACGTCGGGGTCCTTCGTCTTCCGCAGCGGGGTCGGGACGCAGATGATCACGGCATCGCAGTCGCCGATGGCGGCGGGGTCGGTGGCCGCGCGGAGGAGCTGCTTGGCGACGACGCCGGCCAGGACGGCGGAGTTGACGTCCCCGATGTAGGAGTCGCCCCGGTTCACGCTCTCCACCCTTGGGGCGTCGGGGTCAATGCCGCACACGCGGAAGCCTGCGAGGGCGAACTCTGTGGCGAGTGGGAGGCCCACGTAGCCGAGGCCCAGGATGGCCAGGCGCGCCTCGTGGGAGGCGATCTTCCCTAGCAGAGCGGTCTCGTGGGGGTTCGCCGTCATTTCGGATTTCGGATTTCAGATTCCGGATTTCAATCCGCCATCCGAAATCCGAAATCCGAAATGCTCCTCAGTAGTAGTAGCCGCGGTCGTAGTAGCGGTAGCCGTAGTGGGAGAGGACCATGTCGCCGCGGTTGAGGACGAAGCCGAGGACTTTGGAGTTGTGGAGGAGTTCGACTGCGCGCTCGACTGGGCGCTTTCGGACCTTTCCGGCCTGGATGACGAGGACCACGCCGTCGGTCATGGGGCCGAGGAGGATGGCGTCGGCCACGGTGAGGACGGGGGGCGTGTCGAAGAGGATGAAGTCGAAGCGGCTCTTGAGTTCCTCGATGAGCTGCTTCATGCGTGGCGAGCCGAGCATCTCGGAGGGGGTGCGCGAGGAGCGTCCGCCGGGCAGCACGCTCAGGCGCGGCACGGCGTCGCTGATGAGCACGTCCTCTGGCAGCGCCTCGCCGCCCAGGATGTCGCTCAGGCCGCGCTTGGGGGTGAAGCCGAGGAGGCGGTGGAGGCGCGGGCGCCGAAGGTCGGCGTCCACCATGCACACCCTGGTGTCGAAGTCCTGCGACATGGCGATGGCGAGGTTGAGTGCCATGGTGCTCTTCCCCTCGCCCTTGCCGGCGCTGGTGATGGTGATGGTGCGGAGCCTGTCGGTTCCGGCGATGCCGCGCAGCACGGCCTTCACGCGCCGGAAGCTCTCCGTCAGGTGCGAATGGGGGTGGTGGTAGGCCACGATGTGGGGGTCCACCTGCGCGGTCTGGGTGGGGCGCACGACGTAGGTTGGCGCCGCCGGCTGCTCGGCGGCGGGCGGGAGGGCGTCCTGCGCCTGCTCGGCTCGCGCCTTCTCAAGGGCTTTCTGTATCTTCGACACTTCAGCCTTTCTTCAGGGCGTCCGCAGTGGCCGCCCGGCCTGCTTCACCACGGGGCGCTTAGCATGCTGCCTCGCGACAAACGGGCCAAAGGGCTCCCCGCGCCGCTCTGGTCAGTCCCGAAGGGACAACAGTGGGTAGCCGGCGGCTTCAGCCGCCGGCTCGGGGCCGACCCCGGCATCAGCCCCAAAGGGACGGCAGAGGCCCCGCGGCGGGGTGGCGTGGGGTCCCCTTCTGCCGTCCCTTCGGGACTGCGGGGCTTCGGCGACGGCATCCGGCGGCTGAAGCCGCCGGCTACCCACTACGCTCCCTTCGGGAGCAAGACACCAAGATAGTCACTGTTGCGGGAAGTCGTAGGGACGGGTGGCTCGCCTGTCCCGTCTTCGACACGCGAGCCGCGCGTCGCTCGCCCACCACCGAAGCGCGTGGCGGCAAGCTCTCCGCAACAGAAACAAGACAGCCACAGTTCCGCCCCGCCGCTTGCGGGGCGGCGTGACCAGCTCGTCATCTTCCGGCGGCGCCCAGGAGGCTCTCCCAGAGGGCGCCCGGCTTGCCCGACGCGACCCGCCGGGCCATGGCCAGGGCCGCGGCGAGGCAGAGGGCCAGGAGCACCGCGGCGGCAACGGCGAAGAAGCGCCTGGTTTTTTGCCTTTTGCCTTCTGACTTTTGACTTTTGACTTGATCTTCTGCCGGGCCAGGCTCGGCGGGCGCCTCGGGGCGCTCGTCGGCCAGCTCGCGCAGGGCGTCCTGCACGAATGCCTCGTTGAAGACCCGCCGCTCGTCCACGAAGCCGGCCAGCAGCGTGGCGTCGCAGGCGACGTTGATGAGGCGCGGGAGTCCGCCGGAGTAGCGGTGGACCAGGCGGCAGGCGGCGGCGGTGAAGCGCACGGAGCCGTTGGAGCCCGCCACGTTGAGCCGGTGGCGGATGTAGCTCCGGGTTTCCTCCTCGTTGAGGGGGTAGAGATGAAAGCGGACGGTTATGCGCTGTCGGAGCTGTTCGAGCTCTGGGCGGCGCAGGAGGTCGCGGAGCTGGGGCTGGCCGACGAGGACGACCTGGAGGAGCTTGGCCTTCTCGGTCTCGAAGTTCGAGAGCATGCGCAGCTCTTCGAGCACCTCGAGGGCGAGGTTCTGGGCCTCGTCTATGATCACGACCACGGAGTTGTGGTGGCGCGCCTGCTCGACGAGGTAGTCGCGGAAGCGGCTGAGGAGGGCCTCCTTGGTCAGCTTGGCCTCGGAGGGGACGACCTCGAGGTCTTCGAGGATCATGCGTAGGATTTGGACGAAGGTGCCCTTGGAGTGGATGACGTATGCGACCTTGACCTCGCGGCTGAGCTGGCGCAGCAGACACTTGATGAGGGTGGTCTTGCCCGAGCCGATCTCGCCGGTGACCTGGATGAAGCCCATGCCCGACTCGAGGCCGTAGACGAGGTGGTCGAGCGCGCGCTTGTGGACCGAGCTGAGGTAGAAGTAGTCAGGGTCCGGAGTCAGGTTGAAGGGCTTCTCGGCGAAGCCGTAGAACTTCTCGTACATCGATCCCTTCCTGCCGGCCTGGCGTTACCCGCATTTCTCAGGAAATGCGGGAAATCCGAAATCCCAAATCCGAAATCCGAAGGAATGCCAAAGCACAAAAAGCAAGCCATTCCCAAAGCAACCGCAGACAGCCCGTTGCGCGACGAGTTCTTCTTGTTTGGGCAATTGGGGTGTTTGGATTTTGGATTTCCTTCGGATTTCGTGCTTCGGATTTCGAGCTTCTCGCTTTTCTCACCAGTATTCGAGCCACTCCTGGAACCTCAGCCAGCCCGTGTTGAGGAAGCCCTTCATTTCGGGCACGGTGAGGTAAGTGGCGACGAAGGCTCCGACGACGAAGACGGCCGAGCTGACGGCGAGGACGCGGAAGAGGAGCTTCCTGCGGTGGTCGCGGGGGGTGTAGATGGCCGGGATGACCCCGAGGGCCGGGATGCCCAGGTAGTCGCGCGTGTCGTCTATCCCCTTGAAGGTCTGGTCGAGGTATTCCACGAGGCCGACGAGTCCCGCGCCGACCAGGAGTCCCATGAGGAGGCCGAGGGTGACGATCTTCATCTGGGTGCTTCGGACCGGGCGGCGGTCGTCGCGCGCGTATTCGCGGACGATGAAGCGCGAGCTGTGGGCTTCGCTGAGGAGGCGCTGCATCTCCTTCTCGGCCATGCGGACGCCGGAGGCGTATTCGGCCGCGGTGCCGCCGGCGGTGTTGCGCTGCTCGGCGAGGCCCCCACGCTCGCCGAGGAGCTCGGGGGCGCGCCGCCGCCTGATGTAGAGCTCGCTCACCCGCTTGTCCGCGTCCATCCGCTTGAGGTCTAAGCCGTCCTTCTGCTTCTCGAGCTGTTGGATGCGGGTCTGGATGGCCTGGTACTTGGGGTTCGGCTCGTTGGTCTGGATGGGCGCGGGGTCGCCCTTGTCCTTCGCCTTGAGCTCGGCGGCGAGCTTCTGCCAGTTGGCCAGGGCTTCCTGGTGGCGGCGGTGGGCCGGCTGGTAGACCTCGGCGACGCGCTTGTAGTAGGCGAGCGCCTCGTCCACGGCCCTGCGGAGGGCCTGGATTTCCGGCGGCGCCTCCTGGCGGCGCTCGACGATGTTCTCGGGCTTCGTGTTGGCGAGCTCCTTGCGGAGCTCGGCGATGCTCTCCTCGACGGCCTTTATCTGCTGGCGGTAGGCGAGGGCTTCGGCCTCGGCGTTCTCGTACTCCTTCTGGATTTCGGCCAGGGTGTCGGTGAGCCAGGGGTACTGCTGGTTGAACTCGCGGATCGAGTTGTCAATCTCCTGGAGCTGGGTTTTCGCGGAGGCCAGCTTGTCGCGGTAGTACTTGAGGTCGGCCTTGGCGCGCTCCTGGGCGTCGCGGCGGTCCTCGCCGACGAACTTCTTGACGATTTCGTTGACGAGTGCCGCGTTGCGCTCGGGGCTGGTGCTGCGGTGGGTGATGGCGAGGTGTGCGCCGCCGAGCACTTTGATGCCTGTCCGCCGCTCCACCTCCGAGTAGATGCGCTCGAGCTGCCGGCGGTCGTCGGGGTCGATCTCGCGCCCGAAGTCCACCTTGCGGCTGAGCACGATCTCGCGTATCGCGCTCCAGCTCATCGCGCGGGTCTTCACCTGCATCACGGCCGAGCCGGCGCTGTAGTACACCGGGCCGGTGTCGCCGATGGGGCGGGTGTCCTGGATCTCGAGTATGGCCTGTGACTCGAACTCGGTGGGGTAGAGGTAGGCGATGAAGATGGCGAGTGGGAGGCAGATTCCGAGCGGGATGATGAGGAGCCACTTTCGGCGCCAGACGACGCCGAGGTATTTGTGGAAGTCGAACTGCTGGGCCTTCTTGGGTTGCGCGACCGGCATAGGGGGCACCTTTCGAAGCACTGCTTTGTCTCGCGGCCCCCGCGCTGCCGCCGGGCGCGGCGTGCCGCGCTAGTAGGGAACGGATGACGCCCTGCCGGCACGGTCCTCTGCGTTCTTGGCGGCGTACGGGAGCTCCGTGTAGGTTCGGATGCCGGTGATGACCGAGCGAGCAGGCGCCGTCAGCTCATCCGCGAAGAAGCCGACGTCCGCCCAAAAGGTTGCGGGGATGTACAGGATGTCGCGGTTCTTCACGAGCACGTTCGTCGAGAAGTCGCCGCGCAGGATGTGGTCGAACCGGATCTGGTAGACCTCCTTCTTGTTCTCCGGGTTGTCCCGCATCAGCCGCATGCGGCTCGAATAGTCGAGCTTCGTGTACCCGCCCTGGAGCGCGATGATGTCCACCACCGTCATGTCGCCCGTGAACCTGAACGCGCGCAGGGTGCTCTGCGACCTGCTGCCCAGGTACACCGTCTTGCTGTAGAGCCCCGTCACCGTCACCAGGACGTCCACCTTCTTGACGTAGCGTTCGAGCTCCTTGGCCAGGAAGTCGCTCAACTGCATCGGGGTGAGGCCCTCGACGTAGACGTCCTTGATCAGCGGGAACGAGATGTTGCCGTCGGGTCGGACCTCGTAGGAGCCGCTGAGGTCGGGGTGGTCCGGCACGCTGATGTTCAACACGTCAGGGATTCCGATCCTGTAGGTCCCGTTGAAGCTCTCGAAGCGCTTCTCCACCTCGCGGAGCTGGTGGCGCGTGAACGCCTCGTCAATGCGGTTGAACTTGTGGATCCAGGCCGGCCAGCCGTCACACCCGGCCAGCGCGACACCGAGCAGACCGACCACCCACAGACGCGTCTTCGGAGCCATCCGACTCTCCCTAACAGTTAGGTTAGGAGCCAGGGGAAGTGCCATGGGCATGCGGACACCCCACCGCATGTCACCGACAACACAGCCTGTCATGGAACGCCATCAGTTGGCTCAGGTCCTCCTGTGACGTGTCACGGACTGTCCAGGACACCAGACGCGGCACCGTCCCCTTCCCCGGCGCGCGCCGCACAGTTTACACAACTCCCCCGCCCGTTGTCAAGTCCGCAAACCACGTGCCGCCCCCCAGCCTGCGCTCCCACGCAGGGGCCGAAACGCCTCAAGTCCATTTTTGGCAACTCCTTACGTCGTCCGTGGCTCCTGATGGGACTGCGCGCCGCAGTCCGAGGCTGGGGGGCCATTTTCCATTTTTGCCGACAAGCCGCTCCTCTCACTGCCCTGTCTCGCGCCCCAAGTGCTTTCCCCCCAAGCACATGCGGTTAGTTGGAAAATGCCGACAGCCATCCACGCCCTGCCATGCGCCCCATATGGGCGGCAGGGGGCGGGACGGCCGGTTGCGCGCGGACCGCGCCTTGATTATACTCTGTCTACCAGGGGTTCTGCGCGGGCCAGGCTCAAGGGGCTTTACGGATGGCGGACAGCGGCGCGGTTCACGACCCCGAGGCGGAGGCCCCCGGGGGCCAGGGCGGGCTGACGGCGCACGTGTTGCGCGCGGGCGACGCGCTGGAGGAGTGGAACCGGTTCGTGGACTCCTCGCCGCAGGGCAGCATCTTCTGCCGGCCCTGGTGGCTGGAGGCGGTGGCGCCGGGGCAGTTCGAGGTCCTCACCCTGCGGCGCGGCGGGCGGATCGTGGCTGGGATGCCCCTCGTGCGATACAGGCGGTGGGGCTTCCAGGCCATCCACATGCCCCAGCTCACCCAGACCCTCGGGCCGCTCCTCGGGCCGCCGGCCGCCGAGCGCTACGAGCGGCGCCTCTCGAACGAGATGGAGCTCCTCTCCGCCCTCATCGCGGCCATGCCGAGCGTGTCCCACACCAGCTTCTTCTGCCACCCCAGCCTCACCAACTGGCTCCCCTTCTACTGGGCGGGCTACGAGCAGACCACCCGCTACACCTACGCCATCGAGGACCTCAGCGACCCCGAGCGGGTGTTCGCCAGCTTCGCGCACAGCAAGCGCAAGAACATCAAGAAGGCCGAGCGACTCGTCGAGGTGCGCGAGGACATGGAGCCGCGCGCCTTCTACGGCCACCACGCGGCCTCGCTCCGCAAGCAGGGCGACGCCATCTTCTACTCCTACGAACTCTTCGAGCGCATCCACCGCGCGGCCACCGCGCGCGGCGCGGGCAAGACCTGGCTCGCCGTGGACCCCGCGGGCAACGTCCACTCCGCCATCTTCGTGGTCTTCGACCCCGCCTCCGCCTACTATCTCATCAGCACCATTGACCCGGAGTTCCGGGCGAGCGACTCGGCCACGCTCCTGGTCAAGCGCGCAATCGAATACGTTGCCCCCCACACGAAGCGCTTCGACTTCGAGGGCTCGATGGTCCGCAGCGTGGAAGCCTCCTTCCGCAAGTTCGGCGCCGTCCAGACGCCCTACTTCCACATCCACCGCAACGACCTGCCTTTGCCGGCCAGGCTGGCACTCGCCATCGGGCACGAGGTGAGCAGGACCTTTCGCAGGCGAGGGCCTTGATGCTCAATCAGCAATCAGCAATCAGCAATCAGCAATCCCGGCCCCGAGTCCTCGTCCTCGCCAGCCTCTTCCCGCATGCGAAGAATGAAACGATTGGGCTCTCCACCGCCCGCCGCACCGTCGAGTTGGCGAAGCTCTGCCCCGTCAAGGTCGTCGCGCTCACAGAACTCGCCGACCTGCCGGAGCGGGAGGAGCTCGCCGGCTTCGAAGTGCTCCGCCCACGCTGGCGCCGACTGCCCAAGCTGGGGGTGCTCGTGGACGGCTACCGCTACGCGGCCCGCGCGGCGCGGGCAATGGCTGCGCTGCGCGGGGCTTTCGACTTCGACCTCATTGACGCCCACTGGCTCTACCCCGACGCCTTCGCCGCCGTGCGGCTTGGGCGCCGCTTTCGCAGGCCCGTCGTGGTCACCGGGCGGGGGAGCGACGTTGACGAGTTCCTCTTCCGCTGGCCAGTTCGGCGCTTCGCTCGCGCCGCGCTCCGCGGCGCCGACCGCCTCGTGGCCCTCACGCGCCAGCACCGCCAGAAGATGATCGAGGCCGGCGCCGAGGCCGACAAGATCGCCGTCATCCCGAATGGAGTTGACACCACCCTCTTCTGCCCTGGGGACCGCCTGAAGGCCCGACGGGCGCTCGGCCTGCCGACAGAAGGCGTCTTGCTCTTCTCGGCAGGAACCGTCGTCGAGGAAAAAGGCTTCCAGCACCTGATAGCTGGGATGGCGAGCGGCACCCCTGGCGTGCGTCTCTTCATCGCTGGGCCTGGGGATTACCGCGGCGCGCTCGGGCGGCTGGCACGCGATTGTGGCGTGGCCGACCGAGTGACGTTTCTCGGCCGCGTGGCGCAGAGCCAGATGCCGCTCTGGTATCGCGCCGCCGACTTCTTCTGCTTCGGAAGCTACCACGAGGGCTGCCCCAACGCCGTCCTCGAGGCCCTCGCCTGCGGCACCCCGGTGCTCTCCACCGACGTCGGCGGCATCCCTGACCTTGTCGAAGAGGCCCGCTCTGGCCTCCTTTTCAAGCCCCGGTCCGACGAGGCGTTCGCCGCGGCCCTCCGCGCCGCACTCGCCCGGCCCTGGGACCGCGCGGCCATCGCCGCCCTCGGCTCGCAACGCTCCTGGTCCCACGTCGCCGCCGATTGCCTAGCCCTCTTCAATCAACTCCTCTCCGCCAAGCAGGGAGCTCTCTGAAATCAAAAATCAAAAATCAAAAATCAAAAATCAAAAATGCCTCCTGCTCCTGACGGTGGACACCGAGTCCTCCATGGCCGGCCTGCGCCCGCTGCCGCCCGAGGCCATGGTGTGGGGGCGGGTGGCCGGCGGCACGTGGGGCATCGAGCGGCTGATGGACGTCTTCGACGCCCGCGGGATGAAAGCCACCTTCTTCGTCAGCACCCTCGAAGAGCTCCACCACGGGCCGGAACACGTCCGCCAAGTCTGCTCGGCGATTCTCGCCCGCGGCCACGACGCCCAGCTCCACCTTCACCCCAACTGGTGGAAGGGCGACTTCGCGCGCAAACGGCTCACCGACTACTCCCTCGCCGAGCAGACCGAGCTCGTCGGCCTCGCCAAGGAGGCCTACCGCCGCGCCTGCGGCGCCGAACCCCTCGCCCACCGCGCCGGCGGCCTGCTCATGAATGCCGACACGCTCTCCGCCCTCGAGGCCAACGCCATGCCTCTTGACGCCTCTGGGATCGGGAAATCCGAAATCCGAAATCCGAAATCCGAAATCCTCAGAGTGCCCAACGCCCCGCGCCGCCTCGGCCCCATCATCGAGGTCCCCGTCACCACCTTCGCCCAGTTGCCTCTCGGGGCGCTGAGGCGCCATTTCGACCTAAAGGCCGATTCGCTCTCGGAGCTGAAGTTCGTTGCGGACCGCGCCGTTGTGGGTGGCGTCACCGCCGTCTGCCTTCTCATGCACAGCTTCTCGCTCCTGGGCCGCAACCGTGAGGGGACCGACTTCTGGCCGGCGGAGGCCGAATGCCGCAAACTCGAGCGCTTTCTCGACTACGTAAGGGGGCGGGACGACGTGGAGGCCGTGACTTTCAGCGAATTCGCCCGCCGCATCGAGGCCCGGCCCGAGCTGCTCGATGGGCCGGAGCTCGAGGCCACCGCCGGCGTGGTGAGGACCTGGCAGCGGAGCTGCGACCACTTCCGCACCGGCTGGAAGAGCAAGGCTT
>VGYW01000060.1 GCA_016872875.1 Planctomycetota bacterium | reverse complement strand
TCCCCTCGTCCTCGTCCTCGTCCCTCGTCCTCGTCCTCGACTCTTCCCGGAACGAATGCAGAGCATCGAGGACGAGGGACGAGGGACGAGGACGAGGACGATGGGGAGTCCAGGCCATAGGCGCCGAGGTGGATGCCGGTGAGGACGACCTCCAGGAAGCCGTTGGCGGCGAGGCGGGCGACCTCGGCGGCAACCTCGTCGGGCGGCCGGCTGCGCACGCGGCCACGCACGAGGGGCACGACGCAATAGGAGCAGAAGTCGTCGCAGCCGTCCTCGATCTTCACGAAGGCGCGGCTGTGGCCGGCGAAGGAGCTGATGGGGGGCCAGGGGGGATTTCGGATTGCGGATTTCGGATTGCGGATTGGCAAGCCGGCCTGTGAATGGGGCGCCTCAATGGACTCGGCCAGAAGCTGAGCAAGGAGAGGTTTGGCGGCGTTGCCGGCGACGAGAGTGACCGACGGCAGCGAGCGGAAGGCGTCGGGGTCGGCGTCGGCGCTACAGCCTGTGACGACGATTCGGGCGTTGGGGTGCTCGCGCGCGATGCGGCGGACGGCCTGGAGCCCCTTGGCGTGGCTCTCGCGCGTCACGCAGCAGGTGTTGACGAGGTAGAGGCCGGCCTCTGCCTCTGCTGGCGCCTCCTGGCATCCGAGGCGCGCGAGGGCCTCGCGGAGGGCCTGGGTGTCGTACTGGTTCACCTTGCAGCCCAGGGTAACGAACGCGCACCGCAGCATCGCTGGCAGGCTCCTGTGAACGGAAGACCTCATGGTACTCTACAGGAAAGCGGGGGGAAAGGAAAGAGGATTGATCCTGGTGACCCTCTGCTCGCCCCTCTTCTCGTGCTCGTCGTCGTCCTCGTCGTCGTCGTCGAGTATTGCCTTTTCTGTGCGTCGCATTCGAGGACGAGGACGACGACGACAACGAGGACGATTGGGCGGCGCGAAATGGCCTTTACTTTTCGGATGGGGTTTTGCTACAATAATGCAGGCGACGGCGATGCCCCGTGGTGTAATCGGTAACACACGAGAATTTGGGTCTCGGTTTCCAGGTTCGAGTCCTGGCGGGGCAGCCAGGGAGTTCCGGGTTCGTAGTGCGGGCTTTAGCCCGTGGGGCTACGGCCTGAAGGCCGCACTACGAACAAGAGAGGAGAAGGATGGCCTATGGCTCGCCGGCGTGAACTGGTCGAGGTTCAGGAGCCACAGCTCCTGGAGGACATGTTCCCCTACCACCTCCCCCCGCACATCGTCTTCGAGGGGAAGGTCTACGAGGAGATTGACGGACAGGTGGTGGAGTTCGACCCTGGGTCGCTGCGGACGCGCGACATCAGGATAACGGACACGACGTTCCGGGACGGGCAGCAATCGCGCCCGCCCTACACTGTGGAGCAGACGCGGCGCCTGTATGAGTACCTGGCGCGGATCAGCGGGCCGAACGGCGTGGTGCGCCAGACGGAGTTCTTCCTCTACACCACGAAGGACCGCGCGGCGTGCGAGGCCTGCATGGGCGTGGGCGCGCGATACCCGGAGATCACGGGGTGGATTCGCGCCGACGTCGGCGACCTCTCGAACGTCGAGAAGGTCGGCCTCAAGGAGACCGGCATCCTGGCCTCCTGCTCCGACTACCATATCTTCCACAAGATGCGGAAGACGCGGCGGCAGACCATGGACCAGTACCTCGGCGTGGTCAAGGCGGCGCTCGAGGCCGGCATCAGGCCGCGGTGCCACCTCGAAGACATCACGCGGGCCGACATCGGCGGCTTCGTGGTGCCGTTCGTTGCGAAGCTCAGCGAGATTTCGGAGGGCCTGCCCGAGCACCTGAGGGTGAAGGTGCGGCTGTGCGACACGTTGGGCTTCGGCCTCAGCTACCCAGGGGTCGCCCTCCCACGGAGCATCCCCAAGCTCGTCTACAGGATGACCCACGACGCCGGCGTGCCGCCCGACCGCCTGGAGTGGCACGGGCACGACGACTTCCACAAGGTCCACATCAACGCCGCGAGCGCCTGGCTCTACGGGGTGGACGCTGTGAACGCGACGCTGTTCGGGATCGGGGAGCGGACGGGGAACCCGCCGCTGGAGGGCGCCGTGTTCGAATACATCGGCATCAAGGGCGCGCTGAACGGGATGGACACGCGCGCGATCACGGAGGCCGCGCAGTACTACGAGCACGAGGTCGGCACGCGGCTGCCCGACAACCAGCCCTTTGTTGGGAAGCACTTCAACACCACGCGTGCCGGCATCCACGCCGACGGCCTCTGGCGCGACGAGCGCATCTACAACATCTTCGACACCCAGGCCCTCCTGGGCCGCGGGCCGAATGTGGCCATCACCGACAAGTCGGGCGCCGACGGCGTGGCGCTCTGGGTCAACCAGTTCCTCGGCCTCGAGGGGGACCAGCGCCTCTCGAAGGTCAAGCTCCACAAAATCTGCCGCTGGGTGGCCGACCAGTACAGCGACGGCCGCACCACGGTCATCTCCGACGAGGAGATGATCGAGCAGGTCCGCATCCACTTCCTCGAGTACTTCGAGGCGCGGCACCACGGCCACGCCCGGGGGCGATAGGGGGCAAAGGATGCCCGACGCAAGCGCAGCCGACTCCAAGGAAATCCACAAGCTCTTCCGGCTCATGGGCAAGTACGGGGCCTCCGACCTTCATCTGAAGGCCGGCGCGCCGCCCATCTTCCGCATCAGGGGCGACCTTCGGAACCTCGACCTCCCGCCGCTTAGCGACGCCCAGGTGCGCCGCCTCATCTACGAAATCCTCTCCGAAGAACAGGTCCGAACCCTCGAGCGGGCGGGCGACGTTGACCTGGCCTACAGCGTGGATGCGAAGACTCGCCTGCGGATCAACGCCTACCACCAGCGCGGCTGCCTGAGCATGGCCGGCCGCCTCGTCAACTTCCGAATCCCGACCTTCGAAGAGCTCCACCTCCCCCAGGCCACGATGGAGCAGATCGCCGCGCTCGACCAGGGCTTCGTCATCGTCTCGGGCGTCACAGGCAGCGGAAAGTCCACCAGCCTCGCCGCCATCATCGAGTACATCAACACCACCCGCCGACTCCACATCGTCACCGTGGAGGACCCCATCGAATACGTCTACCAGGACAACCGCTCCGTCATCAACCAGCGCGAGGTGGGCATCGACGTGCCGTCGTTCCGCGACGCGCTCCGCTACGTGGTGCGGCAGGACCCCGACATCATCCTGCTGGGCGAGATGCGCGACACGGAGACCGTGCAGAGCGGCATCACCGCGGCCGAGACCGGCCACCTGGTCTTCGGCACGCTCCACAGCTCCACGGTCGCACAGACCTTCTCGCGCCTCCTTGAGTTCTTCGAGACCGCGCGCCAGAAGATGATCCGCCTCAGCCTACAGTTCAACCTCAAGGCCATCATCTGCCAGAAGCTCCTCCCCTCCATCAAGCCCGGCGTCGCGCGAATCCCCGCACTCGAAATCATGATCGTCAACCCCCCCATCGCCAAGCTCATCGAGCAGGGGGACGACGTCCGTATCCAGGACGTGATGAAGCAGTCCAAGGCGGAGGGCATGATCGACTTCAACCGCTCGCTCTACGAGCTGATCAAGGAGGGCTACATCGAGGAGAGCGTGGGGATGGAGACCTCGCCGAGTCCCCAGGGGCTCCGCGGCATGCTCGAGGGCGTCTTCGTCAGCGAGGGCGCGCTCGCCGGCGGCATCCGAGCCACGGAGTAGCGCCCGCATTCCTAGCGGAATGCGGGAAATCCCAAATCCGAAATCCGAAATCCGAAACAAACCCGAAATCCAAAATCATAATGACGAAACAAGAGGGACACGGTGCACTGGGTTCTCTGGGTTCTTGTTTGGGGATTGGCGCTTTGAGCTTCGATGTTCTTTCGGATTTCGGATTTCGGGTTTCGGATTTCCGGGGGGCGTGTGCCGCGAATGAGTGAAACCCCCGGTGCCCAGCCCTCGCCCGCCTCATTTCCCCTCACCCCCTTCCTCATCTGGTCCCTCGCAGTCCTGGCCTATCCCGCCTGCCTGCTGGTGGACATGCTGGGCGAGGGCGTGCGCGTGCAGGCCGCGGTCTACGCGCTGCCCACTCTTCTCGCCCAGGGCGTCCTGCTGCTCCCTATGGCGCTGCTCAGTGCTGCATTCTGGGCCGTGGCCGCGGGGGCCGGCATGGCGGTCCTGCGTCTGGCCGGCTACGACCGCCTCAGCTCCGCCGAGCGCGCCGTCTTCGGCAGCGGACTCGGCATGGGCATCTTGTCCGTCGCCACGTTCCTCCTGGGCAGCGTGAGCGGGCAGCCCGACTGGCTCTTCACGCTGCTCTGCTGGGGCCTGCTCCTCGCCCTGGCCGCCCTGGGCGCGCGAGACCTGTGGCGCGCGCTGGCCGACGGCGCGCGCGCCCTGAACGCCTGGCGCCACCGGGCGGGCGCCTACGGCATCCTCCTCGCGGCGCTCGGCGCCGCCATCGTCTTCGTCGCACTCACGCGGGTGAACGTGCCTGTCTTCGCCGACTACGACTCCCTCGAGTACCACCTTGCGGCGCCCGCCGCCTGGTGGCGCGAGGGGCGCATCACCTTCCTGCGCGACATGGTCTACGCGAACTTCCCGCTGAACGCCGAGATGCTCTTCCTGCTGGCGATGAACGTGGCTGGCGGGCCGGTCACTGGCGCCACAATCGGCCTCCAGATGGGCATCGGCTTCGTCGTCCTCACCGCGGCGGCGGTGGCAGCGTGCGGCCGACGCCTCGGCAGCCCGGAGGGGGGCAAGGCCGGCGCCGCCATCCTCCTCACGACCCCCCTCCTCGCCGAGCTCGCCACACTCAACTCCTACGTCACCGAGCTGCCGCTGGCGGCCTACGGCTTCCTGGCGCTCTTCGCCTTCTTCCTGCTCCGCAGGGCGGAGACGGCGCGCGAGCGCTGGCGCTACGCAGCCCTCTGCGGGGCGATGGCCGGCCTCGCCATCGGCTGCAAGTACCCCGCGGTGGCGTTCGTGCTGGCGCCGCTCCTGGCCTTCATCCTCGGCTGTGGAGTTGCGCGGCCCTCCACGCTTCGGGCCGCCATCGTCTCGTGCGCCATCGCCCTCGCGGTCGCGATTGCCGCCGCCAGCCCCTGGCTCATCCGCAACGCCGTGAACACCGGGAATCCCACCTACCCGCTCCTCTACGACGCCTTCGGCGGCTCGAACTGGACTCCTGAGCAGCAGGCCAAGTTCCACAGATACCACACCCCCGACGACCTTCATTTCTTCGGCCTGGCGCGGCGCTTCTGGAAGTTCGCCATCTGGCGCGACCAGCCGACGCCGCCCGCGTCGCCCGTCCTGCTCCTCTTCGCGCTCGTGCCCATCGCGCTGGCCGAGCGCCGCTCGGCCTGGGCAATCCTCCTCGGCGCCACAGTCTTCCTGCTCGCCGCGGCCGCCGGGCGCTTCTTCCCAGACCTGCTCGCAACGAAGCCGGATGTCCAGGTGGGCTGCGACGTCCTCCTCTCGATGTTCATCCTGGCCCTTGCCACGGCCCCGGCCTTCCTCGTCCACGCCGGCGACGTCCTCTTCCTTCCCATCCACGCAGTCCTGTGCGTGATGGCCTGGTACGTGATGACACACCGGCTCGACCGCTTCCTCGACCCGGTGTCGCCCGCGATAGCCCTGCTGGGCGGCTTCGGGCTGGCGGCCCTCGGCGCGGGCTGGGCGCGGCGCCTCGCGCGCGGCTTCCTTTCGGGCGCCCTCGCCTACGCTCTAGTGACGACACTCCTCATCCACTCCCCCGTCATTTGGCCATTCGGGGGCCTCACGGAGGCGCAAGCGGCCTTTCTGCGGAGGGTGTCCGACGGCTCCACCTACTCGCCCGACGCCATCGAGGCGATCAACAGGGAGCTGCCGGAGAGCGCGGTGGTGCTCTTCGTGGGCGAGAGCCGCACCTTCTACTGCCAGCGGCGCTGCCTGGCGGCCAGCGTGTTCGACCGCGGCCCCATCGAGCGCATCCTGGACGCCGGCGTGGCCCGCGTCTCCGAGGCGGACTCCTCCGGCTCGCCGGGCAACCCCGCGCGGCGGGTCCGCGACGGGCTCCGCGCGCTCGGCGTCACGCACCTCTACGTCAACTGGGCCGAAGTCGAACGCCTCGCAAGCACCTACCGCTACCGCTACGACGGCCGCGAGCGCGAGGGCATCCCAAGGCAGGCCTACAGCAACCTCATTCCCGCGATGGTCCGCGACGGACACCTTCAATCCATTGGCGCCTTCCCCACCGACCCCCAGGGCCGCCGCCAGAGCTTCTTCCTCTTCGCACTCCGCTGAACCGCCTTGATCTTCCCGCGTCCCTGTGGTTTACTGATAGCCGGGAGGTGAGCTGGGCTTGTCCCAGCATGGCAGGAGGAAGACCCGTGGTCCCCCGCGTCCGGCACGTCGTCATCCGCAACTACAAGAGCATCAGCCTGGTCTCCGTGGGCCTTGAACCCTTCACCGCAATCGTGGGTCCCAACGGCGCCGGAAAGAGCAACTTCATTGACTCGCTGGCCTTCGTGCAGGAATGCCTCTCCGAGTCCATCGAGCTCGCCTTCAAGAACCGTGGGGGCATCGGCGCCGTGCGGCGCCGCTCCGCCGGCCACCCCACCCACATTGGGATCCGCCTGCTCGTGGAGTTGGCGGACAGCCTGACGGCAGACTACGCCTTCCAGATCGCCGCCAAACCCACTGAGCGCTTCACCGTCGCCTGGGAGCGGTGCGCCGTCCAGCGCTTCATGCGCCGGGAAGTGGAGTTCGAGGTCAGAAACGGCAAGTTCACCAAGCCCATCCCAGGCATCCGCCCCAGGGTGTCCGAGGACCGCCTTGCGCTCTTCGCCGCCTCTGCGACCGACGAGTTCCGCCCTGTCTACGACTTCCTCACGGCCATGCGCTTCTACTCGGTCGTTCCCACCCGCTTGCGCGAGCCCCAGGAGCCGGACCCCGGCCTGTTCCTGAAACGGCACGGGGGCAATGCTGCTGCTGTCCTGAAGCGCTTGGTGGACGACGGGGATGGCGGCGAGCGCTACGAACGCCTCTGCCGCCTCCTCTCCCGCGTGGTGGACGGGCTGAAGAAGGTCGAGTACCGCCCCTTCGGGCAGAAGGAGACGCTCCAGTTCAGGCAGGACGTGGGGCTCAAGCACCCCTGGACCTTCGATGCGCTGAACATGTCCGACGGCACGTTGAGGGTGCTCGGCTTGCTGCTGGCGGTTTACCAGCCGGGCCGTCCGTCCGTGGTCGCCATCGAGGAGCCCGAGGCCACGGTCCACCCAGCCGTCGCCGAGCTCGTGGTGCAAGTGCTCCTGGACGCGGCGCTTGAGCGCCAGGTGCTCCTCACCACCCAAAGCGCTGACTTTCTGGACTGCAAGGGCGTGAAGGAGTCCCACCTCCGTATCGCGACAACGGAGCAGGGCAGTACTTTGGTATGTCCCGTCGCCGGGTCGAGCCGTGAGGCAATCCTTCAGCGAGTCTACACGCCCGGGGAGCTCCTCCGTGCCGATGAACTGGTCCCCGATGTGTCCGCGGCATTCAAGGCATCCGAGCAGGCAGGCTCGCCCGCGCTATCCAGGACCTGATCTCCAAGAAGGAAAGGGCTCAGTGATGAGTTCCTGTCTCGGAACACACGCCCAAGCACAGCTTGGGCGTGGCACCCCATGTTTTCTCAGGACAAGCGCGGGTGCCACGCCCAAACTTGTTTGGGCGTGCGGGAAGGGGGACGCGCCAAGAGAGAAGCCCATTGCCCACAGGGCTAGAGCGTGCCCATTGGTCCCGCTCCTCGCCCTGACCGCCGCGTGTGCAATGGCGGGCTCCAACCTCCGCCAGGCGCCGGGGGGCGGAGAGGCGAGCTTCGATGCCAAGAGCTTCATCGTGGGCGACCAGCGGACACTCATCCTGTGCGGAGGGCTCCATTACTTCAGAATCCCGCAGGAGGAATGGCGCGACCGCCTCCTCCAGACCCGCCTCGCGGGGTTCAACATGGTCGAGGCGCCGGTGCCGTGGAACCTGCATCAGCCGGCGCGCGGCGCGGCGCTCCGCCTCGACGGGCCGGCAGATATCGCCCGCTTCCTCGACCTCTGCCGCGAGATGAAGCTGCTCGTCTTCCTCCGCATCGGCCCCTACGTCAATGCCACAGTGTCCGCCGGCGGGCTCCCCGCCTGGCTCGCCGACGATCCCAGGGTGCTCATTCGCGCCGCGAACGACCGCTTCCTCGACGCGGTCCGCCAGTACTGGGCCAAGCTCCTCCCGCTCGTCGCCGTACGCCAGGTGCCCAAAGGCCCGGTGGCGCTCATCCAGATCGAAGACCACTACCAGGGAACCGACGAGCGCTACCTCCCGCGCCTCTTCGACGAACTGCGGAACCACGCTATCAAGGTCCCAGTCGTGCTCTCCGGCCTCAATCCCACCAGGGATTTCCAGCGGATCGAGCGGACCGAGGCGGCATTCTTCGCCACGACCGAGCTGATGCCGGCCCCCGTGCTCCAATGGGGCGAGCGCGCCAGCCCGTTCAGGGGCTTCGCCGACATCCTCTTCGAGGGCCTCGCCAAGGGCGCAGGCGGCTACAACCACTCGCTGTGGGCCGCAGGCACCAACCTGGCGCTCCTCCCAGCCTGCGGCTTCCCCACCCGCTTCGAGGCCGCCTCCTCAGGGCTCCTAGAGTGCGGCGGCCACGGCCCCGCCTTCGCCGAGGCCGCGCAGGCCAACTGGTTCGCCCGCGCCTTCGAGGACGTGCTCACCCAGGCCACGAGCTCCACCCTCCCCCCCTTCTTCGCCTCGGCGGCTGCCACCGACCTCGTGGCCAAGGCCCGCGGCAACGGCACCACCACCCTCCTCTTCGTCAAGCGCCGCTATGGCGAGGGCGAACTGAGATACCAGGACCCCACGACGGGCGAGCCGACCGCCTTCCGCATCGGCTCCGCACGCTTCCGCCACATGGTCTTTGGCTTCCCTCTCGCGCCCGAAACCGGTATCATCTTCTCCACCGCTCAGGTGCTCGCAATCCAGCGTCTCCCGGATAGGCTCCTCTTCGTCGTCTACACGTCGGAGAACTCCGAGGCCATCATGGTCTTTCGCGCCCCGAAGCAGCCCACGGTCCGCGCGGGCGACGCCGCCTTCTCCTGGAACGAGAAGGCCCACCAGCTCACCCTCCGCTGGAAGTGCGCCGCCAAGGGGGAACGCAAGGACTTCGCCTTCGACGTTGTGGGCGGGGCCTCCGTGCCCCGCGTCTCCGTCCAGGTCATCGCCCTCGAAGAGAGCCAGCTCGCGCAGACCTGGCTGCTGGACGGGGCGGGCGTCCTCGTCGGCGCGCCCGCCGTCGGAGAGTGGACGACTGGCGGCGAGCCCGCCGTCGAGCTCCGCCTCCCAGCGCGCCGAGTCCGCCTCTCCCCAACCTTCTATCCCGTCGGGCCGCAGGCCGGCCTCAAGCCGGCCACGGGCCTCAGCGACGTCAAGCACGACCCCGCCGCCCGCCGCATTGACTTCAAGCTCGACGTCGAGATCATGGAGCCCCTCACCGTCTTCCTGCGGAAGTGGGAGACGGCGGATGCCCTCGCGGAGGCGGCGCCCGCCTTCGACGACGCCGCCTGGCGCGAGGCCCCGCGCCCCGAGCCACTCGGCGAGGACCATCACGGCTGGTATCGCTGCCACGTCAAGGCCGCCAAGGCCGCCACACGCAAGCTCATCCTCGAGAACGTCGCCGACGCCGCCACAGTCTTCCTCAACGGCCGATACGTCGGCCAAAGCCCAACCAAGCGCCTCGCGGACGGCCCCCGCAGCTTTGCCAACCCCGCCCATTTCGACCTCCCGCTCCAGGCCGGCGACAACGTCCTGGCCATCCTCGCCAAGAACTGGGGCTGCTACAGCAACGCCTCGTCCTACGGCGTCGCGCCCGCCGCCGCCTCCGGCTGGGGCATCCTGGGCGCCGTCACGGTTGACGGCCAGCCCCCAGGCCGCTGGCGCCAGTCCGACGGGTTGGCCCCCCAGGGCCGCTCCCTCGCCTGGTCCCCCCTCGATCTGAAATCCGAAATCCGAAATCCGAAATCCGAAATGAGGAAGCTGCCCGTTCGCTGGTTCCGCACATCCTTCTCGCCCCGCAAGCATCCGGCTCATCTTGCCGCGCGCCTTCACGTCAAGGGCCTCAGCCACGGGGCCGTCTGGCTCAACGGCCACTTCTGCGGGCTCTACAGCCTGACCGGCGGCGAGGTCGGCCAGGGCCTTCGCCTCCCGAACCCCTGGCTCCGCGAGACCAACGAGCTCATCTTCCTCGAAGAGGGCGGCCAGCAGCCCACCGAGGCCGAAGTCCGCTTCGACCGCGACGAGACCTACGTCCCACTCCGCCTCGAGTTCACCGCCACACCCACCCCGTCGGAGGACCCGACCAAGAAGCCAAAGGCCCGCCCCAAGGCCACCCCCAAGGCCACCCCCAAGCCCGGCCCGAAGGGCGGCGCGGCCTCGGGGACGTGACTCTGCGCTCTGTTATCGGGGGATTGCCATGAACTCATCGGAATGGCTTGCCACGTTCCTGGTTCCGGCATGCGCCTTGGCTGGGGGGGAAGACCTGAAGTCGCTCTGGCGCGTCCGGGGCGCACACGACTTCCACGCCGCGCTGCGGCCAGGGGCAGGCTTCTCCTTCAGCCTGGACGGGAAGGAAGCCGGGCGGTTGGAGGCCGCAGCCCAATCCGGGGGCGCCGAGACCACGTTCCGCCACCCGTCGGGCCTGGCCGTCATCCGCCGGGCCAGGGCGTTCCCCGACTCCGACGCCGTCGAGTTCACGCTGCGGTTCAAGAACGAGAGCCAGGCCGAGCTCCCGGCCCTCGCCAACGTGAATGCCCTGGACGTCACGTTCGCAGGCGACATCGTGAAGGGGCTGTCCGTGGTCACAAGCGGGGGCGGGGGCGCCGACGCCGCCTTCCCGCCCAAGGACTTCGCCGTGGCCAGGACGCCCCTCGGCTCAACCGCCCCTGCCAGAGAGGAGGTCACGCTCACCAGCGAGGGAGGCTTCCCCTCGAAGGTCAACCTCCCCTTCTTCCTCGTCGAGAACGAGACCAAGGCAGTCGGGCTCTACATCGGCATCGGCTGGACGGGGGCCTGGCGCGCGAGCATCAGGGCGAACGCCAGCGATGGCACCCTGCGCATCCAGAGCGGCGTGCCGGACATCAGCCTCAAGCTGCGGCCGGGAGAGGAGATTTCCGGCCCGAGCATCCTCATCGGCGCCTTCCGCGGGCCGCTCGCCTGCGGCTCCAACGCCCTCCGCCGCCTGATCCGCGACCACTACGCGCCGTCCGTGGGCGGAAAGCCGCTCGTCCCACCTGTCCTCTACACCACCTGGTTCGACATCTGTGCGGAGCTCGACGAGAAGCTCTTCCGCACCCTCGTTGACCAGGCCGCGGCCATCGGCATCGAGGTTTTCCTCCTCGACGCGGGTTGGTACAAGGGAACCCCCACCCGCCCCGCCACGGACATGGGCGCAACCTGGGTCGCAATCAGCAGCTCCCTCGGAAACTGGGAGCAGGGCGAGGACCTCGCCCGATTCCCCTCAGGCCTCAAGGCCCTCGCCGACCTCGTCCGCTCAAAGGGCATGCAATTCGGCCTCTGGTTCGAGCCCGAGCGCTCCGGTCCAGAATCCCTCCTCGCCAAGGCCCACCCCGACTGGGTCATCTTCGCCCCCAAGGCCAAGTGGGGCCTCGTGGACTTCGGCAAGCGAGAGGTCCAGGACTATTTCTGCCGAATCCTCGACCGCTACATCAAGGACCTTGGCCTGCGGTACATCCGCTGGGACGCGAACCATCACGACCTGTTGCGCTTCTGGGCGACGCGCGACGCTCCCGACCGCCAGGGCCTCAGCCAGATCCGCCACATCGAGGGCCTTCACCGCGTGGAGGACTGGCTCATCAAGAACCACCCCGACGTGGTCTTGGAGAGCTGTGCGGGCGGCGGCCGGCGCATTGACCTGGCGACCCTCCAGCGCCGCCACACCATCTGGATCAGCGACCAGACGATGGACCCGCAGAGCGTCCGCTTCCACCTCGAAGGACTCAACCAGTTCATCCCGGGGAGCGGCCAGGGGGTCGCCTTCTCGCCGCGCCCCAACACCTACCGGCAGCCGGGCTTCGCGTTCCCCGACATCGCCTACCAGTGCTGCTTCGGGGGCGCATTCGGCGCCGCCGGCAGGCTCCACGAGTGGCCCCAGGCGATGAAGGACCAGGCGCGGCGGCACTTCGACGCCTTCAAGAAGCTCCGCAGGTTCCTCTCCGAGGACTTCTACCCCCTCACGCCCCAGCCGCGCACCCTCGATGCCTGGTCCGGCTGGCAGTTCCACGACCCCAGGACGGGCGAGGGCTTCGTCCAGGCATTCCGCCTTCGCTCCCCCGAGCCGGCCAGGCGATTCCCCCTCAGTGCCCTCGACCCCAAAAGCCGCTACCAGTTCGCCAACCCATACACTGGCGAGACGTTCGACGCCCCTGGCGCGGCTCTGTGCTCGGAAGGCATGCCCTTCCGCCTCCCGGAGATGTCCTCCCAGGTCTTCACCTATCGGAGGACGCAAGGCGTGGGTCGGAGAGGTCCAGGCGGTACATGACCTGGTTGTAGTCGTAGCGCGGGGTCGGCGAGGGGGCGCCGGAGAAGGCGGCGGTGTAGGTGCCCTCGAAGTAGATGATGCGCCCGCCGTCCTGGTCGAAGAAGGCGTGGTGGACCGGGTTGTAGAAGCTGTAGCGGTCGTGGGTGACGATCTTGGTGGCCTGGCGCCACGGGCCTTCGGGGGCGTCGGCCTCGCTGTGCCAGATTTCGCCGAGAAGCGATGTCCCGCCAATCTCGCAGACGATCATCACCCACCGCTTGCGGAAGGGGTTCCAGCGGACGGAGCCGCGATGGGCCTTCACCGGCTTGCCGCTCGCGGCGTCGGCGAGCCGAATCCAGGCCTCCTGGGGCTTGATGCGTCCGGCGTCGAGAAGCTCCTGCTGGCGGGCGGTGTCCACGGCTGCGGTGTCGGCCTTCCAGCCCCAGATGAGGCGGCCGTCCGGGGCGCGGTCGAGCGGGGGGGCCGCCTTGTCGTAGTCGCGGCCGGCCGCCAGACAGGTCCAGGCCTCATGCGCCGCGGGGTCCGCCACCTTGCCCCATTCGGCCTTCACCCGCACGAAGGGGTACGGGTTGGCGAAGTAAAGGTATGCCTGGCCGCCCACCTTCACCGGCTCGGCGTGGCCCTGGGGGTGGAGGCGGGCGTCGTCCCTGAACTGCACCAGCTTCTCGAAGACGTCCTTCTCGTCGTTGTAGGCCATCAGGCCGTGCTCGAGGCGGGTGCCGAGGTCCTTCATGCGTTGGTAGTGGGCGATGAGGCGCTCGCGGCCCGTGGCGTCGGCGATGGTGAAGAGGCCGTCGAGCCACACTGGGCCGGGGTCGGGCAGCGGGGCCATCTTGCGGCTGAAGCCCCTCGCGTCCACGAAGTACGTCAGGTCAACCCCCACGCTGGGGTCGAGGCCCCCCTTGCCCGGCAGCTCGGATGCCGCGCCCGACGTGGCGAACTGCCCGAGGGGATACGACTCGCAATTCGTGTCGCCCCAGAACCAGAAGAGCTTTCCGCGATAGGGGATTGCGAGCGCGGAGTCCTGGCCGACCACGCGGGCGTTGAGGAGCGGCTGGCGGATGGGCGCCGTGCGGCCCGCAAGGAGCGTGTCGCGGTAGATGCCCTGGCCCGTGATGCGGTAGAGGCGTTCCGCGATGTTGATGCGCTTGAGCTTCAGGCGCGCCGCCGTGGCGGGCGTCGTGCGCAGCCGCGCGCCGCGGAACCCGAAGCCGTCCTTGGGGAACTCGTAGCCGTGGCTGGCGACGTGGAAGAAGACCTCGCGGTCCATCAGCCCCGGCTCCCGGAAGGCCACCACGCCGGCCGAGTCGGTGTAGCAGCGCACCTCGCCAGTGGTCCGCAGCTCCACGAGGGGCACTCCGCGCCCAGTCTGCTCGTCCACCACCTCGATGATGAAGGGCGCCTCCGCCGCACGCCCGACGCCCGATAGGATGAGGACGAGAACGGCGCTGGCGAAGCGGGTGGGAAGTCTCTCCTGGAGGCTCATGCTTCAATCGCCCCTGTTCTCAGCCCCCAGCAGGAAGTCCTCGAGGGTGATGCCGCGGAGGTTGTCCGTCTGGTACTTCGCCTGGCTCACAATGGTCAGCTTCGCGTGCGGAAACGCTCGGGCGAACCAGGCGAACTCGAGCGGCGTGGTCTTGCCCACCTTCACTTCGAGGAAGTGGCCTGGGTCGAGCACGAAGTTGGTTTCATGGACGCCGCTCTGCCAGTGGGCCATTTCCTCTGGGAGCTCCTCCCCGCGGATAGCGGCGCGGCGCCAGAGCTCCTGTGCCACCGCCCACTCGTACCAGGCCCCCTTGGCCTCCGCGGGCAGCCCCGCGAAGTCCGCCACCGTGCGCAGCACGGCCGGGTGCCAGGCCAGCGCCGCCAGGGTGTTGGAGAAGTGGTACTTGCAGGGCTTCCGGCGGACCTTCACCTTGCGCGAGGGGTCCCAGGCGAAGCTGGATGCCACGCACATCAGGTCGGAGAGCAGGCCCACGTAGCCCTGGGCCACAGTGTTGTTCGCCAGCCCCGCTTCGCGGGCGAGCTTGGCCTGGCCGAGGGGCGTCCCGCCGTGGCGCAGGAGGCACTCCATCACGGCGAGGAGCGAGGCGCGGTCGCGCCCCGAATAGGCGCACTCCCCGTAGACCCAGTCCTTCACCGTCTCCACCACGTACTCCGGCAGGCGGCCCTTGGCGATCTGCGCGCAGGCCACTGGCGAGCCGCCGGTCAGGAGGTAGGCGTGGAGCGCGCTCGCGCCCAAGGCGGAGCCGCAGACGCGGCGGAACTCGCGGTACGGCACGGGGGTGAAGAGGTAGGCGGTGCGGCTGAGGCGCCCCTTGCGCCCCGGCAGCCGCTCGCTGCCGTGGCGCAGGTCCGCCGCCTTCGAGCCCGTGGTGACGACGAGCACGCTCCTCAGCTCCCCGGCATCGGCCAGGGCCTTCAGCGCGCGCTGCCAGTCGCGCACGGCGGTGATCTCGTCAATGAGGAGCCGCCGAACCGGCGCGCGGGCGGCGAAGAGCGGGAGAAGGCCCCGAACCGCCTCGCGGAGCGCCGCGGTGTCCGCAATCTCATCCCCATTGAGGTAGAAGGCCGTGCCCGGGCCGAACTGCCGGACCGTCTGGACAAGTTGCCCCTCCAGCCACGTGCTCTTGCCGTACTGCCGCGGGCCTCGGATCAGGATGACGCCCGGCTCACGCGGCAGTTCCCGCAGACCGAAGTCCACCTCGAACCGGTAGGGAGCGCTCTTGAGGTCCTCGAGGTGTGGGAACAGCCCCTCCCCGTCCGTCGCGCCACTGCTCAGAAGGCGATTCACCTCGATAACGTTCATGACGTTAGTATACCTAACGCTGTCAACGTTAGCAAGTGGAGACCTCTGCGATTCAGACGTAAGCACAAGCCATGTTCCGCTCCGCTGCCGTCCAAAGCGGCATCTGCGATGCCGCACTCCACATTCCTCGCCCATCTGAGCGCCGGCGACTATGGAGTGCGGCGACGTGTCGCCGCTTCAGTTCCAAGCGGAGCGGGTGAACAGGAGGGACGCTCCGCGGGACCGGCCGCGGCCCTGGAAGCCGCCGGCGGGCGCGATGGTGCCAACCCGGGTCTTACGTCTGAATCGCAGAGCGGGGACCTCGGCTGGCGCCAGGCCTTCAGCTCCGGCGGGCGTGCTCCGCTCCCCTCGCCTCGTAGGGGGCGTCAGCCTATGCGCCGGGGCCTGAGGCTGCGGAAGCGCATGCCCACGACGCCGCCGTGGGCGTCGCGTAGCTCGTTGAAGCCCTGGCGCAGGAAGGCGTGGAGCTCGGGCCGCTGGGTGCGCCCGAGATAAGCGCGGGCGATGCCGAGCATCAGGGCGTGGTAGCGCTCGCGGCTCCCCGCGTGGTAGGGCCGCCCGCCGTCGAAGCGCCGAAGGGTGCCGTCGAACTTCGGGCTGACGTGGTACATCTCGTGGACCACGGTCGCCATCCGCTCCTCGAAGGGGAGGCAGAGGAAGCGCGGGAGGCGGAACTCGATGACGTAGAGGGCCTCGACGCCGCGGACGACGACACGCGGCATCGCCCAGGTGCCCCGAGGGCCGCTCTGCGTCCGCGAGCCGCCTGGGAACCGCAGCGGGCGAATCATGGCCTGCACGCCGTCGAGGCGCGACTGGCGGGCCTGCGAGAAGGCCACCGCGACGCGCGTCATGTCCACGTGCCGCAGCTCGGAGCACGTGGCAGCGACGTCGCTCATCAGCTCGTGAACGTGGCCGGTGAAGTCAAAGGGCATACTGGTAGCTCATTTCCCCATGGAAGCTCTTGGCGCAACCAGAGGGGATGATTGGATGGGTGGATGAATGGATGTATGGATGAATGGATGAATGGATGAATGAAAGAGGCGGTCTTTCGGACATTCATCCACCCATCCATTCATCCATTCATCCCCGGCTGTTGTTGCACCCTCACTTCCCCTTGGGCGCCGGCGGACGAGGAGGAAGCAGCTTGACGCCGAGCTCCTCGATGGCCACTGAGGCGTCGGGCGCGGCGAGGAGCACGCGGCCCGCGGCCAGGCCGCCGGGGTCGCTCGCGGCCAGGCTCGGCCCGTCCTCGGCCTCCGCCGTGAGGTCCGGCCCGGCCAGGCTGAACGTCAGCCGCTGCTTGCCGGGGCGCGCGGTGAACGGCTTGGCCGCGAGGACCTTGTCGCCCGCGGCGTCGCGCCGGCCGAGCGCCAACTGGCCGTCGCCCACCCGCACGTAGTAGAAGATGAAGACGCCGGGCTTGGGCTCGGCCAGGCGCGCCCCGAGCAGGAGCACCGCGGCTGGCTCCGCCGTCCAGCGCAGCGAGAGGGCGCAGTCGCGCCAGGTCTCCAGCCCCAGGCGTTGCGGGCCGCTCCGCTGGAGCGCGGGCGCCCCCAGGTGGGCGTCCAGCGGGTTCGCCGGCGGGAACGGGCTGAGGCGTGTCTCAGGCAACAGGACAAGCCATTGCGCGCGCTCCGGGAGCGGCGGCAGCGGGGCCGGCTGGGGGTCCGGCGGCTCGCCGAGCTTCAGCAGGCAGTCGGAGAGGGCATTCCAGAGCGCCCTGTGGCTGAGGATGACGGGCGACGTTGTGGCGTAGCGGTCGAGCGCGCTTTCGAGGAGCTTGCGCGCCTCGGCCCACTGGCCCTGCCGGTGAGCGGTCAGCGCCGCGGTGACCAGCGTTCCCGCGTCGAGCTCCTCGAGGCACCAGGCGACGTCTTCGCCCGCCTTCTCGGCTTCCTGGAGCTTCTGCCGTGCCTGGGCCGGGGCGCCCTCGCCGCCCTCGGTGAGGTAGAGGAGGCCCAGCTTGAGTGCAGCGGCCCCAGGCGGGCTCTTCTGTGCCGCCCACTCGGCGAGCTTGCCCAACTGGGGGCCTGGGAGACGCCAGATGGGCTGCCGCAAGGTGACTCCTGCGCGGTTGCGGAGGAGCATCTGCACGTTCAGCCCGGCGCCCGCGAAGCCGTCAATGACCCACTCGGCCCCGTGGAGTGCAAAGGGCTTGCCGACCGCCGCGGGCGGCCCCTTGAGGGTGGTCTCCCAGAGGTCGGCGAGGAGTTCCATGCGGCGCTCGAGGGCGGCCAGGGCCTTGCCGCGCTCGCCCTCGCGGAGCGCGGCGGGGACCGCCCTGCACAGCTCGAGGGCCTTCGCGTAGTCGCGCTTCTTGATCTCCTCGTGGACGGCTGCGAAGTCGCGGGTGAGGCCGCCGAGTGCCTTGCGGCGCTCGATCACGGCGCGGCGCGCGGCAAGCTCCTTCGCGCGCGCCTTGTCCGCCTCCACGCACGCGGCCACGGCGCCCGCAAGCGGCTCCACGGCACGCGCCATCCACGGAATCCCCATGTCCCCCACCCCCCTGAGCACGGCCGCGGCTTCGTCGGGCTTCTGGCCATCGAGCGCGGCCATCGCCTTGGCGAGGGTGCCGAGGTAGTGGCGTTCGGCCTCCTCGCCGGCCTCGGCCAGCCGCGCCGCCACAAGCTCCGCCCAAGGCCCGTAGCGCAGGGAGGCTGGGAACGCGGCGCAGCAGGCGAGCGCCGGGCCGAACCGCCCCTGGGCACGCAGCTTGGCAACCTGGTCGCTCAGCTCGCCGAAGGCGCTGTTCGCCTCGCTGTTGAGGGCCTGCTGGCGGAGCGCGAGCCGCGCCGCAAGCCGCGTGGTGGCGGCAGACTCCCCGACGGCCAGGAGTGCGCGCCGCAGCCGCAGCAACGCCTCCGCGTGGCCCTCGGGGTTCGCCTTGTCAAAGGCGAGAGCATCCTCTACGATAGCGGGCAGCGGCTCGACTGGCGGGGGCTCCGGCGGCTTGGGGGGAGGCGGGGTGGGCTTCACCTCTTTCGCCGGCTCCGGCTTCTGCTTGCCGGCCCTGCCGTCCCGCGGCTGGGCCGGCGCCGTGGCCGGGGGCCGCGCCGCGCGCCCGCCACGCCGCCACACCGTCGCCCAGAGGCTCGCACCCACCAGGGCGGCAGCGGCGAGGGCGAAGGCCACCGCCCACGCAAGGCTCACAGGCCGGAGGCCTGTGCCACCGCGGCCGGGCGCGGGGGGCGCGGCAATCGTCGGGAGGGGAACGGCCTCAGGCACTTGGGACGCAGCCGGGAGCTCGCCGCCGGCCGCGGGCGCAACCGCCGGCGGCGCGATCTCCGGCAGCGAAGCCACCACGGCCCCAGGCGCCGCGACGGCCCCCACCGCACCCTCGGCCTCCGCGATGGCACGCAACAGCTCGGCGGGATTCTGGAATCGCTCGGCGGGCTCAGCCGCCGTCATCCGGCACACAAGGTCGCTCACCCGCGGCGGCACGCCGGGCCGCACGACGGCGGGCGGGAGCACCGGGCCGGCGTCGGCCCGCCCGGGCCGGTGCCCGGTGAGCGCGTGGTAGAGGACGGCGCCGAGGGAGTAGACGTCGGAGCGGATATCGCAGCGCGGGTTGGCGCCGAGGAGCTCGGGCGCGCTGTAGCCGGGCGTGCCCACGGGGATGCCGGTGCGTGCGGCCGACGGGTCGCCGGGCAGGCGTGAGGCGCCCACGTTGCGGAGCCGCGCGGCGCCGTCGCTGCCCAGCAGGATGCTCGCGGGCGCAACGTCGCGGTGGGTGAGGCCGAGGCCGTGGATGTGCTTGAGGGCCTCGGCCATCTCACGTGCGATGCGGAGCGCCTGGGCAGCGGGCATCGGCCCGCCGGGAAGGGCCTCGCGCAGGCTCTGGCCCTCCACCAGCTCCGTGGCATAGAACCAGTAGTCGCCCGAGCGCCCCATGTCCAGCGCGCCCACGATGTTCGGGTGGCTCACCTGCGCGGCGGCGCGGGCCTCGGCGAGGAAGCGCTCGCGGAGGTCGGCCTCGCGGCCCGGCCCGGGCGCCAGCACCTTGAGCGCGACCTGCCGCTCCATCGAGACCTGTAGCGCCCGCACCACGGCGCCCAGCCCCCACGGCTCGAGCTCGCCCCACACCCGATAGCCGGCGATGGCCTCAGCGTGCTCGGGGCCGGCGAGGTGCGCGAGGCCCACCTCACGCTCCAGCTCGTGAAGCTCGCGTTCGCCCAGGAGGCCCTTCTGCACGAGCACCTGGAGGAGGTCCTGCGCGAGGTCCAGCGTGCGAGCCGCCTCGCAGATTTCCACCGCGCGGCGGAGTCTCCCCGCGTCCAGCCAGCCCCGCCTCAGCAACAGCTCGGCCAACAGCGCGTCGTCCTCTGGCCGCATCACGCACGCTCCACGTCGGCTCCCATACTAAACCAAGTATATGAAAGGCCCGGAGGTTAGTCAACGCACCCGGCCCCAATCGTCCTCGGCTCTGCGGCCGGCTGTGAAGAACGGAATCGAGGACGAGGCGCTGGTGCGGTTCAGGAAGGAGAAGAAGGTGCGATAGTGGGGACCCGCACACCGCGGATCACCTCCGCCGAGTTCGCCTCGGGGGCGCGATCACTGGCCGCTCCTGCGCGGCGGCGACCAGAACTCGGCACCCCTCCGTACACGAGGGCGTGGGATAGTCAAACATTCTATAGAATGTTTGACTATCCCCCGGCACCAAGAGCGCGCCGATGGCGCTTGCGTGCGGCACGGCACGATGCTCAAACATTCTATAGAATGTTTGAGCATCGCTCGCACAACGCCATCGCCCCATGCCGGGCCATCGGCTCCCTCGGGCGGCCCGCATTCCTGCGCCGCGAGAGGGCCATACCGAGACGAGCTCAGTGGGTCCGGCCAGAGGGACCCCCTGGTGCGGGAACTCGCTGTCGCACCCAAGACGTAATCCTTCAACGGGTAAGTGTCAGAGCTTGTCAGACACTTTCTGTTGGGGGATGGCGACCGAACGATCTGCCTGTGGGGCCGTGGACGTTTTCTCCCAAGTCCCCACAGCCACAGGTGATGGGAACTTGGGAGAAAACGTCCACGGTGCCTTGAGCCATCGCCGTTCCACCGTCGCAAAGTGTCTGAGAGGTTGTGACACTTGGCCATTCAACTGTGGGTGGTGTGGCGAGCTCTCCGGCGGGTTCCCTGACCCGCGGGAGGTTGCCGCGGGCATAGCCTCCCGCGGGCGCGGAAGCCCGCGGGAGGAGTGCCCCTCGGAACTGAGGCATTGCCCCACGACGAGATCCGCGCTGGACTCCTGCGGGCACCCGCGCTATCCTCTTGTCTTTCACAGGCACAGCATCACGGAGCGAAGAAGCCATGAAGCAGCCAGTCCAAGCCAAGCCCGCGGCCAAGGCCAAGCCGCGCAAGCTCTCCCGAACTCACAGGCCCGACGGGATGTCGGTGGAGGAGTGGCAGATCGCCCTCCGCCGGCAGTTCGGACGCGAGCAGAACTACGACCTTCAGAACCTCGGAACCGACCCCCTCTTCTCCGAGTTCGCAGTCACGAACCCCCAGACCGAGCGGACGTATCGCGTGGCGGTTCGCGGCGAGGCGCTGGGGGTGAACTTCTGCTCCTGCCCCGACTTCGCGGTGAACACCCTCGGCACCTGCAAGCACATCGAGTTCACGCTGGCCCGCCTGGGGCGGACGCGTCGGAGGCGCGCGCTCCTTCAGGCAGGCTACTCGCCCCCCTTCTCGGAGGTCTACGTCCGCTATGGCGCCCAGCGCCGCGTGGCGCTCTCGGTCGGCAGCGAGGCTCCGCCGGCGTTCCGCAGCGTGGCCGCGGGCCACTTCGACCCTCACGGCCTCCTGCGCCCCGAGGCCTTCGCCACCTTCGAGCGCTTCCTGGGCGACACGGCCGGCCTGGGCCACGAGGTGCGCTGCTACGACGACGCCCTCTCGCTCATCGCGGAGGTCCGCGACGCGGCCCGCCGCCAGGCCGCAATCGGCGAGCGCTACGGGGACGGCCAGGGCGAGAGGCGCCTCGCCGAGCTCCTCAAGGTGCCCCTCTACCCCTACCAGCGTGACGGGGCACTCTTCGTCGCGCGCGCGGGCCGCGCGCTCCTCGCCGACGAGATGGGCCTCGGAAAGACCGTCCAGGCCATCGCCGCCGTCGAGGTCCTCGCGTCCGACTTCGGCGCGCAGCGCGCCCTCATCGTCTGCCCAGCCTCGCTCAAGTACCAGTGGAAGAGCGAGATCGAGAAGTTCTGCGGCCGCTCCGCCACGGTGGTCGAGGGACTCTCCCACACCCGCCGCGCGCTCTACGCTGGGGATTCGTTCTACAAGATCGTGAACTACGACGTTGTGCACCGCGACCTGAAGGCGCTCGAGGAGCTGGCGCCCGACGTGGTGATCCTGGACGAGGCGCAGCGGATCAAGAACTGGCGCACCCGCCGCGCACAGAGCGTCAAACGCATCGCCGCCCCCTACGCCATCGTCCTCACCGGCACCCCCCTCGAAAACCGCCTCGAAGAGCTCCACTCCATCGTGGAGTTCGTTGACCGCTACCGCCTCGGGCCGCTCTTCAGCTTCCTCCAGGCGCACCAGGTCACTGACGGCGAGACGAGCCGCGTGGTCGGCTACAAGGACCTCAGCTCCATCGGCACCACCCTTGCCCCCATCCTCCTGCGCCGCACGAAGAAGGACGTCCTCCTCCAGCTCCCCGAGCGTATGGACAAGAACTTCTTCGTGCCGATGACCGAGCAGCAGATGGAGATTCACCAGGAGAACCACGAGATCGTGGTCAGGATCGTCAACAAGTGGCGCCGCTACGGCTTCCTCACCGAGGCCGACCAGAACCGCCTCACCATCGCACTCCAGCGCATGCGCATGGCCTGCGACAACACCTACCTCGTGGACCACCAGACCCGTTTCGGGCCCAAGGTGGACGAGCTGGCCGTCCTCCTCGGCGAGATCTTCGAGCGCCCCGAAAACAAAGTCGTCATCTTCAGCCAGTGGACCCGCATGAACGACCTCGTGGCCGAGCGGCTCGAGGACCGCTCCGTCGGCTTCGAGTACCTCCACGGCGGCGTGCCCGCCAAGCAGCGCCGCGACCTCCTCATCTCGTTCCGCGAGGACCCCGACAAGCGGGTGTTCCTCTCCACCGACGCCGGCGGCACCGGCCTCAACCTCCAGGCCGCCTCCACCATCATCAACCTCGACCTTCCCTGGAACCCCGCCGTCCTGGAGCAGCGCATCGGCCGCGTCCACCGCATTGGCCAGCACCGCCCGGTCCGCGTCGTCAACTTCGTCTCCGAGGGCACCATCGAGCACGGCATGCTCAACGTCCTCGCCTTCAAGAGCTCGCTCTTCGCAGGCGTCCTCGACGGCGGCGAGGACAGCATCTTCATGGGCGAGGACCGCCTCAAGCGCTTCATGAAGCAGGTCGAGAGCATCACCCAGGCGGTGCCCCCCGCGGTCCGCGAGGCCCCCGAGCCGCCCGAGGAGGCCGAGGAAGAGCCCGAAGAGGAAGCGGCCGTGGTTACCCGTGGAAAGCGAGAGCCGGCCGCCCCCTCCCCTGCCCCGTCGCCCTTCCAGCCCCTCATCGAGGCCGGCGCAGCCTTCCTGCGCCAACTCGGCGACACCCTGGCCGGCGGACGCGAGCGCGGCGCCTCCCCCGCCGCCTCCCTCATCGAAACTGACCAGAGAACCGGCCGCTCCTATCTCAGAATCCCCGTCCCCGACCCCAAGCTCATCCAGACCGCCGTCTCCGCCCTCGCCCCCCTTGCCGAGTTCCTCAAAGGCTTCACCTCTGGCGCTCCGAGACGGGACTGAATGGTTTTCTGCTGGGGAACGTGGTGAGAATCATCGTGCGGACGTAGCCCGCCTCTCCGAGGCGGAATCCTGCCGCCCCGGAGGGGCGGGCTACGTCACACAAGGCAACGCATGCACTTGCCGCACGCGGGGTGGCACCCTCAGGGCGACGGGGTCACGCCCAGTTCCTGAGCGCCGGGCCGAGGAGGGGGTCGCTCGACTGGGCTTCGAGGAGGTTGGCCAGGGTGGCGCTCAGCTCCTTCATCTCGGGCAGGGCGTCGGCGGCGGTCTCGGCGTCGAGGAGGCCCCGCTCCTGGAGGAAGCTCAGCCATGCCGGCACGACCTCCATGGCCGCCGCGGCCTTGTGGCACTGGGGATTGATGAAGTGGAGGAGGTGCCCCAGGAACACGTCGAGGGTCTCGCTGTCCGGGCAAAGGACGTTGTCGGGCAGGTGCAGGGCGTATCGGGGCTTTGGCCTGCCCGCGCGCGCGCGCGCGACGGACTCCAGCATGCTCTCCCGCTCGCGCAGCTCTCCCGCGAGCCGCATGGGGACGTAGTTGTGGAGCTCGCTCGCGCCCAGGTCGGCCCTCGTGTAGGACATGCCCCGCCCATGAAGGTACGCCACGAACTGGTTGCAGAGGGCGTTGAGGTTTTCCTGAGCGGCCCTGGTGAGCTTCCACCCGGGCCGTTCGTCGCCGTACTCGTCCCGGCACCTCGAAACCTTGAAGTCGTCCAGGGTCCAGACCCTCGTGGCTCTGCCCGACAGGTCATCGAGCGCCGTGGGCAGATTGCCCGGCTCGAAGTCTTCGTCGAACTCCAGGCGGCGCAAGAGCTCGGGATCGCTCGCGTCGGGCGACGCGGTGTGCTCCAGGTAGTCGAGGACCTCATAGAGGCGGAGCATAGCGGCGAACTCGGGCACGACCCAGGACATCAGACCCGGGGCCTCCTGCACCTTCGGCCACGCCAGGCGCATGAGGTCCAGGATGGCGGGCAACTGCCCGTGATAGGCGAGGAGGCTGATCGCGTTGTAGGTCGTGTCAACGTCCTTGCCCCCCCTTTCACCCAGGTCGCGCGCGCAGGCGCGTAGGCGCTCGGCGTCCCCAGCGGCCAGCGCCGTGATCATCATCCAGCGCAGGTAGAAGGGCGCGTCCACCTCGAACACCGCGGGCTGACGCTCGCGGAGGGCTCCTACGAGGGAGTTGATCCTGTCCCAATCCCTTCGGCCCATCGCCTCCCCGGTGATCGCCGCGAGCATCTCGTAGGCCGTCCCCTGGGCCATCTTCTCCCTGTCGCCCACGTTCTCCAGGAAGAGCTCGATCCGGCCCTCATAGGTTCTCCCCTCGAACTCTCTCCAGAAGGGGTCCGCCGCGCTGCGTTCTTTGCCGAAAGCGCGGTTCGCGGCGGCCCAGACCTCTTCGGGCGTGATTCCCTCCGGGGGAGGCGGCGCCGCCTGTTCCTTCTTCATGCAGCACTTCTTGTACTTCTTCCTGCTGCCGCACGGGCAGGGGTCGTTGCGGCCGACGGCCATTGCGTATCTCCCTTCTCCTTCATAGGGCCAGCATCGGCTTCACGATCGAGTCGATCTCGGCCAGTTCATCGGCCAGCATCTCGCGCACCTTGCGCCGCAGCAGGCCCGTGCTGCGGGTCTCGCCCGGCCCGCCTGAGCGCACCCAGGCCGCCACGCGCTCCGCGCATCCCGCCCCCAGTTCCGCCAGCCGCACGTGGGCCTTCCGCCCCTCCTCGAACCGCGGAATCGGCAGGTCGAGGACCTTGGTGTGGATGTGCCGCGCGCCCCACAAACCGCGGGCCTGCGCGTCCTTGATGGCTTCGTCAACCGAGCGGGCGTTGAGGACGGCGGCCAGGTAGTGTGCTTCGTCCGCGGACTCGGGCTCCATATAGTACGTCGTGTGGTCAACTGCGAAGCCCCGGGCCTTCAGTCCAGGCTCGAGCTTGAGCGCGGCGCTGGACTGCGAGAAGACGCACGCGCAAAGGTGCGTCCCCGACTTCGCATAGAGAAGGCGAATCGGCGCGTGCGGGCGCTGGCTGGAGAGCTTGCGGCGATAGTCGAGCCATTGGAGCGCGCTGGCCCTGATTTTCGGGCCGCGGCGCGCAGCCCATTCCGCTTCCACCTTTCTAACCCATTTGGCCAAGTCAACGTGGTGCTCGCGCACCGCTCGCTCCTCGTCCAGCACGGCGAAGGTGCCCTGCCGAACGAGTGCGGGAAGGACAATCTGGCGCAGTCGTAGATGACCAAATGGGAGCATGTCCACAGGGAGCAAAGTGGCGTAGACGAACCGGCTCTCGACAGGTCCCTGGACCACACACCCCTGATAGGCAGTCTTTGCCTCCTCCTGTGCGCGCTGGGACGACGTGAGGAAGGGAGAGGTCCTGGCGAAGCCGAACACCGGGTGCCGCCACAGGTCGGTGAACCAGAAGCATCGAGGATAGATATTGGCCCCATTCTCAAACAGCTCTTTGTAGAGGCTGCCCGCGGTTCTTCGGGCCGGCCCCGTAGACCAGAATGACCTTTCGCCCATCGTGGAAAGCCGAATCGTCACCCGATGTGCCGCGAGCGCGTCGTCTGCTGCTGGCAGGGCGGCATTCCGGATGGGAACGAGTCCCTTGATGACCTCGCCGGGTATCGGCGCGTCGGGCGGTGCGCCGCCTGCCTTGGCGGCGAAGAGGACGGCGGCGGACGTGTTGAAGAGCGGAGAGACGCCTTCAAGGTCCCAGAGGCCGGTGACTGTGAACGGCTTCGGCCTCCTGAAGCAGCGTCGGCGGAGGGTGTCGTGCTGGTCCGCGGAGAAGATGCTCTTGGGCAGGACAAAGGCCAGGCCGCCGCCTTCCCTGAGATAGAGGTCGGCGCATCGGAGCATAAAGAGCGAGCCGAGCTCCAACTGAGTGACCAGGTGCGCCTTCTCACGCAGCAGGCCGTATCCGCGGGTGATCTGCGCCTTCAGGAACTCTTGATATTCGGACCTTTCGACGTACCGGTAAGAGAGCCACGGCGGATTGCCCAGAAGAAGGTCGAAGCGCCCGGCCATGAGCAAGGGGCGGTAGATGTTCTTCAGGACGAAGACCCAAATGCTGTCGCGCTTCTCGCGAATGAGTTCATGAAGGCTCTGAGCCACGGAGAACAGGATGAGGGAAGCAGCCCTGTCGCACAGGCCTGGGTGACGGGTCTCCAGGTATTCGGCAAAAGCTCCCTCGCTCACGCGCCCCTCAGCGGGTGAGAGAGCAAAGCCGTGGGCTGCCTCGATGGCCTGGTCGCACCTCTGGGGGTCCTCAATCAGTTCCTTGGGGATGTGTACCACGCGGTCAGCCATCTCGGCTCGATAGCAGTCCACTTGGTGCCATAGTTCCCGCCGCACCTCGTGCTCGGGGGGGCGAATGCTGTTGGCCATGTAGATGGGGATCGAGACTCGGCGCTTGCAGTGCGCCATCAATTCCCCGAGGCCGAGGACGTAGTTGGCCTTTGCAACGATGGCTGCCAACGGATGAATGTCCATGCCGACGACGGAGCCGACAATGTGCTCGGTGAGGGCCGCGGGCTTCATGTGGGCAAGAAGCCGCCGCTTCTCGCGGATGGCCATGTAGAGGAAAGTGCCCGAGCCACAGGCCGGGTCCAACACCGATGCCTCCGGGTTCGGCTCCAGCGCCCTCCGCACGATGCGGTGCGCCAGCCAGTCGGGGGTGTAGTATTCCCCCAGGTCGTGGCGGGTGGCAGGGTCCACAAGCCCCTCGTACAAAGCCTTCAGTACGTCCTCCGAGAGCTCACTCAGGTTGTAGTTGGCGAGCAAGGCGACGATGTCGCGCGACACGGCTTGGCCCGTGGCCACCGCCTCCTCACGGGCAACCCACGAGAAGAAGTCCTCCTCCAGGAAGTTCTCCACGCTGAGTCGTTCCCTGAAATGGGTGCCCTCGAGGACCGCCTGGACGGTCCCCTTGTCGGGCGGCTCCTCTGGGGGCGTCATGCGCCGCCAGACCATGAGCTTGGCCACGGTGGCGAGGTAGGTGTGGCGGATGAAGAGGGCGTCGTCGGCGACGGCCGAGCCGTAGACGATGCGGAGGTACTTCTCCCAGGTGTCGTAGCGGACGGCGTACTCGGGGTGCGGCTTGAGGCGGCACCATTCACGCAGGAGGGCGGCCTCGGCCACCTGGAAGGCGTGGCTCCTGGGGCCGAAGTCCTTCACCACGTGCTCGCTGGTGGGCGGAAGCACCTCTTTGCGGAGGAGGTAGCGGTCGAGGAAGAAGTAGAGGTTGGCCCAGGGGAAGTCGGGCTTTCCAGCGTCGAGCTCTTCGAGGAGGGCGAGGCGGACGTCGGCCGGGTCGCAGGCGGGGTCGTCGGGCCGCTGCGGGATGGGAGCGAAGGCGCGGAAGCGCCGCCCGTCGGTCGCAAGGCAGACGTAGCGGGTGCGGTGGGCGGGCGGCTCCTGGGACCAGGCGCAAGCCGTGTAGCGCCTGAGCTGCTCCTCGGCCTGCGCCGCGCGGTCCTTCTTGCCAAGGTCGGTCTCGAACTCGATGATCAGGTTGCCGGAGAGCTGGTCGGCGCGGCCACGGAGAATTCGGTCCTGCCCCTTAGCCTTCAGATATTGCTCGATGCCCTGGACGTATTCCTCGATGAAGCCGGGCTGGGCGCCAAAGAGCGCGTCGAGGAGCACGGTGAACCTGTGGGAGCGGGCCGCCTCGCCGGG
>VGYW01000059.1 GCA_016872875.1 Planctomycetota bacterium | reverse complement strand
CGCCGGGAGCCACGCAACCCCCTCTTTCCGGAGCCCTCACCCCGGCCCTCTCCCAGGGGGAGAGGGGGCAGTGCCTTCTCCCCGCGGAGGAGGGGGAGCGCCGGGAAATGATCCACTTCGCAGTGGCCGACACCGGGATCGGCATCCCGGCGGACAAGCTCGACGCGGTCTTCGAGGCATTCGTGCAGGCCGACGGCTCGATCTCGCGCAAGTACGGCGGCACGGGCCTCGGGCTCGCCATCTCCAAGCGCCTCGTCGGACTCCTCGGCGGCCGCATCTGGGTCGAGAGCGCCCCCGGGCGCGGCAGCACCTTCCACTTCACCATCAAGAACCATCTCGCGCCGCGGCCCCAACGCGAGGCCCCCGCGCAGCCATCTGAGGTCCGAAATCCGAAACCCGAAATCCGAAACCTGCCGGACGATGCGCTGGTGCTGGTAGTCGAGGACGACCCGACGACGGCGCACCTGACGAGCGCCCTCCTGCGGAAGGCGGGCTACCACCCTGTGGTGGCGCGCGACGGCGCCGCCGCCATCGAGCTGGCCCGACGCCAGCCCCCCCTCGCCATCCTCCTCGACCTCGTGCTCCCCGTGATGGACGGCTTCCAGGTCCTCAAGGCCCTCAAGGCCGACCCCGCGCTCGCCTGCGTCCCCGTCATCGTTTGCTCCGTGCTGCCCGACCGGCGCAAGGCGTACAGCCTGGGCGCCCTGGACTACATCGAGAAGCCGATGGACGGCGACCTGCTGGTTCGGAAGCTCGAGCGGCTGCGCCACCGCTTCGCAGCCGGCGGCAACGTGCTGGTGGTTGACGACGAGCGGGCGACCCTGCGCATCATCGAGCGCGCCCTCACAAGGGCCGGCTACCGCGCCGCCACCGCCGCCAGCGGCGCCGAATGCCTGGCCATGCTCGACGCCCGCCAGCCGGTGGACCTCGTGGTCCTCGACCTCGTCATGCCCGACGTTGACGGCTTCGAGGTCCTCGACGCCCTCCGGCAGCGGGAGGCGACCAGGCGGGTGCCTGTCATCGTCAACACCGCGCGCGACCTCTCCCCCGCCGACCTCGCCCGCCTCAACGGCCGCTACGACGCCATCCTGCGCAAGTCGGCGGCCGACATTCCCGACATGGTCTCGCGCGTGGCCGAACTGCTCGACGCCGCCCGGGCCACCGCCACCTCAGCCGGGCCCGAGACGGGTCTCACGCAGAGCCAGCAGAGAGAGGAGAGAAGACCGGGGCCTCTGAAGCAATCAGAAATCAGAAATCAGAAATCAGAAATGGTCCCTGAGCCCCCCTCCCGCCCCGCCACCATCCTCGTGGCCGAGGACAGGCCGGCCACCCAGGCCCTCCTCCGCTCCGTCCTCGAACGCGAAGGCCACCGCATGCTCCTCGCCGAGGACGGCCTCAGCGCCGTTGAGGCCGTTCAGCGCGAGCCCGTGGACCTCGTGCTCATGGACGTGCAGATGCCCAACCTCGACGGCTTGGAGGCCACTCGCCGCATCCGCCGCGACGCCAGGGGGCCAGAGCCTCCCCATCCTGGCACTCACCGCGCACGCCATGGCAGGCGACCAGGAGAGGTGCCTCCAAGCCGGCTGCACCGCCTACGTCACCAAGCCGGTTGACCCCGACGACCTCTTGCGCGCCATCGCCGAACACCTGCCGGGCGCCCAGCAGCCGCCAGTTGCCTCGAACGCCCCCACACCTCAGCTATCGGAGCAACCCTGTGCCTGACACTGCCCTAGACAGCCCCCCCGCCCCGACGCAGGAGACGATCCTGGTCGTGGACGACCACCCCGAGGCCCGCCGCCTCCTCGGCCTCCTGCTCGCCTGCGAGCAGCACCGCATCCTCTATGCGGCCGACGGCCCGACGGCGCTCGCCATCGCCGAGGCCGAGGCGGACCTGTCCCTCATCATCCTGGACATCATGATGCCTGGCATGGACGGCCTGGAGGTCTGCCGCCGCATCCGCGCCGCCCAGCGCGAGCGCCACGTCCCCATCATCCTGGCCACGGCCCTCACGGAGGAGGAACAGCTCGCCGAAGGGCTCGCCGCGGGCGCCGACGACTACGTCACCAAGCCCATCCGCCACACGGAGCTCCTCGCCCGCGTGCGCGCCGCCCTGCGGCTCAGGCAGGCACATGAACAGCTCGCCGACGCCAAGGAGCTCGCCGCCATCGCCGCCATGCAGGTCACGCTCGCCCACGAGATCAACAACCCCCTCACCATCGCCCTGGGCAACCTCGAGCTCGCCCTCAGGGGCCTCGGCGACGTCAATGGACAGCTCCATGCACGCCTCCAGGCCGCCTTCGACGCCTGCGCGCGCATCCGCAGAATCGTCCAGCAGCTTGCCGAGCTGAAGACCGTGGCCACCACCACCTACCTCGGCCCCATCCGCATGCTCGACCTAGGCCACCCCCCGACCGAATGAACCCCACCGAGACCAGACGAACGGCCTTTCCCCTATCCCTTTGGGAGAGGGAACTGGCCCTGAGTCATTGGCGGTTGGCGGCGCCCATCAGCGCTGGATGGCATAGAGGCGGGTGAGGGTGGCGATGTAGAGGGTGCCGTTGGCGACCACGGGGCTGCCGCAGATGGCGCCATCGAGCTGAACGCTGCTCAGGAGCTTCTTCTCTCGGCCCGCGGCCAGGATGGCGAAGTCGCCGCGCCTGCTGCCGATGAACACCTTGCCGTCGGCCACGAGGGGGGAGGCCCAGACGTCCCCCTTCATCTCGTGGGTCCAGACGCCGCGCCCGGTGGCGGCCTCGACGCAGTGAACGAGCCGCCCGCAATCCGCCACGTAGACCAACCCGTCCGCGATGGCGGGCGTGGAGCAGCAGTGGCTCCTCAGGTCGTAGGACCATACCTCAGAGACAGGTGGCACAGGCATCTTGCCTGTGTCCCCGGCGCTCACAGGCGGGACGCCTGTGCCACCGAGACCGATGCACTTGAGCCAGGCCTTGTTCTTCCCCCACCAGATGTCGCCCCCGACGGTGATGTAGACGCGTCCCTGGTGGAAGACTGGCATGCTCTTGACGTTGCTTGGCCCTATCTCGCGGTTATGCTTGTACTTATGGATGTCCTCCTTCGGCGATGTTGGGTCGGGGTCGAAGCGCCAGGCCCGCTTGAGCTTGAGCACCTGGCCGGGCGGGGGCGCGGTGGTGAGGGCATCGAAGGCGTAGACCACGCCATCTCCCCCGCAAAAGACGACCAGGGGCTTTCCGCCGACCTCGCCGAGCGCGGGGGACGACCAGGTGCAGTGGTACACTTTCCCGCCGATCCGCTCGTCGTCCTGGGCCACAAGCCGCCCCGTCGCCTTCTCCAGCACGATCAGGCTGGGGGCGTCGGGCGCGGGATTCCGACGGTGCGAGCCGTCCACGCCGTTCGACGTGTTGATGTAGAGGAAATCGCCGTGGAGGAGGATCGAGCAGTGGGTGGCGTCGTTCTGGTAGACGCCGCACTCCTTGCGGAGGTCGAAGAGCCAGAGGATGTCGGCATCGGTCTTGCCAGGGGCCATCGGCTCGCGGTCGGCGGGGGTCATGTGGCGCCCCTCGTCCTGGTAAGGCCCGTCGTTGCCGTTGGCCAGGCCGTGGAGGTCGAGGCAGACGGCCTCGCAGCGGTTGGTCATGGCGTAGACGCGGTCGCCCTCGACCGTTGGGGGCGAGCAGATGCCGGCGTTCGGCCAGTCGAGGTAGGGGTCTGGTGGGGTGGCCGTGATCTTGGGCACCACGAGCTGCCAGACCAGTTCCCCCGTCTTCTCGTCGAGGCATAGGAGCACCCCGCGGTCGCCCTGGTGGCGCGGGTCGCGCGGGCGGTTGTTGTTCGTCCCCATCAACACGCGCCCCCCCGCCACGATGGGCGTGGCGTACGACTCCGTGCCCAGGGGCGCCACCCACTTGATGTTCTTCCCCGTCTTTGGATCGAACTCCTCCGGCAGGCCGCGTTCGGGCGAGACCATGTTCCTCGAGAACCGCTCGCCCCACTGCGGCTGGTCGCCAGCGGCAACGGCCTGCGCAGCCAGCGCCAGCAAGGCCGTGAAACATCTCAGCATGGTGTTTGCCCTAACCAAAGTCAGACCCGTAAGGCGGCAAGTGCCCGGTGCAGTGCGACAGCCAGTTGGAGTGCGGCGGCTTGACGCCGCTTTTCAACCGGCCCGCACCGAAGGAGTGAGCTTTGCGAAGTATCCCAGGGCGCATCGAAAGCGGCGTCAAGCCGCCGCACTCCAACAGGCTCACGCACTTTCCGCGGGCGGGTCCCAATTCTCACCACTCCATGGTTACTGTCAGCGCCCGGGCACCTGCGGCGGGGCCGTTGGACTCGACGACGCACCTGGCGTCCAGGGTGATGGTGAGCTGGCCGTCCTTGAGGGCGTGGATAGCCTTGAGCGGCTGGGCGTCAATTGCGACGGCGATCCTGGAGGGCTTGGCGTCCTTCGGGAGCTCGAAGACGAGGGTCCTGGCGGCGAGCTTGCCGTGGCGGACCTCGATGCGCTCGGTCTGGCGGGTCGCCTCGCGCTTCTGGGTGAAGAGGCCCCAGCCCTGGGCGCCGCTCCAGAAGCTGACGTGGTCGTCGGGCCGCCAGAGGGGCTTGAAGCCGATGGTGCCGGCGGGACCGTCGTAGATGAAGCCCTGGCAGGCGAGGAGCATTGACCAGATGCTCATGGGGCGGGCGTAGAACTTCCCGCACTCGTCGTCGCAGAACGGGTTGCCGCTGTAGCCCCAGGAGGAAGTTCCGCCGCCCGTGAGGCCGGTGCGGAGGCGGCCGTCGTAGCGGTCGGCCACGGCGCGGACCACCCCGAAGCCCTCCTTCATGAGGCCGGCGTAGACCATCATGGCGGCGGCGGAGTATTCGAAGCCGGTCATCGCCTCGTCGGCGTAGATGGTGTGGTTGGGCGGGCGGTTCTCCTTGGGCCAGCAGATCATCTGGAGGCCGTCGTCGTCGTCGGCCACGAACTTCCTTGGGGCCTGGGGCACGCCGCGGAAGTTGGTGCGGAAGTTGTGGAGGAAGAGGGCGCCCATCGCTTTCGCGCAGCGGTCAGGCGGGTAGAGCCAGCCGAGGTCGAGCTGGTGCGCCCACCACTGGCCGAGGAGCATGTCTATGTGGCAGCCGTCGTGGTAGTCCCGGTGGGCCTGCTTGTCGGGGATCTGGATGTAGTATTCGCCGTTGAAGAGCGATTCGTCCTGCTTCTTCGAGCCGCTCTCGCGGATTTTGCGGTAGCGGGCCGCAGCCGCCTCGTCCTTCTGGAGCAGTGCCATCTTCTCGCTTGCGGCGAGGGCGGCGAGGTAGAGGGTGCCCAACCACGAGGTGTTGCCGCCCGTGTTGCAGTCGAGGGTGTTCCACTGAGGACCCGTCAGCACGCCATCCTCATCCTTGTCGTGGGTGGCGATGAGGAACTCCATCGCCTTCTTCGCCGCGGGCCACTGCTTGGCGAGCCAGGCGGCGTCGGCGGAGCAGAGGTGCTCGCGCCAGGCGCCCAGGATTCCGCCGCACTGGCCGTCGAAGGCGGGGTGGCTGGCGGGCTGGCGGTGCGGGATTGCGCCGTTGGGGGCCATGAAGCGGAACTCCTGCTCGCGCATGGTGCGGGCGATTTCGGGGAAGAGGCGTCCGTGGCTCTGGGCGTACTGCCACACGTGGTTGCAGTTTCCGTGGCAGCAGCCGCTCCCTGGCGAGCAGCCCTCCCAGCCGCCGAAGTAGCCGGCCTTCGTCCAGAACGTCGTCGGGCTCCGCAGCACGACAAGCTGCGAGCTCAGGCGGTCGAGGAGCCAGTAGGGCAGGTTGGTCGCGTAGAGCGTGTCGTGGAAGAGGCGGGTGCGCTTCGTCAGCTCGTCGAGGCGGGCAGCCACGTCGTCGGCCACGGCCCCGGCGTTGGGCCACCAGTTCTCATACATATTCCCCTCGCCGCCCCACGCCCCGCCGCCGTGTCGGCCGGCGGCGAAATGCCAGGCCAGAACGAAGGGCACGGTCCGGCTCGCACCCGGATCGAGCTTGATGGTTGCGGAGAGGGCGCCATCGGCCCCTTCACCGGCACCGAGGACCGCGAGGGCCATGCTCCCCGGCTTGGCGCCGGTCATGTCGAGGATCGTCGCGCGCTCGGTGCGCCGCATGCTGGTCTTGTGGCCCTCCGTGCCCACGGCGTTCCGCTGATGGGCGAGCAGGGCGACCTCGACCGGCTTGCCGGTGGGGTTCTTCACGGTGACGTTGTAGATCGCGCAGGGGATGGCGGAGTCCTTGGTGTTCAGCGGGATGAGAGGATTGAACGTCTCCAGGCTCACCTTGACGGGCAGGTCGGGGTCGTCGAAGTCGTACCAACCGAAGGGGTATTCGCCCCGGAAGGTGAGGGACTTCATAGCTGCGTAAGTGCCAACGGGTTCGGTTTGGAGAGTCTTGAGGATCGGCTTGTCGCCGCTGACGCGGATGGCGAAGAAGCTGTCGGGCACGGCGGCTTGATTCATGTTGTTGAAGATCTGCCAGACGGGGCGGGTGGCCTTGCCGTCAATCTGGATTGAGCCGGCGCCGATGCCGCCGACGGGGAGGCGGATGGCGCCGAGGGATTCGCCCTTGTAGACGCGGCTCTCGCCGCGGGCGAAGAGGCGCTCGTAGGTCATCAGCGTGGCGAGCTCCTTCTTGCGGGTCTCTTCGCGGGCCAGGCGCTCCTTCTCGGCGAGGGCCGCTATCTCCTCGCGGCTCACCCGCCTCTTCGCGCCCATCGCGTCCATGTGCCGCTCGAGCTCCACGGGCGAGAGGACGCGCGAGTAGATGGCGAGTTCGTCAATCGCGCCCTCGTAGTGCTCGAAGCCGTTGAAATCAGCCGCGCCCAGGATGAGGGGCAGGCCCTTCTTCTCGTGGCTGATCGTGGCGGCGCCAGCCAATGGGCGGCAGAGGTTGCCGTCGAGGTAGAGCTTCAGGTCGTTGCCCGCGCACGTGAGGACCAGGTAGTGCCATTCGCCCCGCTTGAGCGGCCCGGCGGCGGGCGCGAAGCGGACAACCGCCTTGCCGTTCCAGAACGCCAGGCCCGTGTAGTCGTTCCAGACGTGGAGGCTGAAGCGGGTGTCGGGACTCGTCTTTCGCTTGGCGATGAGGCAGGGGTTGCCCTGGCCGCCGAGGCCGAAGGTGGGCTTGAACCATAGCTCGACGGTCGTCGGGTCGAGGTCGAGCGATGGCGCCTCGCCCATCGTCACCACCCGCTTGGCCCCGAACACGAGCGCCTTGCCGCCGTTCGCGCCCTCGGCGAACTCGGCCTGGCCGCCGCGGACCTCGCCCTTGAGCGCGCCCCGGGCATCGGCCAGGCTCCCCTCGAAGCGCCACTGGCCCACAAGCCCCGGCTCCTTCGCCACGAGGCCGGCGAAGCCATCGGCGCCGGTCTCCGCCGCAAATGCCGTTCCCCAGCCAATCAGCCACGTGCACAGAAGTATCTGCCGCATCGCGTTGTCCTCCAGCCATCCCGAGCGGGGTACCACTAACCTGTCATGCTGAGCTTGTCGAAGCACCTTTCAAGGGCTTGACGCACGTGACGAAAGCAAACTTCGCTTGTGCCAGTCTACTCCCCTGAAAGGTTGCTCGGCAAGCTCGCAATGACAAGGGCGGAGGTGCTGCCTCCTGCTAACTGCCGACTGCCGACTACATCATCGCGTCACAAGAGCCCGAGGAGGTCGCCGGGCCTCTCGATGAGCACCCGCGCCCCCGCCTCGCGCAGCTCCTCGGCGGAGCGGAAGCCCCAGAGGGCGCCGACGGCGAACATGGCCGCCGCGTTTGCCGTCGCCATGTCCGTGTTCGTGTCGCCGAGGTAGATGAACTGCCCGGCAGGGACGCCGAGCTGAGCGATGATGGTGCGGACGCCCGCGAGGTCGGGCTTGGGCGGGATGTCGGGGCCTGCGCCCACCACAGCGTCGAAGCGCCAGAGGGGCAGGAGCCTGGCCACGCAGAGCCGCGTCGTGTCGTCGGGCTTGTTGGAGAGCACGGCCATCTTCACGCCGCGGGCGGCCAGGGCGTCGAGGAGCTCGGGGATGCCGGGGTAGGGGCGGGTCCTGTCGGCCCAGTGCTCTGCGTAGGTGTGGCGCATCAGTTCCACCGCCTTCGCCACGGTCGCCGCGTCGCGGTGGCCCTCGGGCAGCGCCCGCCTCACCAGGTTCACCACCCCGTCGCCCACGAAATACTTGTAGGGCGCGAGCGGGTGCGGCGGCAAGCCGAGCTGCCGGAGGACGGCGTTCATCGAGTCCGCCAGGTCCTCGAGCGTGTCCAGCAGCGTCCCGTCCAGGTCGAACAGCACGGCCAGGTATCTCAAAGCATGGCCCTTTCCTGCGGCGACGATAGTGTAGCAGATAGTTCCCTGGCCGGCCACTGCCCTTTCCTCCCCCACGCGGGGCTTCTGCTATAATGGGAAAGAGGACACTACCCCGATGTCTGAAGTCACGGCTCGCTATCGCGTCCACGTCCGCGGCACGGTTCAGGGCGTGGGCTTTCGGCCCTACATCTACCGCCTGGCCCGCAGCCTGGCCCTCGCGGGCTGGGTGCGCAACGACTCGTCGGGCGTCCTCATCGAGGTCGAGGGGCCGCGGGAGCGGTGCGAGCGGTTCGTGGAGCGGCTGGTGCCTGAGGCGCCGCCCGTGGCTGACATTGCAGAGGTCCGCCACGAGGCCATCCCCCCCGTGGGCGATGCGGGCTTCGTCATCGTCAAGAGCGAGCGGCTGGCCGATGCTCTCGCGGAAATCCCGCCCGACATGGGCCTCTGCGACGACTGCCGCCGCGAACTCCTGGACCCCGCCGACCGCCGCCACCTCTACCCCTTCATCAACTGCACGAATTGCGGCCCGCGCTTCACCATCGCCGAATCCCTCCCCTACGACCGCCCGTTCACCTCGATGAAGCGCTTCACGATGTGCCCCGACTGCCAGCGCGAGTACGACGACCCCGCCGACCGCCGCTTCCACGCCCAGCCGAACGCCTGCTGGGCCTGCGGCCCGCGGCTCGCGCTCCTCGACCCCGAAGGCCACAGGCTGGAAGCCTGTGCCACCAACCCTCCTCCTTGCCAGAGAGATGGTGGCACAGGCATCTTGCCTGTGTCGCCAGACCCCATAGCCATCGTCGCCGCTGCGTTGCGCGAGGGCAAGATTGCGGCGGTGAAGGGCCTCGGCGGCTTCCACCTCGTCTGCGACGCCACGAACCAGGCCGCGGTGCAAACCCTCCGCGAGCGCAAGTGGCGCGAGAAGAAGCCCTTCGCCGTCATGGTGCCCGACCTCGCCGCCGCCCGCCGCCTGTGCGAGCTCACCGAGGCCGAGGAGCGGCTGCTCCTCAGTTGGCGCAAGCCCATCGTCCTCGCCCCCAAGCGGCCCGGCAACCCCCTGGCCGACGCCATCGCCCCCGCCAGCCAATACTTCGGCCTCATGCTCCCCTACACACCCGTCCACGTCCTCTTGTTCAATCCCCCTCTCCCTCGGGGAGAGGGCGGGGGTGAGGGTGCTTCTCTTCCCCCTCTCCCTCGGGGAGAGGGCAGGGGTGAGGGTGCTTCTCTTCCCCCTCTCCCTCGGGGAGAGGGCGGGGGTGAGGGTGCTTGCCTTCCCCCTCTCCCTCGGGGAGAGGGTGGGGGTGAGGGTGCTTGCCTTCCCCCTCTCCCTCGGGGAGAGGGTGGGGGTGAGGGTGCTTGCCTTCCCCCTCTCCCTCGGGGAGAGGGTGGGGGTGAGGGTGCTTCGGGCGCAGCGCACGCAACGGGAGGCACCCTCACCCGCCCGCCTTGGGCGGGCGACCTCTCCCCAAGGGAGAGGTCCAAAGGCACCCTCACCCGCCCGCCAAAGGCGGGCGACCTCTCCCCAAGGGAGAGGTCCAAAGGCACCCTCACCCGCCCGCCTTGGGCGGGCGACCTCTCCCCAGGGGAGAGGGAGAGGCGGGGGTTTCTGGCCCTCGTGATGACGAGTGCGAACCGCACGGACGAGCCGATCGCCATCGACAACGACGAGGCGCTGGAACGCCTCGGCTCGGTGGCCGACCTGTTCCTCGTCCACGACCGCGACATCATCCGCCGCTCGGACGACTCGGTCACGCGCGTCTTCCGCGGCCAGCCCATCGTCCAGCGCCGCGCCCGCGGCGAGGTCCCCCGAGCCATCCCTCTTCGGCCCCCCAGCACCGAACACCTAACGCCTAACACCTCCGTCCTTGCCCTGGGCGGCGACCTCAAGAACACGATCTGCATCATCCGAAAGGGCAGGGCCTATCTCAGCCAGCACATCGGCGACCTCGACCACGCCGACGCCCTGGCCTTCTTCGAGGAGACCATCGAGCACTTCCAGTCCATCCTCGAAACCCGCCCCACCCTCATCGCCCACGACCTCCACCCCGGCTACCACTCCACCGCCTTCGCGAGCAAGCTTGCGAAGGCGGCATCCCACATTCCAGATTCCACATTCCAGATTCCAACCCCCAACCCCCAACACCTAACACCTGACACCGTTGTCCTCTCCGGCGTTCAGCACCACCACGCCCACGCCGCCTCGGTCATGGCCGAGCACGGCCTCGAAGGCCCTGTGATTGGCGTGTCGCTGGACGGCACGGGCTATGGCACCGACGGCAGGGTGTGGGGCGGGGAGTTCCTCGTCGCAACGCTGGCCGACTTCGAGCGCCTTGCGCATCTCGCTTACGTGCCGATGCCTGGCGCCGAGGCGGCCATCCGGGAGCCGTGGCGCATGGCCCTCGCCTACCTCGGCCCCACGGTCTTCCCCGAGCTCGAGCGCGCGGGCGTCCCTCCCGCCGACCTGGCCGCCGTCCAGCAGCTTCTCGACAAAGGCGTGGCCTGCCCCGAGACCTCCTCGATGGGCCGCCTCTTCGACGGCGTCTCCGCCCTCCTCGGCATCTGCACCCGCACCAGCTACGAGGGCCAGGCCGCCATAGAGCTCGAAGCGAGCATTTCCGATTTCCGATTTCCGATTTGCGATTTCAACCCCCAACACCCAACACCTGACACCCAACACCGCGATCGTGTGTTCTATCCCTTCAACCTCGATGTTAGCGCGACGCCGTGGACGATTGATCCGCGGGAGACCATGAGGGCGGTGCTCGACGACCTGCGGCGGGGCGCGCCCCGCGGGTTGATCGCCGCCCGTTTCCACAATACGATAGTCGAGGTCGTTCGAGCGGTCTGCACCGACATTCGCGGCGCACGTGGCTTGAGCACAGTCACCCTCAGCGGCGGCTGCTTCCAGAACATGCGCCTGCTGGAGGGCGTGTGCCAAGTGCTGGAGCGCGACGGCTTCGATGTCCGCTACCATCGCCTGGTGCCGACGAATGACGGCGGAGTGTCGCTTGGCCAGGCGGTGGTGGCTTTGGCGAGGATGCGTGACGCGTGACCCGTGACGCGTGAGAAAGCACGGCAATGAAGCTCCATCCCTTGGCTTCGTTCCTGGTTCCCCTATTCGTTGCGCCAATGGCCTCGATAGGCCGCGGCGCAGAGCCAGCGCCCGAGCCGGCTGCGGAGATCGCCACCGCAACGGTCCGCTCGTCCACCGGGGGAACCGACACCCGACAGTTCGTGCCAGGCGAGTGGGTCCATTGTGGCGACGGAGCCTTTGTGCCTTATGAGCGCGGGGCCGATCTGCTGTTTCAGAAGGAGGGGCCTCGGACCTTCCTCAGCGTGGATGGTGGGCAGCGACGCCTCGCGCACGTGAGGGTTCCGCAAAAGGAACCCGAAGGGTTCGAAGCCTTGCGGCAGGCTATCGCCGAGGGGGTCAGCCCGTTGACCATCTGGTGCAATGGGGAGGCCCTTGCTGCGCTCCCGCCCGTGCCGCCGAATGTCAGGGTCGCGCTGCACGTCTCAGAAGGCCCATTGGCGCACCTCAACGCTTTCATCGGCAGGTGTCCCGGAATCTATGCATTGAGGATAAGCAGCCATCGTGAGGCCCCCATAATCCCCACGCTCAACGCCGCGAAGGGCCTCACGTCGCTTATGGTCTGTGCGGTGGGCTCGCGGGGCGATGCGCCGCTTCTTGAGGATATGGGCTCGCTCGCACAGATGACCAATCTGCGGGCCCTATACATCTCGGCTGACTACCCCTTCGACCTGCGGGCGATGGAAAGGCTAACGGAGCTTAGGTCCCTTTGGCTACACGCGCTCTGGCCGCCAGGGCCTATGGACCTCAGGCCGCTGCGCGGCCTGACGAAGCTCCGCAGGCTTCACCTGCCCTACTGCGAGGCGGCAGACCTCTCTCCTTTGAGTGGCATGGCAAACCTGGTGGAACTCTACGTCAGGCTGAGTTCGGAGGCGCGGGACATTGAGCCGCTTGGACAAATGACTGGCCTGTCGCGCCTTGGCCTCCACTTCAGCGGCAAGACCCAGGTGAAAGACTTCACGGCGCTGGGGCGCCTTGCGGAACTCAAGTACCTCAAGCTCTGGTTCAGTGAGAAGACGAAAGGCGGCAAAGACCTAGCGCCACTGGGGCGCCTCACAAAGCTCGAGGAGGCCTACGTCGGCGGCCTTGACGACTTGAGCTTTCTCAGCAGCCTCATGGCACTGAAGAAGCTCTGGCTAAGCCATATCGAGGACGTATCGAGCATCCCTCCGCACGCGAAGGCGGAGAACCTGGAGTCGCTTCGGATTGAGCGGTGCACGGGCCTCTCCGACCTAGGCGGCATCGCCCGCCTTCGAGCCCTGCGCGAGGTACGCATCGAGAGTTGTCCCGCTGTCCGCGACCTGACCCCCCTTAGGTCGCTAACAGCTCTGGAGGATCTGTTCCTCGACAACTGTCAAGGGCTAGGCGGCCTCGCCTCTGTCGGGAGGCTGAGCCAACTCAGACGGCTCCATATCTACAAGTGCGGACAAGTCAACGACCTGGCGCCCCTCGGCGCCATCGTCAATCTCCAGGAACTCCTCATCACCCCTTGTCCGCGTCTGGCTGACCTCAAGCCACTCGCGCAGCTCAGGTCTTTGAAGAGCGTCTCGCTGGGTTTCCTCAGCGACTTGCCCGAGCTGACCGACCTCGCTCCGCTTGCGAGCCTGACCGCCCTTGAGTTCCTCAGCCTGAACGGCTGCAAGAAGGCGACTGACGTCGGGCCACTGGCGAAGCTTCCTGCCCTGAGATCACTCGCTCTCACAGGTTCAGAGGGGCTTGCCGATCTCCGCCCCCTCGCCGGGTCAAGGCGCCTGAAGTCCCTCGATCTGTCGCTGAGCCGGAAGCTGGCCGACCTGACCCCGCTGGCCTCCCTGCCAGAACTTGAGAAGGTTGATGTTGGCGGATGCCCGGAGCTCAGGGATCTCTCGCCACTGCGCGCCATGCTCAAGCGCGGCGGGACGATCATCGCCGACCCGCGACTGGTGCCACAAGTCGAGCGGCTGAGGAGGGAGACGGATTTCTGATGACGCGTGATCCGTGACGCGTGCGAAGACAAGAATCGGAGGAGACGACACCCTTGTGCCTTTCAGTGCCCGCAAAGATCGTCGAACTCCAAGGTCGCCTGGCGACGGTGGACGTGATGGGCAATCGCCGCGAGGCAGACGTGAGCCTGGTGGACGAGCCGCAGCTCGGCGACTATGTGCTCGTCCACGCCGGCTTCGCCATCGAAAAGATGTCCGCCGAGGACGCCGCCGAGAGCCTGCGGCTCTGGGAGGAGATGGCCAGGCTGGAAAGCTTCGAGCCACGAGCGGCGAGCGGCGAGCCTCAAGAGGAGGAGAAGCCTTGAACCCCGATCTTCAGGCTCGCGGCTCGCGGCTCGCGGCTCGTGGCTCTGTGCCTGACCTCCTCAAGCTCATCGCCGAGCGCGCGGCCCGTCTCGCCCCGCGCACTATTCGCTTCATGGAGGTCTGCGGCACCCACACGATGGCGCTCTTCCGCAGCGGCATCCGCGCGCTACTCCCGCCGAACGTCAAGCTCCTCAGCGGCCCAGGCTGCCCCGTGTGCGTGACGCCGATGGGCATGGTGGACGCCGCGCTCGAGATCGCCGACAGGCCAGGCGTGCGCCTGGCAACGTTCGGCGACATGGTGCGCGTGCCGGGCAGCCGCACGAGCCTGGAGCGCGCGAAGGCCGAAGGGGCGGACGTGCGGATGGTCTACTCGCCGCTCGACGCCCTCAAGCTCGCCGAGGCGGAGCCGCGCCACACCGTGGTCTTCTTCGCAATCGGCTTCGAGACCACCACCCCCACCATCGCCGCCACCGCCGCCTACGCCCGCGAACGCGGCCTGCGGAACATGCTCTTTCTCGCCGCCAACAAGGTCATCCCCCCCGCCATGGAGGCCATCCTGGCCGGCGGCGAGGTGAAGCTCGACGGCTTCATCTGCCCAGGCCACGTCAGCGTCATCACAGGCTCTGCCGTCTACGAGCCGCTGGCCGAGAGGTATCGCGTGCCCTGCGTCGTCACAGGCTTCGAGGCCGAAGATGTCCTCGAAGGCATCGCCATGCTCCTCCTTCAGCTTGTCGAGGGCCAGCCGAAGGTGGAGATTCAGTACAAGCGCTGGGTGACGCGCGAGGGGAACGCCAAGGCCCGCGAGCGGGTGGCGGACGCGTTCCAGCCCTGTGACGCCGCCTGGCGCGGCCTCGGCACCATCCCGATGAGCGGCTTGAAGCTCCGGCCCGAGCTTGCCGGCCACGACGCGCTGGCCGTCCTGGGCGTCGAGGTCCCCCCCGAGCTGGAGAATCCCGGCTGTTCCTGTGGCGCGGTGCTTCGCGGCCTCATCGAGCCGCCCCAATGCCCCCTCTTCGCCGTCCGCTGCACCCCGGCCACGCCCGTCGGCCCCTGCATGGTCTCCACCGAGGGCAGTTGCGCCGCCTTCTATAAGTATGGAGAGCGGTAGGGGAGGCGTGATGCGTGATACGTGATGCGTGAGAAGAGCGAAGAGGCTTCCGCACGGCAGTCAGCGCTGACGGACCATGCGTTGGCTCACCCCTGCCAAGGAGAGCACGAATGTCTTACGAGGACTGGGAGAAGACGGTGCCCAAGGCGATCACAGGCGACTACCTGTGGAAGGTGGAAGCCTATCGCCTGGCGCTCTTCGTGTGCGACCTTGCCTGGAGCGATGTGACGAAGCTGATGGGTGACAGCAGGACGCGCGGGCTGTCGGACCAACTCTACAGGTCTGTGGGGTCAGTGAGCGCGAACATCGCTGAGGGTTACTCCCGCAGCTCCAACAAGGAGCGCGCTCGTTTCTATGAGTACAGCCTCGGCTCCGCACGCGAGACGAGGGACTGGTACTACAAGGGCCGCCACATCCTGGGAGAGGAAGTGACCAGCCATCGCCTGGACCTGATGACACAAGTGGTGCGCCTTCTCCTCACCATGATCCCTGACCAGCGCACCTACACCGTTCATGAAGGCGAGGTGAGCTATGGCGATACGCCTGACTGATCGTGCCCGGCTTCTCTTCTCACGCATCACGTATCACGCATCACGCGCTCGTTTGCAGGGGACCCATCATGGCTGAAGATCGAGTGCTGTTGGCCCACGGCGGCGGGGGCTGGCTGACCAAACAGCTCATCGGCCAGATGGTGGTTTCGCGCTTCGGCAACCCTGCGCTGGCGCCCCTATCGGACAGCGCGCTTGTCGATCTCCCGCCCGGGCACGTGGCATTTACAACCGACAGCTACGTGGTGAAGCCGCTGCGGTTCCGGGGAGGCGACATCGGGCTGCTGGCGGTGAGCGGCACGGTGAACGACCTGGCGATGGCGGGAGCCAAGCCGCTTTACATCTCGATGGGCCTCATCCTCGAAGAGGGGCTGCCACTGAACGACCTTGCGGCCATCCTCGATTCGGCCAAGGCCGCGGCGGAGGAGGCAAGGGTGACGGTGGCCTGCGGCGACACGAAGGTGGTCGAGCGCGGCGCCGCCGACAGACTCTTCATCAACACCTCGGGCATCGGGGTCGTTCCCGAAGGCGTCGAGATCGCGATGGAGCGCGCCCGGCCGGGCGATGCGGTGCTCATCAACGGCACCATCGGCGACCACGGCGTGGCCATCATGAGCGAACGCCAGGGACTGAGCTTCGAGACGCCCGTGTCGAGCGACGTTGCGCCCCTCGCGGGCCTCGTGGCGGCCATCCTCGCCGCGGGCGGTCAAGCGGTCCACTCGCTCCGCGACCCCACCCGCGGCGGGCTGGGCATGGTGGTCTGCGAAATCGCCGAGGCCTGCCGCCACGACATCGAGCTCGACGAAGCCGCCATCCCGGTCCGCCCCGAAGTCCGGGGCGCGTGCGACCTCCTCGGCCTCGACCCGCTCTACGTGGCGAACGAGGGCAAGGTGGTCGTGACTTGCGCCGAAGCCGTGGTGCCGGAGGTGCTCGCGGCGATGCGGGCGCACCCGCTCGGCCGCTCCGCCGCTCTCATCGGCCGCGTGCTCGAGGCCACGAAGGGGCGCGTGAGCCTCCGCACCCTCATCGGCGGCAGGCGTGTGGTGGATGCGCCCTATGGCGAGCAATTGCCGAGAATCTGCTGACTCGTGACCCGTGCCGCGTCCCGCGTGCCAAGAAGCAGATAGGAAGTACGCACTGGCGGGCATTCCTTCTCTTCTCACGCGGCACGCGGGACGCGGCACGGATACCTCGTTCGCCGGAGCCACCCTTTGCGTGTAGAAGACTTCGATTACGACCTGCCCCGCGACCTGATCGCGCAACACCCCTTGCCCAAGAGGGACGAATCGCGCCTCCTCGTCCTCCGCCGCCACTCGGGCGAAACCGAGCACCGCGTCTTCCGCGAAATCGCGGACTTGCTCGACCCAGGCGACCTGTTGGTGCTGAACGACACGAGGGTCATCCCGGCCCGGCTCATCGGGCGGAGGCCCACGGGCGGACGAATCGAGGTGCTCCTCATCTCCCCAGTTGTGGGCGGGACGTCCCCGTCCCGCGAGATTTGGCGGGCCATGCTCAAGGGCCTCGCACGCATCAAGGTCGGCGAGAAGCTCTCGCTCGAAGGCGGCGCACTCACCTGCACCCTCCACGCCCGCCTGCCCGACGGCCAGGTCCACCTGGCCTTCCCCATCAGCCACGACGAGGTGCTGGCGACGCTCGGGCGGGTGGGCCGCGCGCCGCTCCCGCCCTACATCAAGCGGCCACCGCGCGGCGACCCCGACCGCGCGGCGGACCGCGAGCGCTACCAGACCGTCTACGCCGAGCGCCCCGGCGCCATCGCGGCGCCGACCGCCGGGCTGCACTTCACCCCAGAGGTCTTCGCCGCGCTCGACGCCAGAGGCGTCCGCCGAACCACCCTCACCCTCCACGTCGGCCTCGGCACGTTCAAGCCTGTGAAAGTCGAGCGGGTAGAAGACCACGTGATGCACGCCGAATGGTTCGAACTTCCCGCCGCCGCTGCCGAGGCGATTGCCGCCACGCGCGCCGCAGGCCGCCGCGTCGTCGCCATCGGAACCACCGCCACCCGCGTCCTCGAAACCGTCGCCCGCCAGCCCCGCTGGGGGCCGGCCAGCGGCACCACCGGCCTCTTCATCACCCCAGGCTTCGAGTTCCGCGCGACCGACGCCCTCGTGACCAACTTCCACCTCCCGCGCTCCACCCTCCTGATGCTCGTGGCCGCATTCGCGGGGCGCGAGCGCCTCCTCGCCGCCTACGCGGAGGCCACGCGCCTCGGCTACCGCTTCTACAGCTTCGGCGACGCGATGCTCATCTTGTGAAACAGGGTTGACGCCAGCAGGATTGTGGCTACAATCTGAGGAGGATGAATGGATGAATGGATGAATGGATGGGTGGATGAATGTCAGACAATGATCCATTCATCCATCCATCCAATCATCCTCTTTGGTTGCGGCCAGGGACCGCCTTAGGAGGAGACGGCATTGAGCCGGCTGGAGGAGCTGCTTAAGGCGAAGTCGCGTCCGCCCGCGGCGCCGCAGGCGTCCGACGCGCCCCAGCCGCAGGCGCCCACTGGTCCGCGCGTGGAGCTCCTCTGGCCCCAGGGCGCCCCAGGCGCACTCGGCAACCGCGACGCCGACAAGCCCTCGCTCACCCTCTACCTGCCCCCCGCCGAGATGGCCAATGGAGCGGCCGCCGTCATCTGCCCGGGGGGCGACTACTGGGACCTCTCGGGCGACCACGAGGGCCGCGACGTCGCACTCTGGCTCAACTCCCTCGGCGTCGCGGGGCTCGTCCTCAAGTACCGCCTGGCCCCGAGCTACCACCACCCAAGCCAGCTCCAGGACGCCCGCCGCGCGGTCCGCCTCGCCCGCAAGCGCGCCCACGAGTGGGGCCTCGATTTCGACCGCGTGGGCATCATCGGCTTCGCCGCAGGCGGACACCTCGCCGCAACAGTCGGCACCCACTTCAGCGACGGCAACCCCGAGGCGGAGGACCCCATTGACCGTGTGGGCTGCCGCCCCGACTTCATGGTCCTCGCCTACCCCGCCATCTCGCTCGCCTCCAAGTACACCCACACACCCACCCGCGACAACCTGCTGGGGGCCGACAGCCACAAGCAGCGCTTCCTGGAGAGCCTCTCCAACGAGCGCCAGGTCAACACCGCCACGCCCCCAACCTTCCTGGTCCACACCGGCGACGACAAGGTGGTGCCGCCCGAGAACAGCGTGCTCTTCTACATCGCCATGCGCCGCATGGGCGTCCCAGGCGAGCTCCACATCTACGAGAAGGGCGGCCACGGCTACGGCCTCGCCCCCAACGACATCATCCTGTCGAGCTGGACCCAGCGCTGCGCCGACTGGCTCCGACGGCGTGGCCTCCTCGAAAGGCGCTCTTAGCCACCGGAGGGGATGAATGGATGGGTGGATGGGTGTCAGACAGTCATCCATTCATCCAACCATCCAACCATCCCCTTCACTTCCGGGGCCAGCCCCATCCGCGAAAACATGCGTTTGACTCAATCCCCCGGCATCGCTAAAATATGTGTTTTGCTGTTGGAGTCTAGCTCGCGCCCCCCGGAGTGTTGAGATGCCGACGAAGTCGTATATGGCCAGGCCGGGCGAGGTGGCCCAGGGCTGGCGCGTCGTGGATGCGAACGGGCAGGTGCTGGGCCGCCTGGCCACCCGCGTGGCCACCGTGCTCTGCGGCAAGCACCGCCCGACCTTCACCCCCCACGTGGACACGGGCGAGTTCGTGGTGGTGGTGAACGCGGCCAGGGTGCGCGTGACCGGCCGCAAGCTCGACCAGAAGCTCTATTGGACCCTCTCGCGCCGCCCCGGCCACATCCGCAGCAAGACGCTGCGCGAGATGATGGCCACGCGCCCCGACCAGGTGGTGCGCGAGGCCGTGCGCCGCATGCTCCCCCACAGCAACCTCGGCCGCCACATGCTCCGCAAGCTCAAGGTCTACAAAGGCCCCGACCACCCGCACGCGGCCCAGAGCCCGCAGCCGCTGGCGCCTTGATTTGTCCCGTCGTCACATGTGCGCGCTTTGCGCGCATGTTGGGGGATGAATGGATGAATGGATGGGTGGATGGGTGTCAGACAATCATCCATACATCCACCCATCCAATCATCCCCTTTGGTTGCGGCCGCAGGCCGCCTTAAGGAGAAAACGCTTGTCTACGCCCGCCGTTCCCCCCGCGGCCGCAGTTGCCCCCACCGACTTCTGCTGGGGCACCGGCCGCCGCAAGACCGCCGTCGCACGCGTCCGCCTCCGACGCGGCACGGGGCGCATGCTCGTCAACGGCCGCGAAGCCAACGAGTACTTCCCCATCGAGCGCCTCCAGCAGGCCATCCGCGCCCCGCTGCGCACCACCAAGGCCATCAACAAGTACGACGTCCTCGCCAGCATCGCCGGCGGCGGCGTGGCCGCCCAGGCCGACGCCCTCCTCCTCGGCATCGCACGCGCCCTCATCAAGATGGACAGGGAGAACCAGCCGAAGCTCAAGGAAGAGGGCTTCCTCACCCGCGACTCGCGCGAGAAGGAGCGCAAGAAGTACGGCCGCAAGCGCGCCCGCGCCCGCTTCCAGTTCTCCAAGCGCTAAACCGCCCATCCCTTTGCACCCCCCAAACCCGCCGCCGGACCGCCTGGCCCGCGGCGGGTTTCTCATGGCACTCCCCAATCGTCCTCGTCCTCGTCCCTCGTCCGCGTCCTCGATTCTCCTGTTGAAGCTACACGATGGGGAATGGTAGAATGTGGAGCGGGGAGTGAACGAGAGGCTGCGATGAAGCGCTTAATCCTTTGGTTGCCGATCGTGTGCTCCTGCCAGCCGAGCCGACACTGACGGCTCAAGAAGGAGGATAGCGTGATGGACCTCTCCCCGATCCTGCGGGAACGCCACCAGCAGATGATGCGGACGAGCCGCATCAAGCTCGTGGTCATGGTGGTGCTCCTGGTCGTCGTCGTGCTCGTGATGATCGAGCTGGCCCGCTGGGGGAACAAGGCGCTCGAACGCTCCGCCACGCAGGGCGAGGACGCGGATGAGGCGAAGCGGAGCTCGCAGGTAGACCCGAAGAAGACGATGGGGGTGGAGGAGAGCCACCTGGACATATCGCCGGTGCCAGTGGGCAAGGAGCCGCCCGAGCTCGCCGTCGTCAAGAAGGAGGTTGACGAAAAGTTCCCCTCGATGGCCGACCCCAAGACGCTCGACAAGGTGGAGGACCAGAGCACGGAGCTTGAGCCCGGGCCGCTGTTCTACCTCGTCTATCAGGTGTTCCAGGAGAAGGCGGAGAAGCTCAAGGCGGAGGCGGAGGCCGCGCCGCCCTGGGACACGCTGTGGGAGAAGGCGGTGGGCTTCCGCGGCAGGCCCCTGCGCGTGGCCGGCGAGCTCGTGCAGATGTGGGAGCAGCCGCTCGGCCAGAACCCGATGGGGCTGGAGAAGCTCTACGCCTACCGCCTCCGCGCGCCCAAGGCCCCGGCCAACGCCAAGGGCTACCTCTACGACGTCTACAGCATCGAGCGGCTCAAGGGCGCGCTCCGCTACGACCAGGTGGCCGCCTGCGGCAGGTTCCTCAAGGCGCAGGTCAGCCTCGGCGAGCGCCTGCGCGACCCCGAGTTCCACGTCGCCGTCCTCATCGCCCAGGAGCTCGAGCCGCCGACCTATCTCGACGCGGCGAAGCTGCCCGGGCCAATAGTGGACGGCAACCGCGCCGAGGCCCGCTCGCTCTACTGGCTCCTCAAGCGCGCGCGAGAGGTGTCTTTCGACGAACTGAAGGCCAAGGCGAACCGCGACCTCACGCACGCGAACCTCAGGCTAGAGCCCGAGCAGTACCGCGCCAAACCCGTCGCAATCAGCGGCCAGCTCCGCCGCCTCATCCGCATGGTCCTGCCCGAGAACAGGCTCGACATGACCACCGTCTTCTACGGACAGGTAGCGGACCGCGACCGCGGCTTCCACACCTTCTACTGCCTCGACATCCCTGACGGCATCCGCGACGACGACCCGGTGATCCTCTACGGCTACTTCCTGAAGAAGTGGACCTACGCCGACGGGGAGGGCCGGCAGCACGACAGCCCCGTCCTCGTCGCCAAGCGCATGCTCATCCTCGACTACGGCGACGCGGGGTCTGGGCACAGCCTCGAGATCGCCCTGGCCGTGGTGGTGGGGATAACGGCTGCGGCACTCGGCGTGGCCATCACCATCAGCCGGCGGCGCGACCGCGAGGCCGAGGAGGCCCGACGCCAGCGCCAGACCGAGCGCGCCCGCGCCGTCCTCCACCACACCCACGAAAAGCCCCCCGAGACGCCTCAGGAGCCACCCAAGCCTGAGGCGACTTGAGCAGTTCATCCCGCGGAGCGGCCCCTTCCACATCCGCCCCCATCCCGCCCAGACTCCCCTGGTCTTTGACCACAACTTCGCAAGTAGCGCCCCTCTGCCCGCTTCGCGGGAATCCAAAGCGGCAACTCCGTTGCCGCACTCCATAGTCCTCCCCTGACTGAAACAGCAGGAGTATGGAGTGCGGCATCGCAGATGCCGCTTTGCGTCCCAGCGGAGCGGTCGGACAGGCAGCGCGCCTCTGCCCGCTTCGCGGGAATCCAAAGCGGCAACTCCGTTGCCGCACTCCATAGTCCTCCCCTGACTGAAACAGCAGGAGTATGGAGTGCGGCATCGCAGATGCCGCTTTGCGTCCCAGCGGAGCGGTCGGACAGGCAGCGCGCCTCTGCGCGCTTCGCGGGAATCCAAAGCGGCAACTCCGTTGCCGCACTCCATAGTCCTCCCCTGACTGAAACAGGAGGAGTATGGAGTGCGGCATCGCAGATGCCGCTTTGCGTCCCAGCGGAGCGGTCGGACAGGCAGCGCGCCTCTGCGCGCTTCGCGGGAATCCAAAGCGGCAACTCCGTTGCCGCACTCCATAGTCCTCCCCTCGCCGCGAACCTGACGCTCCCGCCACTTCCCCCACGCCCCTCTGGCGTCCCCGTGGCGCCTTGGGGATAGGAGCTCAGGGGCACCCGGCCTGGCTTGACATCCCGCGAGTACCGAGTCGGCGCTATAATCCAGTGGTGACGTCCGTGCAGGTTCCTCAGGGCGGGCTGAGGCGAAGGGCTGCTGGATGAAGGTCCTCATCGTGAACCCCAACCGCTGCCGGCAGCCGATGCCGGTGGTTCCGCTGGGCGCGTGCATGGCGGCCGAGGCCGCGGAACGCGCCGGCCACGCGGTCCGGCTGCTCGACCTCATGTTCTCGCGGAACCCCGCCAGAGCGCTCGAGGCGGAGCTGCACCGCCATCCTCCCGACGCCGTGGCCGTCACGGCGGAGAGCGCGGCCGACGCCACGCTTGCGGGCCTGCGGAAGGGCTACGATGCGGCCACCGTGCGCCGCGTGGCCGGCGTCGTGGCCCGCCACCGCATCCCGTGCATGTGGATTTTTCTCCTGGGCGGCCCGGGCGAGACCAGGGCGACCGTGCGAGAGACCCTTGGGTTCGCACGGACGGCGGTCCGGCCGACCGATGTGGCGTTCTTCAACTTCGGCCTCCGCATCTACCCAGGGGCGGGCATCGAGGCCATCGCTCGCCAGGAGGGCCTCCTGTCCCTCCCACCCGCGGACATGCTCAAGCCGGTCTTCTACTTCTCGCCGGAGCTGGACATCGAGTGGCTGAGGGCGGAGTTCGCCAGGGCGGCGGCCAGCCAGCCGAACCTCCTGGGCCCCACCGCCCTGCGCGTGCCCTTCCTGCCGGCGGCGTACCGCATCCTCTACCGGCTGGGCGTGCGGCCGCCGATGTGGCGCTTCACGCGCCACGCGCGACGGCTGAAGCGGTGGCGCTCTCGGCCCGGGCGAGCCGGCAGGCCCTCCAGCGGGCCGGCCTGGCGGCGGCCGACCTCGCGGCCGTCGTGGTCAACACCTGCACGGGCTACGTCTGCCCAGGCATCTCGACCTACCTGTTCGAGGAACTGGGCCTCGCGCGCGACGTGCGGGCCTACGACCTCGTGGGGGCCGGCTGCGGCGGCGCCATGCCCAACCTCGAGATGTGCCGCGACATCCTCAGGGGCGCGCCCGACCGCATCGCCCTCAGCATCGCAGTGGAGATTTGCTCCGCGACGTTTCAGATGGGGGACGACCTGAGCCTGATCCTCTCGAACGCCCTGTTCGCCGACGGCGCCGCGGCGGCCGTCCTCTGGACGCGTCCGCGCGGCCCGGCGCTGGTGGACGCCGCCCGGGCCTATGCCCCCGAGCACCGCGAGGCCATCCGCTACGTTCACAAGGGCGGCCAGCTCCACAACCAGCTCTCGCTCGGCCTCGCCGAGGAGCAGGTGTCGCTCGCACGCGGCGTCCTGGCCGAGTTCGGCAACATGTCCTCGCCCACCATCTGGTTCGAGGTGGAGCGGGTGCTGGCCAACGGCGCTGCCGCTGGCGACTGGTGCGTCATGATCGGGGCCGGCGCCGGCCTGTCTGCACACGCCGCCCTCCTCCGACTCTGACGCTCGTGCGCGCTTTGCGCACATGCTCCGGCTCGCCCAAAGTCCAATACTCAATACCCAACACTCAATCTTCCATGACCAAGTGAAAGGGAAAACACTGCGCCAATCGTCCTACCACGACAACGCTACTTTCCCCGGCGCAAGCCCCAAAGAGTTGTCATTCTGAGCGAAGGCCGCCTCTTGGCGGCCGAAGTCGAAGAATCTCTCTTTGGCCTGTGTCCGGCTACGGAGTCTGCCCCTCAACCACGGGCTCAGCGCGCAGAGAGATTCTTCGCTCCGCCCGCCGGGAGGCTGGCTCCGCTCAGAATGACATGCTACTGTAGCGTATCCCCTGTATTGACAAGTGGTTACCGCCTGTGGAGCCACCGAAACTAGCGTTGTCGTGCTACCTGGATATTGAGTATTGAGAGTTGGGTATTGAGTATTGGACTTCTCGATGGTGGGCAGCCCCTGATGGCCGCGCGGGGACCGCGGGCAACACCGGCCGCGACGAGGCAAACCGTCGGGCTCAGTCTTCCAGGTTGTGCCGGTTGCGATACCACCAGGCGAGCCAGGCGCGCTTGTCGTGGCTGAAGTCCTGCCCGGTCAGCGTGCGGAGGGCGTTGTAGGCGGCTTCGTTGAAGAAGAACGGGTCCTCGGCCTCGCGTTCCAGGGACGCATCGAGGCCCCAGTTGGAGTTCTCGGTGATGGGCACGGCGACCTGGCGTCCGAAGGCGTCCCTGACGATGGCCATGTCGGCCAGCGCGGTGTTGCCGAAGCTGATGTTGAGGGGGGGCATCTCGTCGGCCTTCTCGGGGAAGGCGAAGTAGACGGAGATGGCGCCTGCGAGCGCGGGGATGGCCTTGGGGTCGCGGAGGCCGGCGAGGGCTTCGGAGGCTCGGCGGAGCACTCGGCGGGCGGTGGCTCGGCCGGCCTTGTCGCTCCCGAGGCGCACCCTGGGGCTGGTGAAGCGCTGGATGAGGCCGACGAAGTAGGCTGTGTTCTCGGGGTCCTTCTGGGCGGCGAGGGCCTTGATGGCGGCGGCGCGGACCCTTCCGTCAATGTCGCGCACGGCGGCCTTGCGGAGGATGTCGGCGGCGTCGGGGCCGCGGGAGTCGGCCAGGACGCCCACGAGGGCGAGCCGCGCGTCCCCCGTCCGGTCGCGCGACGCCTCGATGGACTCCTTGATGAGCTCTTCGAGGACGATGTGGAGAGCGGCGTGGGGGATGTCGCGGGGGCGCTCGCCGATGGCGTCGAGCACCCGCTTTGCTACGGCCTGCTCGGAGGTTGGCCTTGCGGCGACGAGTTGGCGGAAGCGGCGCGCCCAGGCGGCCACGGCCTCGCGCTGCTCGCCGCGGACGCGCTCGTCCTCAGTGACCCATTTCTCGCCGACGCGGACGAGGCCCTCGGCCTTCTTCGCCTCGGCGTCGGTCAGCCACTTGCCGTCGCGGAGCACGTAGCCGAGCTTGGCCCGCGCCCCCTTGTGGTTGGGGTCGAGGGCGATGGTCTTCTCGAACTCGCCCCGCCCCTCGCGGAAGAGCTTCTGGTCCTGGCACCAGAGGCCGAGGTTGTAGTGGCCGTCCGCGTCGTCGTCCTTCACCTTCGCCGCCATCTCGCGGTAGACGTCGAGCGGGGAGGCCTTCACCTCGATGCGGTCAACCTCGGCCATCTTGAGGACCACCTTGCCCGCGGAGGTCTGGACGACCAGCTCGGCATCGGTGCGGGAGAGAATGGCCCCCTCCACGCGGCCGCCGGACTTCATGTGCACGACGTCGGCCGCCGCGGGCGCGAGGCCGAGCGCTAGCAAAGCCGTGAGAAGAAGGTGCTTCCACGCCATGCTCATGGCCTCCTGGCAGCCCTGGACTCTTCCGTTGTCAGTTGTGCGCGGTTTGCGCGCGTGTTCGCGGGGGATGAATGGATGAGTGGATGGGTGGATGGATGTCAGACAATCATCCATTCATCCACCCATCCAATCATCCCCCTTGACAGAGACCGGCGACCGCGTTGATTTCCATTATAGGCCACCTCCCCACGGCAAATCAACAGGTCAGGTGGCGCACGCACTCCATCAGCATGCGGATGCCGGAGCGGAACATCGCGCGCGAGTCGTAGAGCTCGCGGAGCGTGGCCAGGACGAACTGCTTGAACTCCTCGATGGACTGGAATCTGTCGAGGTCCATCGTCTGGAAGTGCTGCCTGGCATTGTGGACGTCGCGCGCCTGCCGCTCGAAGAGGGCCACGTTCTCGAGCGTCACGTACGTGAAGTCGCCGTGCCGCTCCTTGTAGAGCGCCTCGGAGAGGCGGATTTCGTCCTCCAGCACCGCCATGTGGTCCACCAGCAGGTCGCGGAACCGCCCAATCGTCTCGCGCATCAGCAAGCCCTTCAAGCCGGGGGAACCAGCCCTTCACCAAGATTGTAGCCCACCTTCGCCGGGAGATCAACCGGCCCAATCGTCCTCGTCCTCGTCCCTCGTCCTCGTCCTCGACTCTTCTTTGCCACCGATGCAGGAGAATCGAGGACGAGGGACGAGGACGAGGACGATTCAAGCCGCATTGACAGCGCCCCGCCCCGGCAGCTATCATGCGGCCATGATTGCCTGAGCCACACAAGGCAACCTGAAGGGGACACAGAGTGATGCGACGCATCGGTCTGGCATTGGGCATCGCCGCAGTCCTGGCCGGCAACGCCTGGGCGGCAACTGGCCCGGCTTCCGCGGTCCCACGGGCACGGGCACAACCAACGAGAAGGACCTGCCGCTGAAGTGGGACGGCAAGACCGGCGAAGGCATCCTCTGGAAGGCACCCCTCAAGGGCACCACGGGCCACTCCAGCCCCATCGTGTGGGAGGACCGCGTCTTCATCACCACCGCCGCCAAGCAGAACCGCGAGCAGGAGGCCGCGAAAGAGGTCCCCGAGCACCACCTCGCCTGCTACCAGGCGGCCGACGGCAAGCTCCTCTGGCGCACGCAAATCACCCAGGGCAAGGAGCCGATGGGCTACGCCATCTACGCCGTGCCAACGCCCGTGACCGATGGCAAAGCGGTCTACTGCTGGTTCGGCTCGGCCGTGTTCGCGGCGGTGGACTTCGAGGGCAAGCTCCTCTGGCGCCACGAGCGGCCCGGCCCATTCGTCCTCAACCCCGGCATCTGCCAAAGCCCCATCCTCTTCGGCGACACCGTCATCCTCTCCGTGGACCAGAGCCGCGGCCAGGGCTACATCCAGGCACTCGACAAGAGGACCGGCGAGGTGAAGTGGGAGCAGAAGCGCCCCAAGACCGGCTCGTGCAACACCACGCCGCTCCTCCTCGATGTGAAGGGCAAGACCCAACTGATCGCCGCCTGCGAGAACAACCTCCAGGGCGCCGACCCCGCGACGGGCGAGGTGCTCTGGACGTGTAAGGCCCGCGGCTTCGGCGAGTCGCCCGTCGCTGCCGGCGGCCTCGTCGTCGTGGACAAGGGCGGCAACGAGTGGGCGCTCGCCGTTGACCCCACGGGCCAAGGCGACGTGGAGAAGACCCACGTGAAGTGGCGCGCGGATAAGAGCCCCGGTGACTACTCTTCGCCCGTCATCTGCGGCGAGCACATCTACAAGGCCGCGAAGGAGGGCGAGGTCCTCTGCCGAAAGCTCGACACCGGCGAGGAGGTCTTCCGCGACAAGCTCGACAAGGTCTCCAAGCTCGCCAGCCCCATCGCCACGGCTGATGGCCGCATCTACTTCGTCAGCACTGGCACCAGCTACGTCTTGAAGGCCGGGCCGAAGCTCGAGATCATCGGCGGCGGCACCCTCGGCGGCTGGGGCAACGGCTCCTCCCCCGCCATCTCCAGCGGCCGCATCTTCGTCCGCGACCACGAGTTCCTCTGGTGCATCGGCAAGAAGTAGCGCCAGGTGCGAATGGCGTGAAGATGAGCCCGAAAGGGCGTCAGAGGGTAGCCACGGGCGTAAGCCCGTGGATCGGGGGCGCCCCCACGGCCCAGCCCCCGCAGGGGGCGGCAGAAGCTCTGGGGGCGCAGACGTAACTCAAGGTTCTGCCGCCCCTTACGGGGCTACGATGAGGGGGGCCTGCCTCCCACGGGCTTACGCCCGTGGCTACCCTCTGCCGCCCGCCGTGCGGCGGGCTGAGAAGCCCTCGGCGCCGTAACTTCACGCCATTCGCGCCAGTTGCGCCAAGTGCCTCGACGGGAGGGCGCCGCCCCGCCGCGCAGCCGCCGCACCCGCTCGTGCTCCACCAGCAACTGGGCGTACACCCGCAGCGCCTCCTCCGCCTTCCGCCGCCGAATCCCCTCGTGCAACCGTCCGCCCATCGCATCCCCCCAACAACTCCCCCGCCCCGACCTCAGATTGTAGCCCCCCGTCCCGACTTCTCAACAACGAAGCTGGTATCAGGAATAACTCAAGGACTGAAGACCTGACACCCACCCCCACTCGGGCGGCGAGATGACCAACTTCGGCGCACACTACTTCGACGTCGCCCAGTGGGGCATCGGCGCCGACGCCTCCGGACCCATCGAGGTCGAGGGCAAGGGCGAGTTCTTCGATGGACTCTGGAACACCTTCTCCAAGGTGGATGTGACCTACAAGTATGCGAGCGGGGTCGTCGTCCACGGCACCCACAAGTTCGCCGGCTGCAAGTT